>JBELBA010000116.1:0-7481 GCA_042095635.1 Chitinophagales bacterium
AAGTTCCCTAAATTCCCATAACAAATCCCCAGCTCTTCCTTCACAGGAAGGCAGCATAACGGGCATCGAGACTGTCTAGATGTAGTCATATACAGCATAAAAAAACGACTTAATCTATTTTGTTTAATCTTTTCTTATTTTTATTAAACATAAAATAGTATACTTGTCTATCAATGATATATTCACTTTAAATAAATAGCTATTATGTCTAAATTTTTTAATTCTAAACTGTTTGCCATGTCTCTATTAGGACTATTAACCATGTCATTTTTAAACAAAGTAGAAGAAATTAAAGCACCTATGAAATCAATATATGATATTTCGATCCAATCGTTAGAAGGGGAAAAAATTGACTTAAATCAATTTAAAGGAAAAAAGATCTTATTTGTAAATGTAGCATCTAAGTGTGGTTACACATCACAATACAAAGACCTACAAGCATTAAATGATCAGTATAAGGACAAACTTGTAATTATTGGAGTTCCTTGTAATCAATTTATGAGTCAAGAACCAGGATCAAATGAAGAAATTGCTCAGTTCTGCGAAAGAAATTATGGTGTATCATTTCTAATGACTGATAAGGTAAAAGTAAAAGGAGACGAGCAGCATAAATTGTATCAATGGCTTACATCTAAGAAAATGAATGGAAGTACAGATTCTAAAGTCAAATGGAACTTTCAAAAATATTTGATTAGTGAAACTGGAGAGTTAGTTCAAATATTCGCGCCTGGTGTAAATCCATTGGATGAAGAAATTATCAATTATTTGAAATAAGCTTTCCTAATAACTAATTTCAAATGGTATAAATGTATCATTAGTCAAAACATTTTTTTGATTTAGAACTGGCATAGGAAAATGCCTCACTAGCGACTACCTAAGAAAGAAATTAGGACTGTAATAATTTAATTACCTTTGGGTCAAATCAAGAGCATGCAGACTACAATTGAAATAAGTAAGTATCCTTTAAATGCGGATTACGAACCACCCATTTTAGATTTTATCGAAAGATTAAATAAAATGGGAAATATCGCTGTAAAGACAAATGCAACTAGTACTCATATTGTAGGAGATTATGATGAAGTAATGACTATTCTTCAAAAAGAAATCAAAACCTCTTTTGAGAAATATGGGAAAGTCATCTTTGTAGTTAAAGTACTTAATGGTGCATTGGATAGCTGAAAACATTAACTTATTTCTCGAAATTATAGCTGTTGCTCTAGGTATTGCTTATGTAATATTAATTGCAAAGAATGAGGTCTCTGGATGGATATTTGGTACAATTGGTTCCTTAGTAAGTATACTGCTGTTTATCCGAATTAAGCTTTATGCTGAAGCCTTTCTATATGCCTATTATGTATATGCTGGTATACAAGGATTTATACTTTGGAAACAACAAGAAGATGCGGCAGTTGCTTATAAGGGTAATCTTAAGTTTCATAGCATTAAAATGCTAATAGGAATTTCACTTTCTTTTGGTCTCTACTTTTTATTAAGTAAAATCTTCCCTGATGCAGCAAGGCCTTTGATTGATTCCTTTACTACTATATTTAGCTTTATTGCTACCTATTTAACGATCAAGAAATATATCGAAAACTGGATCTACTGGATTATCGTAGATGGCTTAACAGTTTATCTATATTTCAGTAGAGACTTATATATCTATGCTGGATTAATGGCAGCATACACTATCCTAGCATTGTTTGGCTATCTACAATGGAGAAAACTTAAAGTTATTGCTAAGTAATGAAGACCATTGTATTAACTGGACCAGAATCTACAGGAAAATCTAGCCTTGCTTCAGATTTATCTAAATCATTGGACTATCCTGTTCTAACAGAATATGCCAGAACTTATCTGGAAGAAAATGGCAATGATTACACGTTTGAAGATGTAGAAATTATGGCCAAAGAGCAATGGAGACAGGAGCAAGCAATAACTAATGAGTATGATCAAAAATGTATTCTGGATACAGACTTAACGGTATTCTATATTTGGTTTAATAACAGTTATCAAACTGTACCAGATTGGATATTAGAAATAATCAAAGAAGGAACAGAAAAACTCTATCTACTTTGTGATATTGATATTGAATGGACTGCAGATGATTTAAGAGAACATCCAAACCCTGCAGACAGACAAATGTTATTTAAAGCATATATCAATTTGCTAGATGCACATCAGCTGAATTATCATATTATTGCTGGAAATAGAACCGCTAGATTAAAAAAAACTTTAGAAATTATATCTAATCAATAATAACCTCTACATTTGCACCATCTCATGGGGTGCTCTTTCAATAGGGCTGAGATTATACCCATTTTCTGAGTAATCAGAAATGAACCTGATCCAGGTAATGCTGGCGTAGGAATTTTTTAACAATGTGAAACATTCGAATGTTTTACCCCAGGCTTTCGTCAAAAATCATGAATATGAAACGTTTATTACTTTTGACGGCAGTAATTCTGCTAACTTTTGTCAACTATGCACAGCATAGTATTTCAGGGACCTTAAATGATTCTCTGGCTCAACCGATACCAAATGCAATGGTAAGGTTATTAGAAACCAATAATGTTACCCTTACGGATTTCCATGGAGGTTTTACTTTAGAAAATATTAGTGCAGGTGATTACACACTTGAGATGAGTATGATTGGATACAAAACAATCAAAAAATCTATCAAAGGCTTATCTAAAAATGAAACTTTAGCAGTCACTTTAAAAGAAGATGTTTACAATCTTAATCAAGTAATTGTGCAACATACAAGAGCTAAAAAAGATGCGCCTGTAGCTCAAAGTATCATTGAGTATGCAGATTTGGAGAAGATCAATCTAGGACAAGATCTGCCTATCCTTTTAGATAATCAAGTATCTATAGTTACTACTTCAGATGCTGGAGCAGGTATTGGATACACTGGCTTTAGAATTAGAGGATCTGATGCTTCTAGAATCAATGTTACTGTTAATGGTATTCCTATTAATGACCCAGAGTCTCAGGGTGTATTTTGGGTAAACATGCCTGACTTCACTTCTTCTATAGAAAACCTACAAATACAAAGAGGTGTTGGTACTTCTACAAATGGAGCTGGTGCTTTTGGAGGTACAGTTAATATGCAGACGCAAGGATTACAAGAAAAAGCATATGGAGAATTAAGTAGTTCTATAGGATCATTTAATACTCAAAAACAAACAGCTAAATTTGGAACAGGCTTAATCAATAAATATTGGGCATTTGATGGAAGAATTTCTTCTATTACATCTGATGGTTATATTGATAGAGCTTCTTCAGACTTACAGAGTTATTATATTTCTGGAGGTTATTATGGAGATAAAACTGTAGTTAAAGCCATTCATTTTGCAGGTAAAGAAGAAACATATCAGTCTTGGTGGGGAACTCCTCAAAGCAGAATTTCTGGAACATTAGCAGATATGCAAGCACATGCTGCTGCAAATGGCTATTCTGATGCACAGACAGCTAACTTATTAGCTGCTGGAAGAACTTACAATCATTATTTATATGAGAATGAAGTAGATCATTATGGACAAGATCATTATCAATTACACTTATCTCATCAATTAAGTAAGCAATTAACTGCTTCTATGGCTTTCCATTATACTTATGGAAGAGGATACTTTGAGCAATATAGAAACGGAGATGATTTTACTGATTATGGATTAAGCAATTTAGTTGTTGGAGGAGATACAATTACTTCAACTGATGTTATTAGAAGAAGATGGTTAGACAATCACTTCTATGGAACAACTTATAACTTAAATTACACTGGCGACAAATTGAACTTAGTGGTTGGTGGTGCTTATAACGAATATATCGGAGATCACTTTGGAGAAATCAACTGGATGGAATTTGCTAATGGAACTGCTATCAGAGATAGATATTATGACAATACTGGATTTAAAACGGACTTAAACTCTTATTTAAAGGCAGATTATGCTTTAAATGATAAAGTGGTTGCTTTTGCAGACTTACAAGTTAGATCTGTAGGTTACAGCAATACAGGAACTGACAATGATTTAAGAACATTAATTATTGATACTAGTTTTGTATTTGTAAACCCAAAAGCTGGTATTACTTATAAAATGAATGCAAAAACTAGATTATATGCTTCTTTAAGTATGGCTAACAGAGAACCAGTTAGAAATGACTTCATTGACAACCCAAGCAATCAGCAACCAAAACATGAGCAAATGATTGACTATGAGTTTGGAATGGATTGGAAGTCGAAAAAAGCAAGTTTCCAAGCTAATGGATACTTTATGGATTACACTAATCAGTTAGTACTTACAGGTGCATTAAATGATGTTGGTTCTAATATTAGAGCAAACGTTGATAATAGTTACCGTATGGGTATCGAATTATCAGGTGCAGCTGCTTTAACTAAGAAAATTAACTTCACAGCTAATGCTACATTCTCTCAAAACAAAATTGAAGCGTATAAGCATGTGGTATATGACTATACTAATGGATACGATATTGTTGAAACAGTTTATGAAAATACAGACATTGCTTTTTCTCCAAATACTATTGCTGCTGTAGGTTTAGACTATAATCCTATCAAATCACTTAATATTTTGATCATGCACAAGCGTGTTGGAAGACAATTCTTAGATAATACAGCTAGTGAAGATAAAGCGATTGATGGATATAAAACTTTCAATGCAAAAATCTCTTATTCTATTTATCCAAAATATGTTAAAGAGATTGCATTTAGCTTGTTAGTTAATAATGTCTTTAATGAAATGTACAGCAGTAATGGTTATACATATAGCTACATTTACGGAGATACAATTACAGAAAACTTCTACTACCCTCAAGCCGGAACTAACTTCCTTGGAGGAATAACAATGAAGTTCTAATCCATTAGATTTTAATATAAAAAAAAGCCCCTATATCGATGATATAGGGGCTTTTTTTATGTGCTTTTTATTAATTCTTATCATTCTATAACATAGACCATGAAATTTGACTTTGAACTTGTATAACCTAGCACCAATGATTACCTTAATTCTATATTAGCGTTATACCATCAAGGATCTACTATGAGTAATAAAATGATTGAGGTTTTATCCCAGCAAGTTTCCATTTCTAAACAACAGGTTAACAAAACAATTGGACTGCTAAACACCGGTGCTACAGTGCCTTTCTTATCTAGATATAGGAAAGAGGTAACAGGAGGATTAGACGAAGTACAAATTGCCAATATCAAAGCCAACTATGATAAATTGCAAGAATTAGAAAAGCGAAAATTGACGATTCTTAAAGCTATTGAAGATCAAGGAAAATTAGATCAAGATTTAAAAGGTAAAATTGAAAGCACTTTTGATCCTATCATTATAGAAGATCTATATCTTCCTTATAAAAAGAAGCGTCAGACCAAAGCAGAAGTTGGCAGAAAGAATGGCTTAGAACCTTTGGCTAAGATAATCATGTCTCAGCGAGAGCCAAATATTATTGCTAAAGCCAGATCCTTTATTAAAGGCGATATTGACTCTATAGAAGATGCCATTAAAGGTGCAAAAGATATCATTGCAGAGTGGATCAATGAAAATACTAAAATTAGAGACATCGTTAGAAATGCTTTTGAAAGAGATGCGGTAATTTCATCTAAACTCGCAAAAGGTAAAGCAGAAGAAGCAGAGAAATTTAAAGACTACTTTAAATATGAAGAGCGATTAAAAAGATGTAAATCGCATCGACTATTAGCTATTAGAAGAGGCGAAGATGCTGGTTTCCTAAAAGTTAGTATTAGGCCAGATGAAAAGCATTTACTAGAACGACTCAATAAATTCTATATCAAAAATGATACCTCTGGTTATATTGAAGCGGCAATTAAAGAAGCTTATAAAAGACTTCTTGCCCCTTCTATAGAAAACGAGTTTGCCAATTTATCTAAGGAAAAAGCAGACCAAGAAGCCATATTGGTATTTGCAGAAAACTTAAGACAACTATTACTAGCAGCACCAATTGGTAAGAAAAGAATACTAGCTATTGATCCAGGTTTTAGAACTGGATGTAAAGTAGTTTGCTTAGATGAGAAAGGAGACTTGTTGGCCAATGAAACTATCTTTCCGCATCCACCTCAAAACAATAGAGCAAAAGCGATTCAGACGATTCTTCACTTAACTAAGCAACACCGTATCCAGGCTATTGCTGTTGGTAATGCAACAGCTGGAAGAGAAACGGAAGACTTAATAAGGTCTATACAATTTAATGAAGCTATTGAAATCTATGTAGTGAGTGAATCTGGCGCATCCGTCTACTCTGCATCTGAAGTCGCAAGAGAAGAATTTCCAGATTATGATGTAACAGTAAGAGGTTCCGTTTCTATAGGAAGAAGATTGATGGATCCATTAGCAGAGTTGGTAAAGATTGATGCAAAGTCTATAGGAGTTGGTCAATACCAGCATGATGTAGACCAAAAGTTATTACAGCAATCTTTAGATACAGTTGTAGAAAGTTGTGTAAACAAAGTAGGTGTCGATATCAATTCTGCAAGTAAGCACTTGTTAAGTTATGTCTCTGGTTTAGGACCTCAATTGGCGCAGAACATTGTTAATTATAGAAGAGATAATGGAATGTTTAAATCCAGAACTGAAATTAAAAAAGTGGCGAGAATGGGTGATAAAGCATTTGAACAATGTGCTGGTTTCTTAAGAATAAAAGAAAGTAAAAACCCTCTTGATGCTTCTGCTGTGCATCCAGAATCTTATAATATAGTGAAAAGCATGGCGCAGCATTTAAACTGTAAACTTGAAGAATTAATTGGTAATCAGCTATTGGTAGATCAAATCAAAGTGGAAGACTATAGCAATGAGACAATAGGTTCAGCAACAATAAAAGACATTAAAGCTGAATTATTAAAGCCAGGTTTAGATCCTAGAGCACAAGCTCAACAATTCCAATTTGCAGAAGGAGTGACTAAAGTAGAAGACTTATCTGAAGGAATGGTGATACCAGGATTGGTCACTAACATCACTAATTTCGGTGCTTTTGTAGATGTAGGCGTAAAGCAAGATGGCTTGGTACATATTTCAAATTTAGCCAATCAATATGTGGCCAACCCTGCAGATTTCTTAAAATTACAACAACAAGTAATGGTTAAAGTCATTCAGGTAGATGTACAAAGAAAGCGAATTGGTTTATCGATGAAAGATGTGTAGTTCTTTATAAATAAAGTAGTGACAATTATACCCTTTTTCAATCTGATTCCCTGACTAGAAATAATATCTAAAACCTCAAGTTTAGATATATAGCTATTACTAAAGCACAAACCAAATTAAGAATGATACCAACTCGGACCATACTCTTAGCTGATACTTCTCCACTTCCAAATACAATTGTATTAGGTGGGGTTGCAACAGGTAACATAAATGCACATGAAGCAGATAAGGTAATCGCTAATAATACTTGAGGTCCATTCCAATTAAACATTTGAATTAATGGTAACAATATTGGCAACATTAACT
>JBELBA010000117.1:0-7430 GCA_042095635.1 Chitinophagales bacterium
TCATGTTAGCCATATGATCGTTAGAGCTTCCTGCCAATATAATGCTAGGGCTAATTGCTATCAATCCTAATGTAAGTATTTTTTTAATCATAGGTTAATCCTCCTTTTAAGGGTTGAACGCAATGAAAGTAATCAAGTTTACATTTCTATTTTAGTGGGTATCCACATTCGATAAGTGTATTTATTTTATCGATGAATATTTTTTTTTCATTTTTATGCAACCATTAAATATTCATTTTGTCTTTATAATCAACAAGCTTCAATAGGTAATTGATCAAAACACTTGAAATACAAGAGAAAACACTTATAGATGATTGCTTACAAGGAGATCGTAATGCGCAGTGTGCCTTGTATAATAAGTATGCTAAAGCGATGTTTAATATTTGCTACAGGATGATGAATAAGTATCATTATCGTCAACCCTAGGAGCTTGGATTAAACGAGTTGTTGTTAATCATTGTATTAATCACTGTCGAGATGTCATAAAATAACAACTTAACAAGATCGATGATCGTTTTTTTATACTATTGCATTTATCTTGATACTTTCAACTACGCTTGGATCTAGTAGGGTTGATATATCACCTAACTGATCTGGCTGTCCTTCTGCAATTTTTCTTAGAATTCTTCTCATTATCTTACCAGACCTAGTTTTTGGTAAACCACTTACAAACTGAATTTTATCAGGTTTAGCAATAGGTCCAATTTGATCAATAATTATAGCTAAGATTTCTTTTCTGAATTGTTCCTCGTTTTCTATATCGTCATAGCAAACAACATATGCATAAATTCCTTGCCCTTTGATATCGTGAGGATAACCAACAACAGCAGTTTCACAAACACCTTCATGTTCATCGATTGCATTTTCAACCTCTGCTGTACCTATTCTATGTCCAGAAACATTAATTACATCATCTACTCTTCCTGTTATTCTGTAATATCCATCGGCATCTCTTTTACAACCATCTCCGGTAAAGTATAGTCCTGGATAAGTAGAGAAATAAGTTTGAATAAATCTATCATGGTCTCCATAAATGGTTCTGGCTTGTGATGGCCAAGAACCTTTAATACAAAGATTACCTTCTACATCATTATCTTCAATAATATTCCCTTCACTATCTACTAATACTGGCTCTACTCCAGGTAATGGTAAAGTAGCATAAGTAGGTTTTAAAGGTGTAATACCTGCCAAAGGAGATATCAAAATACCACCAGTTTCAGTTTGCCACCAAGTATCTACTATAGGACATTTCCCTTTTCCAATATATTTGTCATACCAATGCCAAGCCTCTTCATTTATTGGCTCTCCTACAGATCCTAAAACTCTCAAAGAGCTTAAGTCATATTGATCTACAATAGCTTTACCAAATGCCTGTAAAGCTCTTATAGCTGTTGGGGCAGTATAGAAAATATTAACTTGATGTTTATCTACAACATCCCAAAACCTTCCAGCATCTGGATAAGTAGGAACCCCTTCATACATTAATGTCGTTGCTCCATTTAATAATGGTCCATAGACAATATAAGAATGGCCTGTAATCCAACCGATGTCGGCTGTACACCAATATACATCATTCTCCTCATGTTGGAATACGTTCTTGAAAGAGTATGCAGTGTAGACCATATATCCACCACAAGTATGTTGTAAACCTTTAGGCGTTCCTGTAGATCCAGAAGTATATAAAATAAATAAAGGATCTTCTGCATCCATTATTTCAGCTGGACAATTGTCATCTACTTTTAAAATTTCATCATGCCACCAGCAATCTCTGCCATTTTCAAGAGTAATTCCATGTCCTGTTCTTTCTTGTACAATACATGTTTCAATTGAAGAAGATAAATTCATCGCTTCATGCGCAATGTCATATAAATTGATTCTTTTATTACCTCTCATTACACCGTCTGCAGTTAGCAATACTTTACACCTTGCATCTTCAATTCTATCTGCTAATGCTTTAGCAGAAAAACCACCAAAGACTACAGAATGAATTGCACCAATTCTAGCACATGCTAATACTGCAATAGCTAATTCTGGTGTCATAGGCATATAAAGACAGATTCTATCACCTTTAACAACACCTTTAGACTTTAACACATTGGCAAAATTACATACCTTACTATGTAGTTCTTTATAGGTAATATGCTGGCTTGCTTCTCCTGGTTCGTTAGACTCCCAAATGATCGCAGTTTTATCAGCATTTTCTACTAAATGTCTATCTAAACAGTTTTCTGTGATATTTAATCTACCACCTTCAAACCATTTATAATTTACATCTGTAAAGTTGCCAGATTTAATAGTGTGCCATTTTTCTTTCCAATAAAATTGTTCTGCTACGTTTGCCCAAAAATCAGCTGTATTGTTAGTCGAAGCTTTGTAGTCAGCTTTGTATGCATCTAAAGAACTAATCTTTTTCATCATCTTATATTAATAGCCACCCAAGAACTTTCGGATAGCCCATTCTGTTGATAATAGAATTGTAATAATAAAGTAAATCCAGATAAACTGAATTAATGGTAATCTTTCGGTTTTCTTAAAACCTAATTTTGCATCATCTAGCTCATTTACTTCAACTATCATTTCATTCCATTGACTATAAGGAAAGAAATTACCATTATATTTATTAGAAAGTGATTTCAAAAGTTGATGATTGGCTACCGTATTAAAAATTTCAATGTTAAAGTTTTCAATATGAAATTTTCCTTTAACCGGAGCATATGGATAGTTAGAACATTTAGCTTGATAAGTATAGTTGCCTGGAGGGTAGCCTTCAATAAGGATCTGATATTCATTATCGGAAGGCGAGAATTGTAAATTGAATATTTCTCCTTGCTCATTCTTTAATTCTAAATCTATTTTCTCTTCTAATACTTGCTCATAATTATCATTATAAAGTTTAGCCTTAATGATTATTTCATCGCTTTCATTATAGATTTTTTTACTCGTGTTAACTCTAAATTTTCTCTTATCTGATTTTGTAGCTAAAAACTGAATGGTTTGATTAATTAATTCATCAATCGCTTTATGATTACCTTCGTTTAGATAATTCGCCAATCGCCATTTCCAAATCCCAGAACCGAAGAATATACCTAGTTTTTGAGCTTGGCTTTGGTCAAAGTAAAGTAACGGGAAATTAGTTTTAACTGCACCTATTCTTTGACTTAATAAACATTGGTTAATTGGAAGTTTAAAGTTCATTCCAGAGAATCCATTAATATTAGGTAAGTCTTGTAAAGTTTCAATAGTTGAAGGACTTAATTGAAAGTTTAAAAATTGCTGATTAATGATACACGAAATATCGTTTGTATTACCATTATCGATATTAAGGAAGTTAATATTAGGATATAAATTAGAATTAGAAGCAGATTTATAATAATTGTAAGACTCGAAGTTATTGATGAATAATAAAGTACTTAGATTTTGTGCTCTGATATCCTTAAATATTCGATTTAGAAGAATAGTATTGTTATTTGGTTGAATGATAATTGCAAGGTCATACTTGGTTTTTATTCCATTATAATCTTTAAACTTAACAAAATCATATTCGAAATTCTTATTATTATTAAGTGCAGATACAATAGCCTTAATGTCTGGAGAGATGTATGCAGATGTTATTAAAACTTTTTGTTTTCCATCAAGAATTTCTGCCATAAATGAGGTCTTATTATTTTTTAGATTTTCTTCTTTATTAATACCAGGTATTTCAATTTCGTAGGATTGTACACCGGTTGCTTCCGGCGAAATAATGAAACTCAATTTAGTTTTGAATAGCGCTTGATTGGGTTGAACTAGTTGTTTGGATAATAGCTTCTTTCCACTGTTATTACTGTATAACTTTACTTCAAACGCCTCTTCTACTTTAACAGTATTAATATCAATTTGAACCTCAAAATCATTATTTAAAAAGACTAATTCGGGATGTTCTACATTCTTAAGAATGATATCTTTCTTAATGGTTGTATCTCCTAGTCCAAGACTAATAATAGGCACATTCAGGTTTATTTCTTCATAAAGCGGATGATTACCATAATTATGAATTCCATCAGAGATAATGACAATACCTGCTATATTTTGATTGTTGTAGATCTCATCTGCTTCTTTTAAACTTGCAGCTATATTAGTCGTTTTACCAAGATCCTGATTTCCAAAGGAATCTAATTTGGAGTGAAATCCATGAATGTTTGTTTTGAACTTTTTACCGAATAGATCTGGTAATTGAGCCAATTGCTTTTGATATGCTTTTAGAATACTACTGTCTTTAAACCCATTGTTAATCGATTCACTTTGATCAACTAAAACAATAAGTTTAGCCTCCTCATAATCAATGGTAGATTGTTCTAATGCAGGGTTGATAAGCAGTAATAGTATTAGAAATAAAGCTAGAGATCTAAGACAAATTAATAGGTATTTATAGAAAGGTACTTTTTTCAATAAGGCACCAATACGATCATCTTTTTTATAAAGATATTGGGCTATGAAAATAGAAAAAGCTAAGCATAAAAGGATGACAAAAATTGCGCCATTAAATCCAAAATCTATGCTTAGCTTTTCCAAAGTATTAGCTGGTTATTAGTCGTTTAAACCACCACAAACACTAATTGTTTGTCCTGTTACATAAGAAGACATCTTAGATGCTAAGAATAAAACAACATCTGCTACTTCTTCAGGTTTAGCGTATCTACCTAATGGTATTCTAGATGCAAATTCAGTTTTCACTTTATCATCTAATTTATCTGTCATTTCAGTTTCAATAAAACCAGGAGCAATAGCATTGCATCTTACGTTTCTAGATGATAACTCTTTTGCGAAAGCTTTTGTAAAACCAATCATACCAGCTTTAGAAGCAGCGTAATTTGTTTGACCAGCATTCCCTGTTAATCCTACGATAGAAGAAATGTTAATGATAGAACCTTCTCTTTGTTTCATCATTGTTTTTGTAACATGCTTACAAATGTTAAATGCAGACTTAAGGTTAGTAGTAATTACTTCATCCCATTGTTCTTCAGTCATTCTTAAGATTAAGTTATCTCTAGTGATACCTGCATTATTTACAACAACATGAATTCCACCAAAATTTTCAACTACATCACTAATTAATTGCTCTGCAGCAGAAAATGAAGCAGCATTACTTTGATATCCTTTTGCTTCTACACCAATTGCTTTTAATTCATCTTCAACTTTTGCAGCTCTTTCTGAAGATGAATGATATGTAAATGCAATATTTGCACCTTGTTCTGCTAATTTAATTGCGATAGCGTGACCAATTCCTCTAGATCCACCAGTTACTAAGGCAACTTTTCCTTCCAATAATTTCGTCATGATAGCTTATATTTAGTATAAATTTTTAGGTTTATGTATCGTTCTCAAAAAGAGATCGTATCAATGGTGATAAAAGTATGAAAAAATTATTTTTTGTTTTAGTCTCAATACTATTCCTTAATAGTAGTTATGCACAATCAGGAACATATCTTGGATTGCGAGTTGGTGGTGGTTATAATAGTCTTTACAATCCTAGATGGGTAAACCCAGAAGGTGCGGATAATATGATTAAGAAGTATGATGTGCTTGGGACTTTTTATGGAGTTGAGCTATTACATAATTTTAAAGATGCAAATGTTGGAATTAAATCTGGTTTCATTCAAAGAACCTATAAATACAATATGTCTGTAAACTATGTGACTCCTGGTGAATTTTTTTCAGAATATACGATAAACGTTAATGAGATTCCTTTAATCTTTCAGTTTAGAAGTGAGAAAATGAATACGAGACGTTCAATCAGTGCGTTTACAATTGGTCATTATTACGAGATTGGCTTGCAGTATCAAATAACATCTGCCATGGAAGCGAGTTCTTATATAGGAACTAATATTGAAGATAAAACAGTCACCGATCTAATGCCATATTATAAGAAAGGAACAATTGCTCCGGTAATTGGAATAGGAATGGGGCATTTTGCTTTTGGTCGTCTTCAAATATTACATGGGTTAAGATTAACTTACACCATCGGAGATTTCCAAGAAGATAAAGACTTCGAATTCTTTCAGCCTGGCAATAATTTTACAGGATGGGAAAAAGATTATATGGCAACTAATTTATTCTCTTTTACATATATACTCTCTGTAAACATTGGAATATACGGTAAGGATAAAATCTAAACTCTGGGTTCTACCCATTTACCATCTTCTTTAATGATATTAATTAAATTATCTACAGCAATGGATTCATCTACACCTTTTTTCATGACTTCTTGTCCTTTGTATAAAGTTATTTTTTTTACACCACTACCAACATATCCATAATCTGCATCTGCCATTTCTCCCGGACCATTAACTATGCAACCCATTATTCCGATTTTAACACCTTTTAGATGATCGGTCCTAGATCTAATTTTTGCAGTTACTTCTTGTAAATCAAATAATGTTCTTCCACAAGATGGACATGCGATATAATCTGTTTTGGATATTCTTGTTCTTGTTGCTTGTAAAATCCCAAAAGCTAAGGCATTTAAGTCTTTAACAGAACATTGATTAGCACGTATGAATAATCCATCACCCATGCCATCTAATAATAAGGCTCCCAAGTCTGCTGAAGCAAATAATTGTACTTTATCAAATTCAACATCATAAGTTCTAGATAGAATGATAGGCGTTTCAATTTTCCTTGTAATCAATTTTGATATAGCTACTCTTTGTTCTGCCATACCATGCTCATGATTTGTATTAAGAATTAGCACGGCATTTTGGTCTTGGCTCAATAGATCTAAATATTGATCCGTTAGGTCTTTTAATTCTGCTTCTATTAAATGTGGTTGATCCAGATTTAAGTCTTGGCTGAGATATTTTGATACACTTGCTATTTCTTGAACAACATTTAAAGAACCAGGAATATCAAATTCTAAAGCTTTGCCAGCAGTATATAATAAGTCAGCTGCCTGGTCTCCTAAGTGCCATTTATCTATTTCTTCATCGTAAGTATAACCAATAGATTGAAGGTCTTCTCTTGTAATTTTATCATAATTACTAAAGTCAGCCACTATCACCGGTGCATTGTCACCACCTATATTATGAAGTTTTAAAGAACTTCTCTTTTTATAGTTGTAAAAATCTATTGGTAAAGCTGAACCATCATGATCTACTGCAGAAGAACCTCTTTTTTCATATCTTTTTGCTAATTCATTGGCCACAGGGATTTCTGCTTCAGGATCTTCAGTTAACGATACTCTAATGGTATCTCCAATTCCATCTTCTAATAAAGTACCAATCCCAACGGCAGATTTAATTCTTCCATCCTCACCATCACCAGCTTCTGTAACACCAAGATGAATAGGATAGTTTCTATCCGTCTCTTTAAATGTTCTCATTAACAATCTATAAGCATGCCCCCCCGCGGCGACGATGGCGCGTTCGAGCTCATCCTCGACGGTCACCGCTCCC
>JBELBA010000118.1:0-7318 GCA_042095635.1 Chitinophagales bacterium
AACTCTCCTCTAAAATCTATTAAAGATCACTAAACAAAGATTCGAAATAATATTGAGCTTTCAAAATAATGTCGAGTCTAATCCTAATCCTTGTTATAAAAGGGTTTTGTACGGCCTATAATGGACTCTATGTTATTTTATTGTTTAAATACTTTTAAAGCATTGCTACTTGTAATTTCAGCGACTTCTTCTAGGCTTATTTCTTTAACAGTTGCTATCTTCTCAGCTATATATTTAACATAAGAAGATTCATTTCTTTTACCTCTAAAAGGAGTTGGAGTTAAATAAGGTGCATCTGTTTCAATGACCAATTTATCTAAAGGTAAAGCTTTAACGATTTGGTCTAAACCTGCTTTCTTAAAGGTTACAACACCACCTATACCTAAATAGAAGTCTCCTAATGCGATGATTTTTAAACCTTCTTCTAGTGTTCCACTGAAACAATGAAGAATACCAAAAAGTTTATCATCATTTTCTTCTTCAAGAATTTCAAATATTTCATCAAAAGAATCCCTGCAATGAATAATAATAGGTAATCCTTTATCTTTAGCCCATTGTATTTGAATTCTAAATGCATCTTGTTGCTGTGCTAAAAAGCTTTTGTCCCAGTATAAGTCAATTCCAATTTCACCCACAGCAACATAGTCATCACAACTTTCTAATTCTTTTTTTATAATTGCCAGTTGATCTTTGCTATCAGCTCCTACGCTGCAAGGGTGAAGACCCATCATCGGTAGACAAACATCAGGATAATCAGCAGTAAGTTGCTTCAAACGAGGGATAGACGCTACATCTATATTTGGTAAGAATACTTTGGATACGCCATTGTCTTTAACTCTTTGCATTACATCTTTAATGTCTTCATCAAATTGTTCTCCATATATATGAGAATGTGTATCTATTAAATTCATTTATAATCCTTTTAGTTGAAAGCCAAAAAGCTTAAGCTTTTTTAAAAGTATTGGCAGTACATACTTTAAGTGTTTGTGTGCCTTTTCATTATCATGTAATACTATAATGCTACCATTTTCAATATTTCCTAAGATGTTTTTTAGCACCTTTTCACTAGAAATATTTTGTTTCCAATCTCCCGGCATGATATCCCAAAGCACAATTTGATTGCCATCAGCTAGAATTGATTGAGCCTGTCCTTTCTTAATTTTTCCATAAGGAGGCCTGTATAGTTTGCTATTAGTTAATTTCTGGCCTCTTTTATAATCTAACAAATAGTTGGTTTTGGAAGTTTTCCATCCATTTAAATGTTGATCTCCATGATTACCTATGCTATGTCCCTCATCTCTTATTCTTTGAAAGATTGCCGGCTGAGCTACAATTTGTTTTCCTAAACAGAAAAAAGTGGCTTTGGCATCATTTTTTTTTAATTGATCTAAAACCCAAGTTGAAACATCTGCTGTAGGACCGTCATCAAAAGTAAGATAGATCTCTTTATTTAGGGTGTTTACATTCCATAAATATTGAGAATAAAATCTTCTAATGAAGCTTGGTGTCTTAGTAAAGAAAAACAAGAAATATTTTTAGACAAATGTCGTTAATATAAAGTGTATTTGAAAATGTACACCTTAATCTACGATTAAATTCCTTTTTTATAATTTTGAACAAAATAATCTAATATGAAATCTACACCCTATATTCTTGTTCTTGTAATCATCCTTTCTTCTTGTATTTCTAAAGAAGAGCATAATGCACTTAAAAAGGATTTAGAGTCTCTTAGATCCTTAAATGAAGAAAGCATTCAGAAATTTAAACTTAATGCTGATTCTTTAAGCTTAGAATTAAAAACAGTAACTGAAGAAAAAAATGCAATTGATAATCAATTAGGTGTTGCAGCTGGTCAGATTAAATCTGTAGAGGAGCAATATTTGGGATTAATAGAAACAAACAAAGTATTAGAAAATAATTATAAAGTTCTACTTTCTAGTTCATCTAATAGAAATCAGAAATTATTTCAGCAATTAGGAGAAAAGCAAAAGCATCTAGAGGAGAAAGAAGATACTTTAAACTTAAGATTACAAAGTATCAGAATGTTAGAAGAGGAGCTAGCAATAAGAGAGGCTAGAGTGAAAGAGTTAGAAGGGATCATTGAAAAGCAAGATAGTGCAGCCCAAGCACTGAAGCAAAGAATTAAAGATGCGTTATACAAGTTTAACGATGAGCAAGTAAGTGTTATTGTAAAGAATGGAAAAGTATACGTTTCGTTATCAAATGAAATCTTATTTAAATCTGGAAGTACTGAAGTTGATTCAGTAGGAGTAGGTGCAATGGGATTATTAGCGAGCGTCTTAAATTCGAATAATGACATTGAAGTTAATATTGAAGGACATACAGATACAGACAAAGGGGTAGATAACTGGGATTTATCTGTTAAAAGAGCAACTTCAATTGTAAGGATTTTAACTGCTGCACCTAATAGTGTAGATCCTGCAAGGGTTACTGCATCTGGTAGAGGAGAGTTTCAACCTATCGGAGATAATGAATCTACAGAAGGGAAAGCTAAGAACAGAAGGATTGAGGTTATTCTTACACCAAACTTAGATGAGATTTATAATTTCTTAGACGGAGAATTATAATATTTTTTGGTAGACGTTCCATAGTGCTTGTATGCACTGTTTTCTTTCAAATTGCTGAACATGTTCATATCCAGCACTAGCTAATTCGTTTTGCAGATGGCTGTCTTCTAGTAATTGCATCATGGCATTAGACAAGGTGTCTTTATTTACCTGATTTAAATATATAGCACCTTCACCTGCCGTTTCTTTAAAACAAGAACCTGAATTAGTAATTACAGGTGTTTTAGACCATAAAGACTCTATAATAGGTATACCAAATCCTTCAAAGGTAGAAGGATATAATGTTAATGTAGCTAACTGATACATTGGAGGTAGATCACTTGTTGGGAAGCTATTATATAGCCTGATTCTTTGGTCTAGATTGCTGTCGAAAATGTAATTTTCAATTGCCTCTTTTTGTTTTCCATTTCCTATCAATATCAAATCATGATCTGTTTTCGACATGATTTTCTCATAAGCATAAATGATTTCAAAAACATTCTTCCTTGCTGTTAGGCTGCCAACGTAAAGCATAAATGGTTTGTCTAGCTTATATTTACTAATGATTTCATTTCTGAAAGGAACATTTTCGTTATCATAGAAAATCGGATTGCAAGCTTGATAAACAACTTCGATTTTCGATTCGTCTACTTGATAAAATTCTATTAAGTCTTGTTTAGTTTGATTTGATATTGCAATAATATTATCAGCTAAATCGCAAGCTTGTTTGGTTTTACGATCGTAAATTTTACGATCGACTTTCTTATACCATGCTGGATATCTTTTAAATATGACATCATGTATAGTTACTACTTTTTTACAATTAGTGTTTTTAAAACCAACTGGTAATTCATTAGATAAACCATGAAAGATATCTAACTTGTCTTTGTCTGCTATTGACCCTAAACTCCTTCTCCAAAGGTCTTCGCTGATTTTTGCTTTCCACCCACTTGGTGTTATTAAATGACTATTAGGATAATCTCTAAATAATCTAAAAAGGGGATTTTCATTTTTTTCAATCCTAGTAGTGTATAGAAAAAAATCGTTATCGAAATAAAATTCATTCAGATCTTGGATCACCTGTCTACTGTAATTACCAAGTCCAGTAAAATTATGAAATGCTCTTTTTGCTTCGAATCCTATTCTCATAATTGGAAAGTGTTGAAACACTAAAATATAGATTTCGTCTAATACACCACTAAAAAGTATTATTTTTATATAAACAGTTTAGTTACTCCATGTTGAAAGACTTAAAAAGGGAATTTTTTGATAATGCGAATGTATTAACGCGTCTAATCGTAGTTAATGTAATGGTCTTTTTTGCCATGCATATTCTCAATGCTTTTTTTACTTTATTTCAAGTTGCTGAAGTATATAACACAATCGATTATTATTTATCGTTTCCAGCTTCTTTAAATGCATTCATTTTTAGACCATGGACGATTATTACATACAATCTTGTTCATGCTGGTTTATTCCACATTCTATTTAACATGCTTATCCTATATTGGTTTGGAACTATGTTAATTAATTTGATGGGTCCAAAACGTCTTTTACCTATTTTCTTTACAGGAGGCATTTTTGGTGGGATACTGTTTATGCTTGCTTATAATATCTTTCCAATATTTAGTTTAGCATTAGAAAACGCTAATTTAAGAGGTGCTTCTGCAGGTGTATTTGCAGTAGTTTTTGCAATGATAACAGTGTCTCCAGATAGAGAAATAAGATTAATGTTTGTTGGGCCTGTAAAACTTAAAGTCATTGGTTTAATTCTATTAGGCATTAATCTAATTGATATGATAGGTTCAAATGCTGGCGGAGCCTTTGCACATTTGGGCGGAGCCTTATTAGGTTATCTATATATAAAGCAATTAAGAGCTGGTAAAGATTTAGGTGCTTGGTTTAATTTAATTATTAACTTTTTTACAAAGTCTAATACACCGAATTTAAAAGTTGTACACAAGCAGCAGCGCACAAGGAAATCGAACAAAGAGCATATTACCTATCAGTATGATGAGCAGAAAGTAAATGCAATCTTAGATAAGATAAGTAACGCAGGATATTCTTCTTTATCTGATGCAGAGAAAGCGTATTTAATGAAAGCCAGTAAGGATAAATAGAGATGGGTATTAAAACCAAGAAGAGTATAGTTTTTGCTCTAAATTTTATCGTAGCATTAAGTTTATTAGTTGTCTATTTAAGTCCTTATGTTAATCCTTCAGCTTATTGGTGGATGGGTGCAATTGCATATCTATATCCTACTTTAATCTGCTTAAATCTATGTTTCCTTTTTTACTGGGGAATTCAGAAGAACTTATTTTTTGCTTTGAGCTTCTTTATGATATTAGTGGGTTACCGACATATGACTCATACCATTGCATTCGATATTTTTGAAGATGATGTCAAAGCAGGGGGTGAGTTTAAGCTTACTTCTTATAATGTTGGAAATTTCGACATGCTCAATTTAGTAAATGATGAAGATGCTGAAGGGTCTTTTAAACAGTTTTTTGAGCAGCAACAGCCAGATGTTATTTGTTTTCAAGAGTTATTCTCCTTAAAGTCTAAGGATGGTTACGCCTATATTGATACTATTAAAAAGATAGGAAACTATGCCTATCAATATTTGCATACCCAGGAAGAAGAAACTAGACAATATCATGGTATTAATATTATGAGTAAGTATCCAATCATTGAATCTGGAAAAATAGATTTTTACGAACCTGAGTATTCTAAGAATGGCTCGGTTTATGCAGATATTCAATTTCCAGATAAAGTGGTAAGAGTTTATTCTGTTCATTTCCAGTCTATCCAATGGGGACAAGGGAAGGACTTTAAAAATAGTACAGAGAAAGAAACAATTAGTGGTAAGTTGGCTAGAGCTTATAACCTAAGAGTAAGGCAAATGAATACGCTAATAGATCATATTAAAGCTAGCCCTTTTCCTGCAATTATTGCAGGTGATTATAATGAGCCTCCTTTGTCTTATATCAATGCTCAGTTAAGAATTAAATTAGGGATGAAAGACGCGTTTAGAGAAGCTGGATTTGGATGGGGATCGAGTATTAATTCTACTTTATCTTTAACAAGAATCGACTACGTTTTAACAGATTCTTCTTTTTCATCTAATCAATTCCATGTAGAAAAATTACCATTGTCTGATCATTTACCCCTTACTGTTAATATATCTTACGATTAATGAAAAGTGCAATATTGCTTTTTTTTAGCTAATTTTGCATCAATAAATAATACAGATATATGTCTAAAGTAAGAGTAAGATTTGCACCTAGTCCAACAGGACCATTACATATTGGTGGAGTAAGAACAGCATTATACAATTATATTTTTGCTAAGAAACACGGTGGTGATTTCTTATTAAGAATTGAAGATACTGACCAGACTAGATATGTTCCTGGAGCCGAACAATATATTATTGATGCATTAAAATGGATCGGAATAGAAACGGATGAAGGGCCTGTAAAAGGTGGTAATTTTGGACCTTATAGACAATCTGAAAGAAAAGAAATGTACCGTGAATACGCGGAACGTTTAGTATCAGAAGGTTATGCTTACTATGCATTTGATACGCCTGAAGAGTTAAATCAAATGAGAGAGAATCAGAAAGCTCAGGGTATTCCTAATCCTCAGTATAATTCTATTACCAGACAGTATATGAAAAATGCTATTTCTTTACCTGCAGATGAGGTAGAGAAACGTTTAGCAGCTGGTGATCCATATGTGATCAGAATAAAGATGCCAAGAGATGAAGAAGTAAAGTTAAAAGACATTATTAGAGGTTGGGTCGTAGTTAATACAGCTCAATTAGATGATAAAGTATTATTTAAAGGTGATGGAATGCCAACTTATCATTTAGCTAATGTGGTAGATGACCATTTAATGGAGATCTCACATGTGATTAGAGGAGAAGAGTGGTTACCATCAGCACCATTACATGTTTTATTACACAAGTATTTAGGTTGGGAAGAACAAATGCCGCAGTTTGCTCATTTACCATTATTATTAAAACCTAATGGAAATGGGAAGTTGTCTAAAAGAGACGGTGATGCATTAGGATTCCCTGTATTCCCATTAGAGTGGACTAATCCTGAAACTGGAGAAGTTAGTTCTGGATACAAAGAATCTGGATATTTAAGCGAGGCATTTATCAATATTTTATCTTTCCTAGGATGGCATCCTAGTGATCATAAAGAGTTATTTTCCTTAGAGGAGTTGATAGAAGCATTTACATTAGAAAGAGTTTCTAAAGCAGGAGCGAAGTTTGATGTAGATAAAGCAAAGTGGTTCCAACAACAGTATTTAATGCAAACGGCTGATGCAACATTAGCAACAATGCTTAAGCCTTTATTAGAAGAGAAAGGTATAGATGTAAGTGATGAATATATTGCAACTGTTTGTGGTGCTACTAAAGAAAGAGCAACGTTTGTTAACGACCTTTGGGAAGTAGGAACATATTTTTATCTGGCACCAGATTCTTACGATCCAAAAACAATTAAGAAAAAGTGGAAGGAAGATTCTGCAACTGTTCTTAGTGCTTTTATTGATACAACAGATGCTTTAACAGCATATAATTCTGTAACCACACATCAAGTTTTTCAGGACACTTTAAAGCAATTTGAAAAAGGAGTTGGAGCAGTTATGCCAATTATTAGAGTTGCTTTAACAGGAGTAATGCAAGGACCTCCAGTATTCGAAATCATGGAGATACTTGGTAAGGAAGAAAGTACTTTAAGAAT
>JBELBA010000119.1:0-7181 GCA_042095635.1 Chitinophagales bacterium
GAGATGTAAATACATTAGCAGAAGCGATGGTAAATGCTGATGTATTCCTTGGGCTTTCTGCAGCAGATGTAGTGAGCCAAGATATGATAAAGAGTATGGCTAAGAAGCCTATCGTATTTGCTTTAGCTAATCCTAATCCTGAAATCACCTATGAAAAAGCGACGGAAGTTAGAGATGATTTAATTATAGCTACAGGAAGATCCGATTATCCTAACCAAGTCAATAATGTAATTGGATTCCCATTCATTTTTAGAGGTGCTTTGGACGTAGGTGCAAGTGAGATCAATGAAGCAATGAAATTAGCTGCTGTTAAAGCTATTGCAGCATTAGCTAGAGAACCAGTCCCAGACATTGTTAATTTAGCCTATAATGAAACCAACTTAACTTTTGGTGAAGAGTACATTTTACCTAAGCCTTTAGATCCAAGATTATTGACAGTAGTTTCTCCAGCAGTTGCAAAAGCTGCAATGGATAGTGGTGTTGCTAAATTTGAGATCACGGATTGGAATAAATATCAAAATGAACTGAACAAACGTCTTGGTAGAGATGAGCAGATCATGAGAATCTTAACTTCAAAAGCTAAACGCAATCCAAAGAAGGTATTATTTGCAGAAGCTGAGCATCTAAATATTCTTAAAGCTGCACAAGTTATCAGAGATGAAGGAATTGGTACACCTATCTTACTCGGAAATAGAGTTATTGTTAAGAGCTTGATTTTAGAACATAGTCTAGACTTGGATGAAGTTGAAATCATTGATCCAAGAATGGATGACTTTGAAGAAAATAGAAATAATTTTGGAGACTTATACTTCCAAAAAAGAAAGCGTAAAGGCGTAACCCTTCCAGATGCTAAAAAGATAATGAGAGATAGAACACATTATGGACTAATGATGCTAGACTCCAACGAAATTGATGTATTTATCTCTAGTAACTCAAAAGAATATCAGGATACTTTAAAACCTGCTTTACAGATTATCGGTCTTAAAAAGGAAGTTAAGAAAGTTGCAGGGATGTATGTCCTACTTACTAAAAAAGGACCATTATTCTGCTCTGATACGACTGTAAATGTAGATCCGACCACAGAAGACTTAATAGACATTACCTTATTAACAGCTAATGAAGTAGAGCAATTTAATGTTAAACCTAAAATTGCAATGCTATCTTATTCTAACTTCGGAACTGGTAAACAAGCCAGCCCTACTAAAGTAAGAAAGGCTGCGGAATACTTACATAAATTTCACCCAGAGCTAATCGTTGATGGAGAGATGCAAGCTAACCTTGCATTGAATACAGAGACCTTAGATGAAATGTATCCTTTCTGTCAATTAGATGATAAAGGTGCAAATACCTTAATCTTCCCTAACCTAAGCGCAGGTAATATTGCTTACAAATTATTGCAAGAAGTTGGAGGTTGTGAAGCAATCGGACCTATCCTTATGGGATTAAAGAAACCGGTTCAAGTATTGCAATTAGGCAGCTCTGTAAGAGATATTGTAAAC
This sequence comes from Chitinophagales bacterium, assembly GCA_042095635.1. Lineage (GTDB taxonomy): Bacteria > Bacteroidota > Bacteroidia > Chitinophagales > CAJXBJ01 > JBELBA01. The sequence continues at coordinate 1,500 of JBELBA010000119.1, forward strand.
ATGGTTACCATTGGTGTAGTGGAATCACAAATTAAAAATGAATTATGATCGCATATATCCAAGGATATTTAGACTACAAAAGTCCCGCTTATGTAATTATTGAGGCAAATGGTATTGGTTATCAAATCAATATATCCCTTAATACTTATGAAAATATTAAAGACCTTAATGAAGCAAGACTTTATACCCATCTCCAAATTAAGGAAGACGCACATTCTCTTTATGGCTTTGCAGACCCAAAGGAAAAAGAAATGTTCTTACTACTAATTTCAATTTCTGGTGTTGGCGCTGCTACAGGAATTAATATTCTTTCTTCCATAAGTATTAAGGATATTCATAGAGCCATATTGCATGAAGATATCGTCTCACTGAATAGTGTAAAAGGTATCGGCGCTAAAACAGCTAAACGTATCATTTTAGAATTAAAAGATAAGATGGTAAAATTAGACGTTGATGATAGTCCAGAATTAATACCATCTGAAGACAATATTGTTAAAGATGAAGCGTTACAAGCCTTAATCACTTTAGGTTTCACTAAAGGATCTGCTGAAAAAGCAATAGAGAAAATTATAAAGCAAAATGCAGGCAAAGAGATCGCTGTTGAAGAGATCATTCGCTTAGCATTAAAAGGAGCATAATTGTTGAAGGGGTTTAGGTTAATATTATTCTTATTTACTATTGCACCTATATGGGTATTTTCCAATGTTAATGGCATAGATGAGATCCTATACACTATCAATTATTTAGAAACAGTAAACTTCACTTCAGATACACCAGAAGTAGAATTACCATACCCTGTAAAGGAACATGAATTAGGACCTGGCGATGATGAAAATCATACCATGGATCTTAATGATCCGGATAACATTAAAAGGGAAATTATTTATGACCCGGATGAGAAAAGGTATGTAATAGTGCAAACTGTAGGTGGTGTTAATTACAGAACACCATTGACCATGACCTTTGATGAATTCATTGAAACTGAATTTAGAAAAAATGAAAGAAGTTATCTAAAAGAGAAATCTGATGTGCAATCTTACTTAGGGAGAAAAAGAAAACAAACCTTTGTTAATAAAGATTTTGGTAAACCAATATTGCCAGAAAACTTAATTGAAATTAAACCAAGTGGTAAGATTGAATTGAAGTTTGGTATGGAATATAGACACAATGCCAATCCTATAATCCCCGAAAGAAATAGAAAACAATATAACCCTATCTTCGAAATGAATATCCAAGCCAATATCGTTGGTAATATTGGAGATTTAATGAAGATCAACTTTAACTATGATACCAAGTCTAACTTTAGTGTAGATAGACAAATGATGAATCTAGCCTATACAGGTAAAGAAGATCAGATCATAAAAAAGATTGAAGCAGGTAATATTACATTACCAACCAAAAGTGCATTGATTACTGGATCTAGTAAGCTATTTGGTATTAAATCTGAATTACAATTTGGAAGATTAACTATTACATCGGTGGCATCTCAATTACAAGGTAATAAGAGTACGATCCGATTAGAAGGTGGAGCACAAAAGAAAGAGTTTGAAGTTGAAGCATTGAATTATGATTACAATAAGCACTTCTTCTTAGGTCATTACTTTAGAGACAGTTATGAAGATGCGGTATCTAGTTTACCAATGATTCAGTCTGATATAAGGATTACAAGAATTGAGGTTTGGGTAACTAATACAAATAGACAACCTACTAACAATAGAGAAGTTATTGCATTAATGGATTTGGGAGAAAATGAAAGAGCTAGAAATAGTTTATTAGTTAGAGATCCATCCATCTCTAATAATATTCTGGATAACTCTTCTACAGATTTATATGATTATATCGCTAGCCAAAGAAATAACCTAAACACACTAGATGTTAACGATAAAGACCTTACTAATATCAGAGATTATCAAATTACCAATGCTAGATTATTAACACCAAACGAATATTACTATGATACTTTATTAGGTTACTTAACAATTAACCGAAAGCTTAATGCAGATGAGGTATTAGGGGTTGCCTATGAATACTCTGTCAATATCAATGGAGAAGTTAGAAACTTTAAAGTAGGAGAATTTGCATTTGAAAAACCAGGAGAAGTGGATGAAACACCACCAACTTTGATTGTAAAAATGTTGAAGTCTTCTAGAGTAGATCCTAAATATCCGATGTGGGATCTGATGATGAAAAACATTTACTCCTTAAATGCCTTCCAGATGAGTAGAGATGAGTTTATGCTAAACATCTTTTACCAAGACCCCGGCGGTGGAGCCAAACGATACATTCCTGAAGATGGCCTAGAAGGCCTACCATTACTAGAAGTTCTACAACTAGATAACTTAAACGATTATAACCAGCCATATCCCAATGGCTTTTTTGATTATGTAGAGGGGCGTACTGTAGTTTCTAATAAAGGTCGATTAATCTTCCCAGTATTAGAACCATTTGCAGGAGAAAGAGAAGATCCTTTTGGTGAAAATAGCATTTCTGGTATTAGAACAAAATTTGGTGCAGATTCAGCTATTGCAGAAAAATATGCCTACGACGAATTATATGATTCTACACAGGTAATTGCAGCACAATACCCAGAATTTAACAGATTTATGATTAAAGGTTCTTATACCTCATCCGTTAGTTCTGATATCTCTTTAGGTAGAATGCAGATCCCTCAAGGTTCTGTTATTGTTACTGCAGGAGGTGCGCCATTAACAGAAGGCGCGGATTATACAGTAGACTATATGATGGGAAGAGTTAAGATCTTAAGAGAAGATATTCTTAACTCTGGTACACCAATCGATATCTCTTTTGAAAGTGCTGATATGTTTGGTGTAAGCAACAAGAACTTATATGCTACTAGATTGGATTACTGGATTAACGACAACTTCACATTAGGGGCAACAGCTATGAAAATTGCAGAAAGACCATGGCAACAAAATGCTCAATTTGGATCAGAACCAATTAATAACTCTATCTACGGAGTAGATGCAAATTACTATTCCGAGTTACCAGGATTAACAAGGTTCTTAGATAATCTTCCTATAATTTCTACTAAAGAAAAATCATCTATTACACTATCTGGAGAATATGCAAAATTAGTGCCTGGCCATCCAAAAATTGTCAGTGGTGCAGGAGGAGAAGGTGCTTCGGCATTAGATAACTTCGAAGGTGCAAAAATTGAATATTCTATTATGGATAGATTCTCTAGTTGGCATTTAGCCTCTACCCCAACAGGAGAACCAGATATTATAGCTGCTGGAAATTCTAATGACTTAGATTATGGTAAGCAAAGAGGTCTTATTAACTGGAGAACGGTAGATCCAACCTTCTATAACTCAGGTGGTATTAATATCACTTTCGGGCATTATGATAGACCAGTAAAGATTAAAGAAATCTGGCCAAACAGAGATTTAGGATTAAATGCGGTATGGGATATCCATAGAACATTCGATTTATCTTTCTATCCTAGTGAAAGAGGACCTTATAACTTCGAAACGGAAAATCTAAATGCAGATGGTAACTTTGTAAATCCAAGCCAAAATTGGGGAGGTGTAATGCGATACTTACCAGTAACTGATTTCGAAACGAATAACTTTGAAATGATTGAGTTCTGGATTATGGATCCTTTCTTAGATGATGACCAGATCTCTGGAGAGTTAGTTATCAACTTAGGTGATATCTCAGAAGATATCTTAAAAGATGGAAATACTCAATTTGAGAATGGTCTTCCTTCTATTACAGAAATATCTCCACCTTTAGAGACATCTGCTTGGGGTGTGACTCCGGCTATCCCTCCTGTAAGTGTTGCTTTCGATACCGATCCAGAATCTAGAGATATGCAGGATGTTGGTTTAGATGGATTGAGTGATTCTGTAGAGGCTATTTTCTTTAGTGAATTCGTAGCAGCAATACAAGCTAATACAACATTAAGCGATTCCATTAAGACGCGATTAATTAATGACCCATCATCGGACAACTTCGAATTCTTCAGATCTACAAGACATGAGTCTAATAATAGCAACTTAATGGAGCGATACAAATACTTCAATGGTATTGAAAATAACTCCCCTTCTCCTACAGGAAGTGACAGTTCATTTATTCAGAGTCCTACAACGGAGGATTTAAATAGAAACAACTCTTTAGATGATGCAGAGAATTACTACGAGTACAGGATTAACATTAATAATACAGATCTAGACTCTAATAATGTCGGTAACAATTACTTGGTTTCTTCTACAGATACCATTATTACAGATCCTAATAATCCGCAAGAAACTAAAAGAGTAACCTGGTATCAATTTCAAGTACCAGTGAAAGAATTTAATAGAAGAGTTGGTAATATAGATGGATTTAGATCAATCAGATATATGAGAATGTATATGAAAGGCTTTGAAAAACCAGTCCATATAAGATTTGGATCATTAGCTTTAGTTAGAAATCAATGGAGAAAATATGGTAAGAGTTTATTTGAAGGAGAAGATTTAGTGGGTATCCATACAGATAACAATGATGGACAAAACTTTAATGTTTCTTCTGTGAGTTTGTTCGAACACGGATCGAAAAGTCCTGTCAATTATGTTAAGCCTCCTGGCGTGATTCAAGAAAGACAATTAAGTCAATTTAATGGATTACAAAGACAAGATGAGCGAGCAATGAGTATGTCTGTATGTAATTTGATCGATGGTGATGCAAGAGCAGTATTTAAAAATATGACTTGGGATGTAAGAAACTATAAGCGAATCAAAACTTATGTACATGCAGAAAACCCAGATGAAGAATTACATAACTTAGAGGATCAAGATTTAGTATTCTTCATGCGATTTGGTATGGATAATACCTTCAACTACTACGAGTATCAAATGCCATTAAGACTAACTCCTTATGGAACTTACCAAGATGGAAATTCGGCACATTCAAGAGAAGTTTGGGATAGTATAGATGTTCAATTAAGGAAGTTTGTTAATCTTAAAACGCAGCGAAACGAAGATAACTTTAACGCTAACTTTATCTACACCAAAGTAGATACTATAATTGATGGTGTAGAAAGATGGGTATCCATTAAAGGTAATCCAGATCTAAGTAGAATTAAGTCCTTCTTAATTGGTGTTAGAAACCCAGGTCAGGGTTCTCCATTAAATCCTAAACAAGATGATGATGGATCTGATAAATGTGTAGAATTATGGGTAAACGAATTGAAATTAGTCGGCTTCGATGAAGAAGGAGGTGCTGCAGTTAAACCAGTCTCCATTGATCGCAGGGCTTTTTGCAAAGATTCGGCAAAGTTTCGGCCAACTGCCATGGCTTCACCAACTGATTTCATTGATGTCGTCAGTAATGCTTCTGTTTCGGGAAATTTTTCGAAGGTAAAGCGCGGCACCTTGGTTACAACATAATCAATAGTTGGTTCGAAAGAAGCAGGGGTAACACCAGTGATATCGTTGTCCAGCTCGTCCAGCGTATAACCAATTGCAAGTTGCGCTGCGACCTTGGCGATCGGGAAGCCAGTGGCTTTTGACGCGAGTGCAGAGGAGCGTGAAACACGCGGATTCATCTCAATAATGACCATGCGGCCGTCTTGAGGATTTATCGCGAACTGCACGTTAGAGCCGCCCGTATCCACGCCGATTTCCCTCAATACGGCGAGTGAGGCGTTGCGCATAATTTGATATTCTTTGTCTGTGAGAG
>JBELBA010000120.1:0-6984 GCA_042095635.1 Chitinophagales bacterium
GATTTTGACCCTGTTAAAGTTAAATTAGCTAAAGAACTTGGAGCGGATGCTGCTTGTGGACCAGATGATTTAATTTCTGCTGCCAATCAATTTAGTAATGGTAATGGTGTTGATGCTGTAATTATAGCTGCTTCAACATCAAGTAATCAACCTATTTTAGATGCTGCTACAATTTCTAGAAAGAAAGGTAGAGTTGTTGTTGTTGGGATGGTGAGAATGGATGTACCAAGAAATGAATATTACGCTAAAGAGTTAGAGTTGAAGTTATCTATGGCTTATGGTCCTGGAAGACAAGATCCTCAATATGAAGAGCATGGTCATGACTACCCTTTAGCTTATGTTAGATGGACAGAACAAAGAAACTTTGAATCTTTCTTAGACTTAGTTGCTGAAGGTAAAATTGAACCTAAGAAATTAGTTACTCATAACTATGATTTCTCTGAAGGTTTAAAAGCATATGAGTTATTAGAAGGAAAGATTGATGAGAAATACCTAGGTATTGTTCTTAACTATAATAAAGAAGTAGATCTAGATGGTAATAAAATCATCCAAAGATCAGAAAAGAATATCAAGTCTGATGAAATTAATATTGGATTAATAGGAGCAGGTAACTGTGCTAAAAGTGTGATCATCCCTAATTTGAAGAAAGTTGGAGGAATGAATATGGTAGGACTTTGTACTTCTACCGGAGTTAGTGCTCATTCTAGTGGTGAAAAACATGATTTCAAATATATCAGCACGGATAGCGAAGAGTTAATCAAAAATGATGATATCAATTCGGTATTCATTACTACCAGACATAATGATCATGCTGCAAAGGTAATGACTGCCCTTAAACATGGAAAACATGTTTTTGTAGAGAAGCCTATCTGCATGGATGAGGAAGAATTAGATATTATTAAAGACTTATATGAAAATGCTGAAGCTAAAGTCAATCTTCAAGTTGGATTTAATAGAAGATATGCGCCTTTAGTTCAAGAAATGAAAGCTGCTGTTGGCAATTTACCGATGTCTATTGCTTATAGAGTTAATGCTGGTGTTATTCCTAAAGAAAGTTGGGTACAAGACCCGATTATCGGAGGAGGAAGAATAGTTGGTGAAGTTTGTCACTTTATTGATACATGTACTTATTTAATAGGGGCAAATCCTGTAAGTGTATTCGCAAGTTCCGTAAAGAAAGATGACGACTCAATCCCAGACGAGGATAATGTAAATATCACAGTTAACTTTGAAAATGGATCTACTGCATCGATTAACTATTTTGCATATGGTAATAAGTCTATGCCTAAAGAATATATAGAGTTATTTGCGCCAGAAATAGCGATGCAAATGAGAGACTTTAGAGAGTTAAAGATTTTTAAAGGAAGTAAAACAACTACCTCTAAGAGTGCTAATCAGGATAAAGGGTTTAAAAACGAGTTTGAGGCATTTAAGCAAGCAGTTAAAACTGGCGAAAGTGCAATTCCTTTTGATCAGATTTATGCAAATACCAAGACTACCTTTAAAATATTAGAATCACTTCGTACCGGTGAGTTGATTAAGTTATAATGACAGGGTTAGGATTGTATTACAGGTCACTTAAGCACTTGAAGTCTAAACAAGTGTTTTATAGAGTTTATTATAAAATTCGTTCTATTAAACGCCGACTTACAGGCTTTAAATATGATTATGCTGGTGGGAATCATGGTATTAAACTTAGTTTCCAAAACTTTCCTTTAAATAAGAATTCTTATACTGGTAAAGGGACATTTTCTTTTCTTAATAAAGAACATACTTTTGATTCAGTTGATTGGGATTACCCTGTATTTGGAAAGTTATGGACCTATAACCTTAACTACTTCGATTTTATTAATCAAGAAAAAGGTTCCTTCCGAGCTTCTAAGATTTTAATGGAACAGTTCAGGCAGTCTTTATCCCAATTACAGAATGCTAATGAGCCTTATCCAATTTCTCTAAGGATAATTAATTGGGTCAAGTTTTTATCAAAACATCAATTAGAACAGACAGTATTAGCTCAGTCTCTGGATATTCAGGCTAAAATACTTTTAGATCAAAGAGAGTATCATTTATTGGGTAATCATCTATTGGAGAATGGTTTTGCGCTTTTATTTGCAGCCTATTTCTTTAAAAACGATGATTATTATGAAGCTGCTGAGAAGATTATTAAAGCAGAGATTAAAGAACAAGTATTGAATGACGGGGCACATTTCGAACTGAGCCCGATGTATCATCAAATCATATTACATAGATTACTAGATGCTTATAATCTTGTAAAGAATAATGATTATCGAAGTAAAGAATTACTTCCATTATTTAAGCAAAAAGCTAGTGCAATGTTAGCTTGGTTAGCAGAGATTAGTTTTGAAGATGGTTCTATTCCTATGTTAAATGATGCAGCATATAATATTGCTTTATCTACTAATGAACTGATTAATTATGCTGGTACTTTAGGATTAATTCCTAGTTCAATTAAACTAGCTGATTCTGGTTATCGAAAATGGAAAAGTGATACTTTTGAGATGATCATAGATATTGGTCAGATAGGGCCTTCTTATATTCCAGGTCATGCACATGCAGATACTTTTAATTTTGTGATGCATGCTAAAGGACAGCCTTTGTTTGTTGATCCTGGTACATCAACTTATGAAACGAATGCTTTGCGATTGCAAGAGCGTTCTACCAAGATGCATAATACTGTTGAAGTAGATCAAAAAAATTCTTCTGAAATATGGGCGAGTTTTAGAGTAGGAGACAGGGCTGGTGTAAAAATAATACTAGACGAAAAAGATAAAGTTGTAGCAAGTCATAATGGTTATGGAGCAACCATTCATCAGAGAAGTATGAGTCTTTATGCTGATCAAATTATTATTGAAGATCAGTTGAATAATAGTGCTAAAGGAATTGCAAGATTCCATTTACATCCTTCCATTGCAGATGTTACAATTTCTGATTTAGGCCTCGTTATTAAAGATATTAATATGTCGTTTAGTAATGAAAATGGTCCGATTAAAGGGAAGAATATATCAATTAAAGGTTATAAATTTGCATCTGGCTTCAATCAATTGCTAGATGCTAAAGTGATTGAAATCGGTTTTACCGAGAAACTGACAACAACAATAAAGGACTAAATGCATATTTTATTTATCACAGATAACTTTCCTCCTGAAGTAAACGCTCCTGCCACTAGGACTTATGAGCATTGTATGGAATGGATAAAAGCAGGACATCAAGTAACAGTAATTACTTGTGCACCTAATTTTCCAAGAGGTAAAGTTTTTGATGGGTATAAGAATAAAATATATCAAACAGCGCAATTTGATGGTGTTAAAGTGATCAGGGTTTGGTCTTATATTGCAGCCAATCAAGGTTTTATAAAGCGAATAATAGATTTCGTTAGTTTTGCTATTACTTCATTCTTTGCTGGTTTATTTGTTAGAAAAGTAGATGTTATCATTGGTACATCACCTCAGTTCTTTACTACTGTATCTGCCTATGGCTTATCTGTTTTTAAACGTAAACCTTGGGTTTTTGAATTAAGAGATTTATGGCCAGAGTCGATTAGAGCAGTAACTAAGATGACTAAATCTAGAAGTCTAGATAAATTCGAACAATTAGAGTTGTTTTTATACAAGAAGGCAAATATGATTGTATCTGTCACTGATTCTTTTAAAAAGAACTTAATTAAGAGAGGGATAGACGGTAATAAGATTGCTGTGGTTAAAAATGGTGCTAATCTTAATTTATATCAGCCCTTGGCAAAAAATACCGTGGTTAGAAAAGACCTTAAAATCGATGATAAATTTGTAATTGGTTATATAGGAACGCATGGTATGGCTCATAAGTTGGATATTTTTTTGAATCTAGCCGGTGAAAAATCATTTGATGAAAAGTATCATTTCTTATTTATCGGTACAGGAGCTGAAAAAAAGAAAATGATTGAAATTGCTAGAGAAAAGCAATTAAATAATGTAACATTTTTAGCCCCTATAGAGAAAAAACAGATTCCATCTTATTTATCTGCTATCGATGCTGCTTTGGTACCATTAAAGAAATCAGATACATTTAAGACAGTTATTCCATCAAAGATATTTGAGTCTTCTTCTATGCGGATTCCAGTATTACTAGGTGTTGAAGGAGAATCTAAAGAGATTGTCGAAAAGTACAAAGCTGGTCTTACTTTTGAACCAGAGAATTTAGAAGACTTTGTTAAAAAGATAGAATTATTAAGTAGTGATGAAGCAGTTTATAAGGCTTGTCAGGAAGGTGGTTCTAAATTAGCTAAAGATTTTGATAGAGCTAAGTTGGCTGATAAAATGATAACGTATGTGGAGACTTTACTTTAATATATTAGTATTAAGCATAAGTCAACTTACTTTTGCACAGGATGTGTTTTTGCCTGATGCAAATTCCAGTCATTATTTCGAGAAACTACATGTCAAGCATCAATTAGATCTTCATGCTGATGTAAGACCATTTAATATCATTCAATTTTTAGATTCCCTTCAACTAGAAGCATTAACAGTTGGTGAAAAAAATCAATTAGAATGGGCTTCCGGTAAATATCAAGGGAAAAAGCCATTATTATTTAATGCTGGATTGTTAAGATTACTAGACAAGAATATTGAAGGTAATTACATAAATGTCTTACCAGTACTCAATTTTGACTTTGGTAAAAATCAAGGTCAAAGACATTATATCAATACCAGAGGAGCAGAAGTCTTAGGGCACTTGTCTAATAAAGTAGGTGTCTATACATTTATCAGAGAGAATCAGTACTTCTTTCCAGATTATTTAGGAACACATATGGCTTACTACAATAATACTATACCAAAACAAGGCAGATATAGGGTGTTTAAAGAGGATGGATATGATCTATCTGAAAGTGAAGCCTATATTACTTATTCTCCATTAAGACATGTACAGTTTAAGTTTGGTAAGTATAAAAACTTTATTGGAAATGGCTATCGTTCTATGTTATTGTCCGAAAATGCAAATAGCTATTTAAACATAGGAATGCGTTTACAGTTTTGGAAAATTGATTATCAAATGCTCTTAACTGAAATGCAAGATTATCCTAATTATCTACCTTCTAGTCAGATGATAAGAAGAAAGCATTCAACTTTTCATTATTTCAGTTCAAAGATTACCAAGAACATAACTGTCGGTTTCTTTGAATCTGTAGTTTATGATAGAGGTGATAGTGCTTCAAATAGTCATTTCGATTTAAATTATCTTAATCCATTTGTGATGCTGAGGTCTACCGAATATTATATCGGAAGCCCAGATAATGCATTGATTGGAGTTAATTTGTATTGGAATATCGCAAAAAAGTATCAAGTTTATTTTCAAGGATTGCTAGACGAGTTTAATGTCGATCATCTTATTAAAGATAATCAAGGTTGGTGGGCAAATAAATATGCTACCCAAATTGGAGGTAAAGCTTATGATTTATTTGGTGTAGAAGATTTAGATCTTCAATTGGAGCGCAACTTTGCAAGACCTTTTACTTATTCATATATCACTACTGCCGAAAGCTATTCGCATGCATCTCAACCTTTGGCTCATCCATTAGGTGCTAACTTTGTTGAAAATATTTTGCTGATTAAATATAGACCTACTAAGAAGTCTTTTCTTCAATTACAGTATATGAAATATTCTAAAGGTTTTGATGAAATTGGAGGAGTTGCATTTGGCGGAGATATTATGAGAAACTATTATGATAGAGGTCGTGGAAATGATTTTGGTCATGAAACATTACAAGGAAGTCTAACAGTCGTGAATTATATTTCTTTACTTTATAGTTATGAGATGATATTAGGTCTAAATATTGATCTAAGCATGATGTATAGACAGGATAATTTTACAAATTCATATGCGTTAACTAGGTTAGGTTTGAGATATAATCTAAGCTATAGACATTTTGACTATTAGTCTTCAAAATCCATTTAATTTGATTAAATTTGCATTGTAAATTAGCAGTTTGGATATAATCGTAAGTTTTTTTTTAGCATTAGTAATCGTAATTTTGGCGATACCAACTATTATTACCGTTGCAGAGCGAAAGAGTTTGTATGATGTCCCAGACGAGAGAAAGTCTCATATCAGCGCAGTTCCTACTTTAGGAGGTATTGCTATATATGCAGGAATATTTATCAGTACTAGTTTAATTAATGACTTTTCAAGCGTAAGAGAGCTACAGTATCTTTTTGGTGCAGCATCAATTTTGTTCTTTATGGGCGTCAAAGATGATATTTTAATATTATCAGCATCAAAGAAGTTATTAGGTCAATTATTAGCTGCAATTATTGTTGTAAAACTTGGTGGTTTTCAACTCACTAGTTTACATGGATTCTTTGGAATCACTGAAATTCCAGAATATCTAGGGATTATAATTTCAATATTTACCGTTATCGTTATTACTAATTCCTTGAACCTGATTGATGGTATAAATTGTTTGTCAGGGTCTGTAGGAGTTATTACAGCTGGTTCTTTTGGTGCTTGGTTTTATTTTCATGGAATGCAACATTATGCAATGCTTTCTGCTTCTGTAATTGGTGCGTTACTTGGATTTTTATGGTTTAATAAAACACCAGCCAAGATATTTATGGGAGATACAGGGTCTTTAATTTTAGGTATAGTAATTTCTTGTTTAGCAATTAAGTTTATTGAAGAAAAAATGATTGTAGATTCTGCAACAGAGAACACTTCTGCAGCAGCTGCTATTGCAATAGGTATATTAGTAGTGCCTTTGTTTGATACATTGAGAGTCTTTTCAGTGAGAATTGCAGAAAAGAAGAGCCCTTTTGAGCCAGATAAGCGTCATATACATCACAGGCTTTTAGATCTAGGATTAAATCATATTGAATCTACAATCGTTTTAGTGATTGTAAATATTATGTTTATTGTTATTGCGTTTGCTTTCCATAAGTTAGGAACTATGACCCTTACAGCAATATTGTTTGGATTAGATCGGAAGAGCGTCGT
>JBELBA010000121.1:0-7034 GCA_042095635.1 Chitinophagales bacterium
AAAGATGGCTATACTACTTATATGGTAACGCCAGATAAAGATTATGGACAATTAGTATCAGAGAATATCTTCATGTACAAACCAGCCTATAAAGGAAATGGTTTTGATATAATGGGTGTACCAGAAATCTGCGCTAAATGGGATATCGAAGATCCATTAACAGTAATTGACATCCTAGCGATGATGGGTGATGCTGCAGATAATATTCCTGGTATCCCTGGTGTTGGTGAAAAGACTGCCATCAAGCTTTTAAAAGAATACGGTACACTAGAGAACATCTTAGATAATGGAGACAAAATCAAAGGTAAACTGGGTGAAAAGATAAGAGATAATAAAGAGCAAGCCTTGATGTGCAAAATGCTTACTACTATTATTTTAGATATCCCAGATTTAACATTCGATCCTAAAGATCTAGAACTTGGAGAAAAGAATAATGAAAAGTTAAGTGAAATCTTTAATGAATTAGAGTTTAGAACTTTAGGAAAAAGAATCTTAGGGTCTGACTTTAAAGAAGGCACTCAAGAAGCTATAGTTTCTGATGCCGGAACGCCTCAAATGGATCTTTTTGGTGGTGGTGCAACAACTGCTAACCCAATTGAAGAAACAAAAGCTGAGCCATTAAAGACGATTGATAATGTTAATCATTTGTATTATTTCATTGATAGCGATCAAGGGCATAAGTCTCTAGTAGAATTAATGCTAAAAGAAAAATCTGTTTGCTTTGATACAGAAACAACTTCTGTTGAAGCACACAATACTGCTCTAGTTGGAATGTCATTCTCATGGGAAAAAGGAAAAGCTTTCTATATAAATATTCCTGAAGATCAAGATGAAGTAAAAAGAATCTTAGCATTCTACAAGCCTTTCTTTTCTAGCACATCAGTTGAAAAGGTAGCGCATAACATCAAGTTTGATATGGAAGTATTGAAGTGGTATGGAATGAATGTTACTTCACCAATATTTGATACTATGTTAGCGCACTACTTAATAGAACCAGACCAAAGACATGGAATGGATTTATTGGCAGAAAGATTGCTTAAATACACGCCTATTTCAATTGAAACACTAATTGGAAAAGGAAAAAAGCAACTTTCAATGAGAGATGTAGATTTCATGAAAGTGAAGGAATATGCCGCTGAAGATGCTGATGTTACTTTACAATTAAAAGAAGTCATTGAACCTAAATTAAAGCAACAACAAGCTGAAAAACTTTTTAATGATATAGAGACACCGCTTATTCATGTTTTAACAGACATGGAGGTAGAAGGGATTAAGATTGATGAAAAAGCTTTAGAAGAATACTCTAAACAATTAGGAGAAGACATCATTAAACTTGAAAAGCAAATATACGAAGAGGCAGGTACGGAATTTAACATTGCTTCTCCAAAACAATTAGGTGAAATTCTATTTGAAAAAATGGAAATCCCTTATGCTGGTAAAAAAACTAAATCAGGTCAATACTCTACTAATGAAGAAACTTTAGCTAAGCTAGAGAAAGATCATTCTATCATCCAATACATCATGGATTATAGACAATATAATAAGCTTAAATCTACCTATGTAGATGCCTTACCAAAGCTAATTAATTCTAGGTCTGGAAGAGTGCATTCTTCTTTCAATCAAACGGTTACTGCAACAGGAAGGTTAAGTTCTACCAATCCTAACTTACAAAATATTCCTATCAGAACTGATAAAGGAAAAGAAGTTAGAAAAGCATTTATTCCAAGAGATGAAAATTACACTTTATTGGCTGCCGATTATTCTCAAATAGAATTGAGACTAGTAGCTGAAGTAAGTAAAGACCCTGCTATGGTAGAAGCCTTTAAAAGAGGTACTGATATTCATACAGTAACTGCAGCAAAGGTATTTCATGTTGAAGAAAGTGAAGTTACATCAGAAATGAGATCTAGAGCCAAGACCGTTAACTTTGGAATCATCTATGGAATTTCAGCCTTCGGATTATCACAAAGAATGGGAATTAAAAGAGCTGAAGCTAAAGAAATAATTGAAAATTATTTTGATAAATACCCTGGTGTTAAAACATCTATGGATAATGCAATTAACTTTGCTAGAGATAAAGGATATGTGGAGACTTTGTTAGGAAGAAGAAGATATCTAAGAGACATTAATTCTGCAAATGCAACAGTAAGAGGTTTTGCTGAAAGAAATGCTATTAACTCTCCATTACAAGGTACTGCAGCAGATATGATCAAAATTGCTATGATTGATATCCATGCTGAGTTTAAGAAATTAAACTTGAAGTCAAAAATGATCCTGCAAGTACATGATGAATTGGTTTTTGATGCGCATAAAGATGAATTAGAAATTATTAAACCTATCATTGAAGATAAAATGGTTAATGCCATCAAAACAGAAGTACCAATGACTGTAGAAATGGGAACTGGACATAATTGGTTAGAGGCACATTAATCTAAATATAAAAAGCAAAATGAAATTACTAAGTTTAATCATCATCAGTTTTATTACTATTAGTATTAGTGCACAATCTGGTGCACCACTATCAGTAACAGGTTCTAAAGAATTAGCAGAAAGAGATGCTTTAATAGCTCCTTATGTAGTTAAGGCTAGAAGGCAACTGAATAAATTTCATAAAGCTTACAATAAGAAAAAAGATCCTACAGCTAAATATTATGCTGTAATAAGATTGTATGATAGTGATGGAAAGTACGACCAAGTCTATTTAGAAGTTAAATCTTGGGATGGAGATAGACTCAATGGTAGAATTACTAATACCTTAAAGACTGCTACTCAATACAAGAAAGATCAAGTCATTGATTTTAAAGAAGAGGTTATCTTAGATTGGTTAATCCAATATGCGAATGGAAAAGAGAAAGGAAATTACGTAGGTAACTTCCTAAAAGGAAAATAATAGAACATGGAAAAGAAGCAAAATAGTGGAACTAGATTAAATAAATACATTGCTAACGCAGGTATATGTTCTAGAAGAGAAGCAGATAAATTAATTGCTGCAGGAGAGATTAAAGTTAACGGAGAAGTCCTTAAAGAAATGGGCTATAAAGTTGCTAGAAAAGACAAAGTAGAACATAAAGGAAAAGTTATCCAAGGAGAATATAAAGTCTATGTTTTATTAAATAAACCTAAAGGCTTCATCTGCACAGTATCTGATGACAGAGGAAGAAAAACAGTAATGGACTTAGTTGGCAATGCTACTGATGAGCGGATCTACCCTGTTGGACGATTAGATAGAAATACAACTGGTCTTTTACTTTTCACAAATGATGGAGAATTAACCGAGAAGTTAACCCATCCTAAATACGAAGTGAAAAAGATTTATCATGCTATTTTAGATAAAGACTTGAAGTCTCAAGATTTAGCGGCACTAAGACAAGGATTTGAATTAGAAGACGGAGACATTAAAGCTGACCAAGCTAATTATGTTGATGGACAAGGGAAGAATGAAATAGGTCTAGAAATACATTCTGGTAGAAACAGAATTGTAAGAAGGATGTTTGAGCATCTTGGATATGAAGTTACAAAACTAGATAGAGTCTTATTTGCTTCTTTAACTAAGAAAGACTTACCCAGAGGTCAATGGAGACATTTACATCCTGATGAAGTAAGAATGCTTAAGAACTTTATTTAATTATAATTGAAGATTAAAAATACGGTAAGTTAGACCAAAGTTAACAAGACCAAACCTAGAGTAACCAATATCTGCATACATTGATACCAAATCACTGTATAGGAATTTAATTCCTGCACTAGCTCCAAAAACAGTCCCAGAGATATCTTCCGGATTCAGACCAATTACATCCCAATCTCCTGTAACAGAATTGGTACCAACAAATACTTTGGTATAGATATCAAACTTACTTGGATCAATACCAATATATTCTGATATATGTACGGTTAACAAACCTGCAAAAGTTTTATCATTTACTCTTTCATCTCTAGATAACCATGTAGTAGATGTCATTCTGCTACTATCTAAGGATTCAAAAGTTTTATACTGGTAATACACATACCTAAATCCAATAGACCAGTTAGGAATAGTTGTAATTTCGAGATCTAAAGATGTTGGTATAGCAGTGCTTCTAGGTGTATTTAAAAAGTATAATCCGAAATTAGTAGTAACATTTCCAGGAATGTGATAATAAGCGTATCCACCTAACAAAGACTTCTTCTTTTTCTTAGGGCCTTTATCCTTTTCATCCTTCTTTTTAAAGAACTCATCCTCTTCTTCATCGCTTTGTTCGAAGAAATCGAAATCGTCTAACTCGTCCTGTGCAAGGACTGTGTTAAAACAACCTAAAGATAATATGACGAAAAAAAGCAATCGTTTCATTTCCATGATTATAGAACAAAATACAAAATATTTCTACGACAAAATATTATACATAAAAGATACGAAACTAAATATCCCCAAGTTGTGAATAAGTCACTCAAACAAGCTCTTTACTTTTGAAGTATATTTGAAAAAAATAAATCACATGTCAGGGATTATCCAATTATTACCCGATTCTATCGCCAATCAAATTGCTGCAGGAGAAGTTGTCCAAAGACCTTCATCTGCCGTAAAAGAATTACTAGAAAACGCTATAGATGCAGGTTCTACTAAAATCAAACTAAATATTAAAGATGCAGGTAAAGCGCTCATTCAAGTGATTGATAATGGATGCGGAATGTCTGATATGGATGCTCGTATGTGCTTTGAAAGACATGCGACTTCAAAAATTAAAAAAGCGGATGATTTATTTTCTATTCAAACCAAAGGTTTTAGAGGTGAAGCAATGGCATCAATTGCTGCAATTGCTCAGGTAGAGCTAAAAACAAAAATGGTAGAGAATGAAATTGGCACCAAGATTAATATTGAAGGAAGTGAATTAAAAAAACAAGAACCTTGCTCTAGCTCAAATGGTTCTAACATTAGTATTAAGAATCTATTCTTTAATGTTCCTGCAAGAAGAAACTTCTTAAAATCTAACCCTGTAGAGACAAAACATATTATTGATGAATTTCA
Organism: Chitinophagales bacterium; assembly: GCA_042095635.1. GTDB lineage: Bacteria > Bacteroidota > Bacteroidia > Chitinophagales > CAJXBJ01 > JBELBA01. Next base: position 5,003 of record JBELBA010000121.1, read on the forward strand.
AAGAGTCGCAATTGCGCATGCTGATATTGAATTCTCTTTAGTGTCTAACGGTGTAGAAATCTATCATTTACCAAGTGGTAATTTTAAACAAAGAGTCGTTGGTGTTTTTGGAAAAAACTACGCGGAAAAAATTATTCCTATTGAAGAAGGAACAGATATTTTCTCTTTTAAAGGATATATAGGGAAACCGGAATTTGCAAAAAAGACAAGAGGAGAACAATACTTCTTAGTTAATGATCGATTTATTAAAGATCCTTACCTTAATCATGCAATAATGAGCGCTTACGATGAGTTAATACCTAAAGGGCAATATCCTTTATATGTTATCTCTATACAAATCGATCCAAGTAAAATTGATATTAATGTGCACCCTACCAAGCAAGAAATAAAGTTTGAAGATGAGAAGGTATTATATGCTTTCTTAAATTCGGCAGCTAAAAAATCTCTAGGCGCATTTAATGTAAGCCCTAGTTTAGATTTTAGTCAGGAATCTTCTATTAATGATAGCTTTGCTAGCTCTAATCATTTTCCAATTAATGCACCTACTGAAGACAGTAAACGTTTTGCTTCTTCTAGTAATTATTCTTCGGCTGCCTCTATAAACGAAAGCTATACAAAAGAAAGACCTAAGAATGACGATTGGAAGTCTTTATATGAGATTACCAGAAATGAAGCCAGTAATCAGGAAGATGTAAATACAGAAGTACAAGCGACTATTAACCCAGACTGGGATGCAACTGATGACTTAAAAGAAACGGAAACGGTTCCTTACCAAATTCATCAAACTTATATTCTTTCTCATATCAAGTCTGGCTTCTTAATTATTGATCAAGAGTCTTGCCATGAAAGAATTAAATACGAATATTATGTAAGAGCAATCAGGGACCAAATTGCGAATACACAGCAACTTTTATTTCCTGAAAAAATAGAACAATCTCCTGCAGACATCGAACTATTTAAAGAGATTATGCCAGAGTTAAAAAAATTAGGTTTCTCTATAGCTGAAAATGACGATACAACGTTTGAAATGGATGGGATACCAGCAGATATTTCTAATTTAGATTATCAAAAAGTAATGGAACATTTATTAGAACAGTACAAGCATTACAACACAGAATTCAAATTAACAAAACGTGAAAACCTAGCATTGTCATTAGCAAAGTTTGCTTCTATTAAAGCTGGACAAAAATTAACCGTTGAAGAAATGAAAGGGCTATTAGATCAATTATTTGCTTGTGAGAATCCAAATTTTTCTCCCTCAGGTAAACCAATTTTTGTAACTTATGGTTTAGAAGACTTAAATAAACAATTTCAGAGATAGATGAATAGCCAAATGACACCAATCGTTAAGAACTTATTGATTATTAATGTCCTTTTTTACATGGCTCAATTTGCCTTTCCAGCAACAGAATATTATTTATCTCTTTGGCCATTAGGTTCTGGTGAGTTTAAATTATATCAATTAATTACAACAGGATTTTTGCATAGCACCAGGGATATATGGCATCTTGGGATGAATATGTTTGAACTTTGGATGTTCGGTAAATTTCTAGAAAATGTATTAGGTTCTAAGAAATTCTTGACCCTATATATGGTAAGTTTAATTGGTGCCAGTTTATTACACATCGCATTAAGTAATAGTAGAGCAATCGGTGCCTCTGGAGCTGTAATGGGTGTCTTAATTGGATTTGCATTACTATTTCCAAATATGAAGTTATTCTTGATGTTCTTTCCTTTTCCAATTAAAGCTAAATATTTAGCCATGGGATTAGCAGCATTAGATATCATTGGAGGTTTTACTTCTTATGAATCTGGTATCGCACATTTTGCGCACTTAGGTGGAATGATTACGGCTGTTATTCTAATTAAATTAATCTGGAAAATCCCGAAAATTCTATAATGAAGCATTTGGTTTTAATATTATCATTTGTCTTCTGTACTAGGGCTTTCACACAAGATCAGACAGCATATATTAAGGATCAAATATTGGTTCAAATAAATCCTAAATCGGATATAGATCAAGTCATCAAAT
>JBELBA010000122.1:0-6997 GCA_042095635.1 Chitinophagales bacterium
AGGTTAATCTGAAACACAGAATCATTTACTGCAACAAATGGATCTTCCTTTGTTACCTTTCCATTAAATACCCATGCACCTACAGAAGAGGTCTTAGGATCAATAATTCTATTAAAACTATACACAAAGTCATGAGCGGTCATTTTTCTTCCTATGCCACCTTCAAATGACTCGTCATCATGAAAGTTAACATTTGTTCTTAGATGAAATTTATATTGTTTACCACTTGGATCTACTTCCCAATATTTTGCCAGACAAGGCTTTATATTCATCTTGTCGTCCATCTGTACCAAACCATTAAACACTTGGTTAACTACCCAAATTACACCTTGGCTACCAGCATCTGCAGGGTCTGCACTTCTGCAAGAAACTTGATTGTATTTAAAGATCTTTAGTTTAGAGTGCTTTGGCGCTGTATCACAAGAAAATATTAGGGCAAAAAGCGAAATGTAAAGTATTGTAAATCTAAGGTTAGTATTGATGCTCATAGCTGCTGTATTAAAAACTTGATTTAAAATTACTTATAAAGTTTTCAATATCTAGCCCTAGTTTTCCACCATGCTAATCCACAACGTGTTAATCTACAAGAAGTGAGTATCCAATTTAAAAGACAGCTATTTTTAAGCACTATTTTTTGTTAACTGTTTGTTGAAAAGTAGGCGTCTTTTTTTGAACCTTTCTCCTCTCCTAAGTAGTAATTTTAAGGATCGAATTAATGCTGATAACGATTATTCATTTTGTCAAAAGCAGATTTGATCAAACTAAATATTGGACATTTAAAAAGGAGAATAAAGTATGGGTAAAGTTATTTCGATAGTCAATCAAAAAGGTGGAGTTGGTAAAACAACTAGTGCTATTAACCTTGCAGCTAGTTTAGCTGTATTAGAATATAAAACATTAGTTATTGATGCTGATCCGCAAGCAAATACTACATCAGGTTTAGGATTCGATCCTAAAACAGTTAAAGCGAGTATTTACGAAGCTTTAATCAGTGATGCAGACTCAAGGGCGATTATCGCAGAGACAGAAACCCCTAACCTATTTGTCATTCCTTCTCACTTAGATTTAGTTGGTGCGGAGATTGAATTGATTAACGCTCCTAATAGAGAGAATATCCTTAAAAACAAACTAGAAGAGCTGAAAGATATTTTTGACTATATCTTAATTGACTGCTCTCCTTCTCTTGGATTAATTACTGTAAATGCCCTTACTGCTTCAGACTCTATAATTGTTCCAATTCAATGTGAATACTTTGCCCTTGAAGGTTTAGGCAAGTTATTAAACACCGTTAAAATTGTTCAGAATAGATTAAACCCAGATCTTAAGATTGAAGGTTTATTATTAACGATGTATGATCAAAGATTAAGACTTTCTAATCAGGTATTAGAAGAAGTGAAAAAGCATTTCCAACATCTTGTATTTAAAACAGTTATACATAGAAATACTAAATTAGGAGAAGCACCTAGTTTCGGAAAACCAATCGTAATGTACGATGCAAGTGCTACAGGAGCAGAAAATTATCTTAATTTAGCTCAAGAGATTTTAACAAAGAACGATCCTAATGCTACATTTGAAGTAGCAGAAGATAATGAAGAAGCATTAGTAGAACATGTCAAAGAAGAAAACAACTAAAGTATTAGGTAAAGGTTTATCTGCATTATTAGATGATGCAACAACTGACAACCCTGCAGCAGCAGCTTTAACAACTCAAGATAGCCCAATAGGTAAAATTGCTTTAACTACATTGAGCAAGATCGAAGTCAATCCATTTCAACCAAGAGTTGATTTTGACGAAGACAGATTAAAGGACTTAGCAAATTCTATTACTATCCATGGTGTAATACAACCTATTACACTTAGAGTAATTAAAGAAGGTAAGTTTCAATTAATCTCTGGTGAGAGAAGGTTAAGAGCAGCTAAGATGGCTGGTTTAAGTGAAATCCCTGCATACATTAAAGCAGAAGTAACAGACCAAGAATCTTTAGAGATTGCTTTAATTGAAAACATTCAAAGAGAAGACCTTAATGCTTTGGAGATTGCATTAAATTACGAAAGGTTAATTGAAGAATGTAAATTAACACAAGAAGAACTTTCTGCAAGAGTTGGTAAGAAAAGAAGTACAATTACCAATTACCTTAGATTGCTTAAATTACCTTCTGAAGTACAATACGGTGTTAAAGAAGGCCTTTTATCTATGGGACATTCAAGAGCTCTAATTGGTGTTACGGACACTGATTTTGTAACTGAAGTAGTAAAACAAATTATAGAAAAGCAATTATCTGTAAGACAAGTAGAAAGTATAGTAAAAAAGCATAATCAAACTCAATTAGACTTAGATTTAGTTGATGATGAACCTAAAGCTTCTAAGAATCAAACGATTTTGGCTGAAAATATAGGAAGAAAGTTAACGACGAAAGTTCAACTTAAACCAAAGAAAAGAGGAAAAGGAGAAATTATAATCTCTTATTATTCTGAAGCCGATTTTAAAAGAATAATAAATATATTAGAATCCTAATTTGAAAAAATTAGCTATATATCTATTTGTTAGCTTACAAAGTATCCTCGTATTCGCTCAAGAAATCGAGGATTCTTTGTTTTTAAGCCCTCCTCTAAAGGATGATACTTCGGCTTATGTACCACAAAAGCCAAAACCACCTAAAGCGCCTTATATCAAGCGTGTTAATAGGATGAGTTTCATTCCTGGTGCTGGCCAGATAATGAATGGGAAATACTATAAAGCACCTTTATTCGTTGGTGCCATGTATAGAACAGCTTATGAAGCTTACACATACCACAAATTAAAAGAACGTCAATTAGTACATCTTAATCGAATTCTATATCCTGCACCAGGTATTACTAATAATAGTGGTGTGCCTGATGCATTTATGCCTTCAGACCTTACAAGGATCAGTAATTACAGAAACTTCTATCTTTTCTTTACTGGAGTTATTTGGGCTGCAAATGTTGCTGATGCAAAGATTGATGCACAGATCAAGACCTATCCAGAAAAAAACCACAAACCTAAGAAGTCTGCCATGTATAGCGCACTATTACCTGGTTTAGGACAAATTAATAATGGTAAATACTGGAAACTTCCCATTATTTATGGAGGAGCTTATTTCATGTACTATTATTATAATCTCAATAATGAGCAATACAACATATTTCATACCACCTATATCTTAAAGGTCAATCAACCGGATATTATACCAGATGGATACTACATTTATGATACACCAACGCAGGCTTATTCTTCTGCAACTGCATCTAGACTAGAATCAATCAGTGAAAAGTATAGAAAAAGAAGAGAGCGAGCAGTCATTTATAGCTTCTTATTGTATGCAAGTACCATCATTGATGCAGCAGTAGATGCTCATCTAAGTGATTTTAATATCGATAAATCTATTGATATTGCTTTTTTACCAATTCCGGTGGATGGCATTATTGGATTAGGAATGCATATTCAAATTCCGCTAGACAAATAAGCTTCTTCCAAGCTATTCACTAAGCTTCTAACTTCTTCTTCTTTATTAAAAGCATGAATGATAATTCTTAATCTTTCTTCACCCAATTTTACGGTAGGGGATAAAATAGGTCGAATGTCGAAGCCTTGAGCTTGTAATAAATTAGCGACCGCTTTTACCGCTTCATTACCTGGTATTATTAGTGAGAATATTGGACCAACTCCCTTCTTTTCCCAATCAACTTCGGACTCTTTAATTAAAAAATTAAATAAATTACATAAATTGCTTATTTGTAACTTATTATGTTTTTGTTTTGACATTTTGTCATGCTTACTTTTAATGGAATTTAAAGCTATTTCTGGTAAAGATGTGGTATATATTAAAGACCTTGAAAAGTTAATTAAATAGTCCTTCAATTCTTTAGAACCTAAGACCACCGCCCCATGAGATCCTAGTGCTTTTCCAAAAGTATTAACTCGAATAAAGACTTCATCTTGGATCCCTAAGAAACATAAAAGCCCTTCTCCATTAGGACCATATAAACCATTAGAATGTGCTTCATCAACCATCAATTCAAAACCGTATTGATGCTTTAGATCGATCAATACCATTAAGTCGGCTTCATCTCCATCCATAGAATAGATAGACTCCACTACTAGCAATACATTAGTAGTATCTTCTTGTTGTTCTAAAAGCCTTTTTAAATCACTAAGGTTATTGTGCTTAAACTTGAGCATTTTAGCCTCAGAAAGTCTAATACCATCTTTTATGGAAGCATGCACATATTCATCTATTATTACAGTATGATGTCTTGTTAATACAGCCGACAAGACACCTATATTAGCATCATAACCAGAGTTATATAACAAAGCACTTTCAGCATAATAATGTTGTGCTAATTGATCTTCTAAATCGATATGCATCTTGCTAGTTCCAGTGATCAACCTAGAACCCGTAGAACCTCCTTTTAAAGCTTGTCCAACTTGCTCTTTTACAACAACTTCTTTTGCTAACCCTAAATAATCGTTTGAAGCGAAATCAATTTGATTATTTTGGGATATATGCAAAAAACGAAAGGCATTTTCAGCCTTTCGTTTCTCTAATTTTTGTTGGATGTTTTTTCTAATACTAGACATTCTAACGCGACTACTTCACGTATTCAATCTGTTCCGCTAAGTCATGTTGAACCTTCGGTAAGCCCATCTCATCAGTTGGTATAGATGGAATCACTCTTCCCTCTTTAAAGGACTTCCTAGCCTTTAATCCTAAAGTCTTGAACATTTCCTGGTCTTTATTAAAATCAGGGTTAGGACACGTTAATAGAACCTCTCCGGAGAATATAGAATTAGCTCCAGCCATAAAACAAAGTGCTTGTGCTTCTTCAGACATACTCTCTCTTCCCGCTGAAAGCCTTACCATTGCTTTAGGCATCAAAATTCTAGCAGTTGCTATCATTCTTACCATATCCCAAGTTTCAATTTGTTGCTGCCCTTCTAATGGCGTTCCTTCAACAGCCACTAACTTATTAATTGGCACTGACTCTGGATGAGGATTCAAATTTGATAATACTTTTAGCATATCTGCTCTATCTTGGTTAGACTCTCCTAAACCTATAATTCCTCCTGAACATATTGTTAATCCTGCTTTTCTAACATTTTTCAATGTATCTAAACGATCATCATAAGTTCTAGTAGAGATAATTTCTTCATAATGTTCTTCTGAAGTATCTACATTATGGTTATAAGCATATAAGCCTGCTTCTTTCAATCTTTTAGCTTGATGTTCTTTAAGCATCCCTAAAGTTGCACAAACTTCCATTCCCATTCCATTGATTTCCGATACCATATCAACTACTTTATCGAAATCCCTGTTATCTCTCACTTCTCTCCAAGCAGCACCAACGCAGAAACGTGTACTACCAGCAGCTTGAGCTTGTTTTGCTTTTTCAATTACAACATCTTTATCTAACAATCTATGCACTTTAACATTAGTATGATACCTAGCAGCTTGTGGGCAATAAGCGCAATCTTCTGGGCAACCACCCGTCTTAATTGATAATAAAGTACAAACTTGTACTTCTCCTAAATCGTGATGTGCTTTATGAGCTTCTTTTGCTCTATCAATCAAAGTAAAAAGAGGCATATTGTATATTTCCTCAATTTCTGCTTTTGTCCAATCGTATCTTAAATCGTTTGACATATATGTTCTTTTTGCTTATTCAGTATTTGTTTAATCCCTTCACCTCAACAAGCTCAGTGACCCTGTGTTGTGTAATCTCTATTACAAAGATAATACTCTATCAGTGTTTTCCCTAATCTTTTAATCCACAAGCTGCATTCAGCTTTTGTACCATTTTTGGATACTCCGGCCAATAAGATTTTTCAATCCCATTAAAACTGTTAACCCATCTAACACCTCTTACAGCATTACATAGAAAAATATGGTCTGCATCTATTACTTCCTGAAAGTCAAATGCTCTTCGCTCAATTTTATAACCTGTTTTGGCTAAAACCTTTAACATCACTCCGTCTACTGGCCCAGAATCCAAATCAGGAGAAATCAATTTATCGTCTTTAATGATCACGATATTAGAGTTGATCCCTTCTACAATATTACCATATCCGTTAACTATTAAAGCATCATCTAAACCATGTTTATCTGCATACCTTCTAGCCATTACAAACAATAGATAATTAGCAGACTTTAAATTGTATAATGGACTAGTTGCTTTGTAATTTTCAATATACAAACCAATGTTAAGTCCATCTTTATTTAATTCATACGAACCTTCTTCAGCAGTAGTTTCCAACTCTATTTCTACTTCATTAGAACCAATATAAAAGCTTTTACCACCTCTATAAACTTGTGCTCTAAAGACACCACTTTTAAAACTTGCTAATTCAGTTTTGATTATAATTCTCAAGTCATATTCATCATAATCTAAGCCTAAATAATCAGCAGACTGTTGTAATCTTTGTAAATGTAAATCTAGAAACGGAATATGCCCATCCACAACTTTCATTGTTTCAAAAACAGCATCTCCGTATTTAAAAGCCCTATTCAAATTGTATTATTTTTTTATTTGATATTATTTAAATCTTCAAGGATAAAAAAAGAGAGACCCAATTGGTTCTCTCTTAATAGCTTATATCTTATTTTTTTTACACATTCATCTCAGGAATATCTCCTTCAATGATTAAACTTCCTTCTGTTTTGGATTGAATTTCTTCTACACTTACGCCAGGTGCTCGCTCTAATAATTTAAATCCACCTTCCACAACTTCTAGAACCGCTAATTCAGTCACTACTTTCTTTACACATCCTAGACCCGTTAATGGTAATGAACATTGTTTTAAAATCTTAGACGCTCCTGCTTTGTTAGTATGCATCATGGCTACAATAATATTTTCTGCACCAGCAACTAAATCCATTGCTCCACCCATTCCTTTAACCATCTTATTAGGAATCTTCCAGTTTGCAATATCACCATTGTCCGCTACTTCCATAGCACCTAAAACGGTTAAATCAACGTG
>JBELBA010000123.1:0-6881 GCA_042095635.1 Chitinophagales bacterium
GCAAACTTTGCTTTTGTTTTTGGTCCGTACTCTAAAGTCTTAGGATCCAATTCTAAAATTAAACGCTTTCCGTTTTCATCTTTAGTTTTCTTGTAGAATCCTTGCTTAGTCTTATCACCTAACCAATTCTTCTCAACCATTTCTTTACAGTACTTAGGTACGTTGAATAGCTCAACACACTCATCGTCCTTTAACGTAGTGTAAAGTGCATCAGCAACTTTAACTAAGGTATCTAATCCAACAACATCGCAAGTTCTAAAAGTAGCGGACTTTGCTCTAGCCATTGCTGGCCCTGTTAAAGCATCAATTTCTCCTACACTTAAATCAAGTTCTTCCATTATAGAGAAAATGGATGCAATAGAATAAATACCTACTCTATTAGCAATAAAAGTCGGCGTATCCTTACATTCTACAACTGTCTTACCTAAGTATAGATCGCCATAAGTTTTATAGAAATCTAAAACTTCAGGATCTGTTTTTGGCGTGGGTATTACCTCTAATAATTTTAAATATCTTGGAGGATTAAAGAAGTGTGTCCCTGCAAAATGCTTTTGGAAATCTTCGCTTCTTCCATCTAACATTAAATGAATGGGAATACCAGAAGTATTAGAACTAATCAACGAACCAGGTTTTCTATGTTCTTCAACTTTATCAAAAAGTTGCTTTTTAATATCGATGTTTTCAATTACTACCTCGATAATCCAATCACAAACTTTAATTTTTGCCAAATCATCATCAAAGTTCCCCGTCTCTATTCTTGAAGCAAATTGCTTATTATAAATTGGTGAAGGCTTTGACTTTAAAGCAAACTGCAAAGAATCATTTACAATTCTATTTCTGACAACATTGTCTTGTTTTGTTAGACCTTTTGCTAGTTCTTTTTCATTCAGCTCAAATGGTACGATATCCAGTAAGAGGACTTCTACACCAATATTGGCAAAGTGACAAGCAATACGAGATCCCATTACTCCGGATCCCAATATTGCTACTTTCTTAATATTTCTGCTCATCTTTTTTTTGGGATTTAGATATTGCTTTATACATTATATATTTCGTCAATCTTGTCTTGATACATTTCCGTAATGACCTTTCTCTTGACCTTCATTGTTGGTGTTAACTGTTTACCTTCTGTTGTCCATTCTTCATCAAGTAATGCATATCTTTTAATTTTTTCTGACTGACCAAAGCACTCGTTATACTTTTCTTTTTCAGCATCGAATAACTTTCCTACTTCTTGCTTTTTAACTAAATCTTTATGATCTGTATAGCTAATTCCTTGTTCTTTAGCCCATACTTCTAAGGCTTCAAAAGCTGGAACAAATAAAGCACCTGGAAATTTCTGGTATTCACCTACCACCATAATTTGTTCTATAAATGGAGACTCTTTAAACTTATTTTCAATAGGTTGAGGACAGATGTATTTACCACCTGATGTTTTAAACATTTGCTTCTTTCTATCCGTAATCTTCAAGAACTTACCTTCTTCAAAGATTCCAATGTCTCCAGTACTAAACCAACCATCTTCACTTAAAACCTCAGCAGTTCCTTGCTCATTCTTGTAATAACCAATCATTACATTAGGACCTTTAACCAAGATTTCACCATCTTCAGCTAACTTGACTTCCACTCCATTTAATTTAGGTCCTACTGTACCAATTCTTCTACCAGATCTTTCAAATCTATTAACACAAACTATTGGAGAAGTTTCTGTTAATCCATATCCTTCCATAATCTCAATACCTAATGCAGTAAAAAATCTAATTAACCTTGGTTGAAGAGGAGCAGAACCAGAAACAATTCCTATTACATTTCCTCCCAGTTTTTCAGCAATTTTAGAATAGACTAGTTTTTTAGCAATACCATATTGTATTTTATAGCTCATGGAATTATTCCCATGTAAATCATATTTCAATGCTAATTCTAAGGCCCAATTAAACAATGTTTTAGCGATACCACTTTTAGCATTACCTCCTACAACAATTTTATCAAATACTTTTTCTAGTAACCTTGGTACACAAGTAAAGAAATGTGGTTTTAATTCTAAAAGATTTGCTCCAATTGTATCAATTTCTGAGAAATAAACAGAGGCTCCTTGCCTTAAATATTGATAGATTAAATTACGCTCGAAAACGTGATTTAATGGTAAGAAACTTAGCACTTTACATGTATTATCAAAAGGTACTTCCGGAACAGAAGCTTCTACATTTGATAAAATATTGTTGTGACTTAACATTACACCTTTAGGACTACCTGTAGTACCAGATGTATATATAACAGTGGCTAAATCTCCATTCTGTACTTCTGCTTTTGCTTCTTCTACAACAGATTGATCTGTATTATCTCCGAGAGCTAAAAACTGTTTCCAATGTTTAGCCCCTTCAATTTCTTCAAATGTATAGATCTCCTTAAGCTTTGGCAGATTCGATTTAATCGCTATTAGTTTATCATAAATATCTTTTGTAGCGATAAATAGATGACTTACATCCGCATCATTTAAGATATACTGATATTCTTCAGAGGAAATGGTAGGATATAATGGAACATTTACTGCACCAACTTGCATAATCCCTAGATCAAAATACATCCATTGGGGTGTATTTCCTCCCACAATACCAACGTTATCTCCAGGCTTAACCCCTTCAGCTATTAAAGCTCTAGAAATAGCATTTACAGTCTGAATAACTTTATCTGTTGAATACTTTTTCCATTCTCCATCAACATTGTATGCAAAGCAATCTTTTTGGGAATAATTTTCTTTTTGATAATAGAGATAATCAAATAGTCTGGTGATTTCCATACGTATAATCTTTTTTAGGTGGACATATATCTACGTAAGGAGGAAATGAAAGGTTTACAATTTGCTCATGATAAATAAAACCCGTTATATTTTTAACTTAAAACCTTAAATTTGGACATAAAAAAAGCCCTTCGAATAACGAAGGGCTTTTTTAGAATTTATATTTGATTTCAATTATGCAGTAGCACCTTCTAAGGTAGCTACAATTGCAGAACCAATTTCTGCAGGAGAATCAACAACGTTAATTCCGCATTCTCTCATAATCGCTTTCTTTGCTTGAGCTGTATCGTCTTTACCACCAACAATCGCACCAGCGTGACCCATTGTTCTTCCTGCAGGAGCAGTTTCACCTGCAATAAATCCTACAACTGGCTTAGTTTTATTCGCTTTTATCCATCTAGCAGCATCTGCTTCTAATTGACCACCAATTTCACCAATCATTACGATTGCATCAGTATCATCATCATTCATGAATAATTCAACTGCTTCCTTAGTTGTTGTTCCAATGATTGGATCACCACCAATTCCAATTGCAGTAGAAATTCCTAATCCAGCTTTTACAACTTGGTCAGCGGCTTCATAGGTTAATGTACCAGACTTAGATACAATACCAATTCTTCCTTTCTTGAAAACGAATCCAGGCATAATACCTACTTTGGCTTCATCTGCTGTAATTACACCTGGGCAGTTAGGCCCAACTAATCTACAATCTCTTTCATCAACATATGCTTTAGCATGGATCATATCGTTAACTGGAATCCCTTCAGTAATACAAATAATTACTTTAATTCCTGCATCTGCAGCTTCCATAATTGCATCTGCAGCAAATGCTGGAGGTACGAACAATAAAGAAACATCAGCTCCTGTTTCAGTAACTGCATCAGCTACAGTGTTAAATACAGGCTTATCTATATGTCTAGAACCACCTTTACCTGGAGTAACTCCACCAACAATGTTAGTTCCATATTCAATACATTGCTCAGCATGGAAAGTTCCTTCTTTACCAGTGAATCCTTGTACTATGATTTTTGAATCTTTATTTACTAAAACACTCATATTATTTGTTTTATCTATTTAAGAGAATAAGGCGAAAATACACATATTGCTGAAAAATTGTGCAAGATTGTGGATTAATTTCCCTTTTTTAAATTCTGTAAAAACTTGGATGCAAATATAAACTCATCTAGCTCTTTGTTTCCGGAATGGATAACTTCTTCATTACTTCCTTCCCAATGTTTTTTTCCTTCGTGTAAATACACAATATGCTCACCAATTCCCAAAACAGAATTCATATCATGTGAATTAATAATTGTAGTCGTTCCAAATTCTTTTGTTAGAGAATGAATCAATTCATCAATAACGATAGAAGTTTTAGGATCTAAACCTGAATTAGGCTCATCACAGAAAAGGTATTTTGGATTATTTACAATTGCTCTAGCAATACCCACTCTCTTTTGCATACCTCCTGATAACTCTGATGGCATTTTATTATTTACTCCTGGAAGGTTAACTCTTTCTAAACAGAAATTAACTCTATCTGTCTTTTCCGCATTAGTCATTTCTTTATGAAACATATCTAATGGAAACTTTATATTTTCTTCTACCGTGTAAGAATCGAAAAGTGCAGCGTGCTGAAACAGCATTCCTATTTCTCTTCTAATCGCTTTACGCTCGTCAAAGTTCATGGAAGAAAAATCTCTATCATTAAATAGAATCTTTCCACTATCAGTTTCTAATAGACCAACCATAGATTTAATAGTAACTGTTTTACCAGCACCACTCTGACCTATTAATAAGTTGCATTTTCCTGGTAAAAAAGTAGTTGAAATGCCTTTTAATACATCCTTGTCCTTAAATGACTTCTTTATATCAATTAACTCTATCATTATAAAAACAAATGTGAAATCAGTAAATCAGCAAATAGAATTAGTATGCAACTGTATACAACAGCTCTTGTACTAGCAGCACCAACTTCTAATGCACCACCTCTAACATAAAATCCTTGATAACAAGATATACTTGCTATAATAAAGGCATATGTAAATCCTTTTAAGACCATCACAAATACAGTATAGCCTTTAAAATATTCTCTAGCACCTAACATAAAGTCATCAATAGAAATAATATCTGATAGATACCCAGACATTACGCCACCAAATACCCCAATAAAACAAGCAATAATAACTAGAGCAGGTATCATAAAGAATGCGCCAATAACTTTAGGTGTAATTAAGAATGATCTGACGTTAACGCCCATTACTTCCATTGCATCAACTTGCTCTGTCACTCTCATTGTGGCAATTTCAGATGCCATATTGGATCCTATTTTACCGGCTAATACCAAACTACTGATGATAGGAGCTAAAGCCAAAATAGTTGTTTCTCCAACAATGGCACCAACAATAGTAATTGGAATTAAAGGATCGGTCAACTGATAAGCAATTAATAAAGTAGTTACTGCTCCGATAAACAGAGAAATAATACTAATAATAGCTAATGAGCCAACACCTACATCGGTCATTTGTCTTAGAATTTCCCTTCTGTACATGACCCAACTTTCGGGTTTAGCAAAGAGGTTTTTCATTAAAAACAAATACCTACCAAAATGATAGAAAAATCGCATGGAATCTAAGTTAATACTTTTAGGTTGTCTGTACAACCAAAGATATCAGATTAAGCCTTAAATAAATATCAAATTGTGCTAAGAGAAAACAACTTATAACTATATTTATGGTATGAATGCAATCATCACAGGAGCTTCACAAGGAATTGGAAAAGCGATCGCGGAAAAATTAGCTGAAAATGGATGTCATCTAGCATTATGTTCTAGATCTATCGAAAAGTTAGCAGCTCTAAAAATGGAGCTTTCTCAAGCCTATCCAAATATTAATATATATGTCGAATCTGTTGATGTAAGCAATAAAGCAGCAGTAATCAAATTTGCCAGTAATGCTTTAAAAGAATTTAAAAATATTGACTTTTTAATCAATAATGCTGGTACTTTTATTCCGGGAAGTATTTGTAATGAAGAAGATGGTAATATGGAGAAAATGATAGAAACGAATTTATATTCTGCTTATCATCTTTCTAAAGCAATTGTTCCTTCAATGATTAAGCAAAAGAAAGGACATATTTTTAATATGTGTTCTATTGCTAGCCAAATGGCCTATGATAATGGAGGTTCTTATAGTATTTCAAAATTTGCTTTATTAGGCTTTTCGAAATGCTTAAGAGAGGAAATGAAGCCACACAACGTTAAAGTAACGCACCTAATGCCAGGTGCCACTAGGACACCTAGTTGGGATGGTGTAGATTTACCAGATGAAAGATTTATTCCTGCCAAAGATATAGCAGAAATAGTTTGGTCTACTTATACTTTATCACAAAGCACTAACATTGAAGATATAGTTGTTAGACCTCAATTAGGAGATATTTAATACATAGAAATGATGTTTACAGATAGTTTATTCTCATATCAAAGATTTACAACAAGAAAAGTAAAAGTTGGAACAGTAGAAATTGGAGGAGACAACCCTATTAGGGTGCAGTCTATGACAACTACGGACACCATGGATACTGCAGCAACTGTTGATCAATCGATTTCTTTGGCCGATGCAGGGTGTGAAATTATACGTATTACTGCTCCGAGTAAGAAAGAAGCGGAGAATCTTAAAGCTATAAAAGATGAGTTGAAAGCCAGAGGTTTAAATGTACCTTTAGTTGCAGATATTCACTTTACGCCTAATGCAGCTGAAATTGCAGCTAAAATTGTAGACAAAGTAAGAGTAAACCCTGGTAACTACGCAGATAAAAAGAAGTTTAATACTATTGAATATACTGATGAAGAATACCAAGAACAATTAGAAAGGATAAACGTAAAATTTACACCCTTAGTAAATATCTGTAAAGAAGAAGGTATTGCTATGAGAATTGGTACTAACCATGGATCGTTATCGGATAGAATAATGAGTAGATATGGAGATACACCAAATGGTATGGTAGAATCTGCTCTAGAATTTATAAGAATTTGTGAGTCTTTAGACTATCATGATTTAATCATTTCAATGAAAGCAAGTAATCCTCA
>JBELBA010000124.1:0-6742 GCA_042095635.1 Chitinophagales bacterium
ATTACAACAGGCGTGTTTGCTTTAATGATTCCAGCTTTCTCGAACGCAATTTTATCTAATGTGTTGCCTAAAAACTGTACATGATCTAAGCCTATATTAGTGATAACAGCAATTAAAGGTTTTATTATATTGGTCGAATCTAATCTTCCACCCAAACCTGTTTCTATGATGGCAATATCTATATCTTCATTTTTAAAGTGTTTAAAAGCTAATGCAACCGTCCATTCGAAGAAAGAAGTATTAAGCGTTTCAAAAGCTACTTTATATTGATCTACAAAGCTTATGACAGCTTCTTTACTAATAGGCTTACCATTTATTTTTACTCTTTCTCTAAAGTCTACTAAATGAGGAGAAGTATATAGGCCAACTTTATAGCCAGCTTCTTGTAATATACTAGATAAGAGATGAGCAGTAGACCCTTTTCCATTGGTTCCTGCGATGTGAATAGAAGGAACGCTGTTTTGAGGTTGACCTAAAATATTACAAAGTTCTATAATATTGCCTATTCCCGGCTTATAAGCAGCTTGACCTTGTCTTTGATACATTGGTAAGCTATTGAAAAGATAATCTAAGGTTGATTGATATTGATCCATTAGTTTAAGACAAATTGAATTGGAATTCTTCCGAATTGTTCGGTTTTATTTTTGTCTTCGCTAAATTCATACCTTCTAGCGTATGCTAATGCTAGTCGCTTTACACAAGCACCTGCTATTGTAGATCCATTGGGGTCATATGTTGCATCTACCACGTTTCCTTTTGCATCCACTGTAATTCTAATATATACCCAACCTGTTTCACCACATTCATTTTTTAAGGCGGCAGGGGAGTTGGTTATACTTCTTCCATTTAGACCATTACCTTTACCAAATGGACCTTTTCCTGTGCTATGATCATCAACAGCTGTAGCATTTTCACTTCCATTTTTTCTTCCAACATCTTCATTAATTCCTTCATTTGGTCCTTGTGAAGTATTCTTTTTAAAAATATCTGCAGAAGCTATAGCAGAAGCATTTAATTCTGGTTCTTTCTTTGGTGTTTCTTTTACCTCTTCTTTTACTTCGTTTGGTTCTTCTTTTACAGGATCAGGTGTTGGATTTTCCTCTGTTTGGACATTAATACTTTCATCATTTGAGTTGGTGATAACATCTTCTACTGTTTGCTCAGATACATTAGGCGTTTGAGGAGTAGGCGTTGAAACCGTTTTTACTTCTTCAATGGTCGTTGGTTGCTCTTCACCACCACCGTAATCACTATTTCCTAAGGCTATTTCAATTCCTACCTCTGATGGAGGCGGAATCATTCTTGGTAATCCCATTAGAAAAAGGATAAAGATGATAATAGCAAATACTATTAGCGTTATAATAGCAGATTGGCGTCTATGCTTTTTCTCAGTAGCTTCTATGTCGTAAAATACCTGTGACATTATTGCTTCTCAGTAGCTAAGATCATTTTAATTTTTAATTCTTCACCAAACTTCATTACACCCACTAAGTCATCTACAGAGGCTCTTTTATCTACATTTAATACTACAGCAGGCGCTGGTGTTTCATTTCTGTATGGTTCTACAGCGCCAGCTATTTTGCTTTTTAAATCTCCATATGCAATTTCTGCACCATCAACATAATACCGCTTGTCATGTGTTATACTTACATTTACAGTTTGAGGAGATCTAGTTTGTGTTTCAGACTTCGGTAATAATAATTTAATAGCATTTGGTGTTACCAAAGTAGAGGTTAACATGAAGAAGATTAATAGTAAGAATATGATATCACTTAAGGATGACATATTAAAACTAGCATCGACTTTATTTCGAGATCTTAAATTCATATTATTTCTTTTCTGGTAATGAATCGATAAATTCTAATGAAGTATTTTCCATTAAGAATACTGCCTTATCAACTAAAGCAACTAGGTAGTTATAGGCAATGTATGATCCAATACCGATAAATAATCCAACTGCTGTAGTAACTAATGCTTCGTAAATACCTCCTGCTAATAAACCTGGATCAATATTATTACCAGCGTTAGCTAATTCAAAGAATGCTCTAATCATTCCAATAACAGTTCCTAAGAAACCTAGCATTGGAGCTGCTCCAGAAACAGTAGCTAAGAAAGCTAAACGTTTTTCTAATTTATATACTTCTAGTTTTCCAACGTTTTCGATTGCTGCAGTAATTTCGTCTGAAGATTTATCTACTTTTTGAACACCTTTATCTATCATTCTAGCGATAGGCGCTTCTGTATTTCTACATAAGTTTTTTGCAGATTCAATATTGCCATTAAACATATAGTCTTTAATATTCATCATAAATTCTGGATCTATTTTTCCAGCATTTTTGATTGTCATTAATTTTTCGATAAACACGTATACTGCAAGAACAGCAAGGGTTAACATCGGAATCATCAACCATCCACCTTTAAATAAAATACTTACGATGGAAACTACTTCTTCTGTTTGTTCTACTTGTGATAATATCATTGGATCCTAGCTTTTTATATTATTGGAGTATATACTACATAGAGTATAAGGTAAAACTACCCATTAAATACGCAGTTAGTGCTAATTAAAGTATTGAGCTTATCCACTATTAACATTTTTTAAAGTACAGAAATGTGGACGATTTAAGGATTGTGGAAAATAGTACGCCAATAGGATTCGATCCTATAACCTAAGCATTAGAAGTGTGTTGCTCTAATCAAGTGACCTATTTAGCAAATGAATAGAATAGTTTCGGACACCTTTAGCTTGGTATTAAAGCATCCTCAAAAATGGATAACATGCGGACTAACTTTTCTCTAAGCGTACCAAAAAAAACCTCACCAATACAGGTAAGGCTTTAATAAAGTGACCCCGATAGGATTCGAACCTATAACCGCTTGAGCCGAAATCAAGAACGCTATCCAATTGCGCCACGGGGCCATGATAATAAAAAAGGCCTCTCAAAAGAGAAGCCTTTCTATGAAGGGTGACCGACGGGACTTGAACCCGCGACTACCAGAACCACAAACTGGTGCTCTACCAACTGAACTACGGTCACCATAGCAGGTGCAAATATAATAAGTAATTTTCAATTTCCAATTTCATCTATCTCTTTTTTCAATCTATTTAGTTTTTCAATTGTTAAGAATGATTAATGTTTGCTATTACTATGTGCTGCGTTATTTTTTGCTACTGAAATAAATAGTAATTTAGTGATCTAAATCATTGAATATGTACATCAAACAATTATATACGTCTTGTCTTGCAGAAGCAGCTTATTACATCGAATCTAATGGTGAAGCTGTTATTATAGATCCTTTAAGAGAAACAACTCCATATTTAGAGTTAGCAGCAGAAAGAGGAACTAAAATTAAATATGTTTTTGAAACTCATTTCCATGCGGATTTCGTTTCAGGTCATATTGACTTAGCAAAAAAGACAGGTGCTAGTATTGTTTATGGACCTGGTGCTAAACCTAATTATGATATCATAGAGGCAACTGATAATCAAGAGTTTGAAGTTGGTGCGATTAAAATTAAAGTATTACATACTCCAGGTCACACTATAGAGTCTTCTTGTTATCTGTTAATTGATGAACATGGTAAAGAACATGCTGTATTTACTGGTGATACTTTATTTATTGGAGATGTTGGAAGACCTGATTTAGCTATTAAATCCAACCTTACTAGAGAGGATTTAGCAGGTATGCTATTTGATTCTTTAAGAAATAAAGTAATGACATTAGGAGATGATGTTATTTTGTATCCAGGACATGGAGCAGGATCTTCTTGCGGAAAGAATCTTTCTTCGGAAACAGTTTGTTCTATTGGTGAACAAAAGAAAAGCAATTATGCTTTACAGGATATTTCAAAAGCGCAGTTTATTAATGAAGTTACAGATGGAATTTTACCTCCACCTAAATACTTTGCCAAAGATGCAATGAAGAATAAAGAAGGTTATGATAGTATTGATGATATCGTTGCAAAAGGAATGACTGCTTTAAGTATAGAAGCGTTTAAATCTAATATGGAAACTGCTTTAGTATTAGATACAAGGCATCAACAAACATTTGTAAAGGGATTTATTCCTGAAAGTTTATTTATAGGTATAGATGGTTCTTTTGCAACATGGGTAGGAGAAATGATAGATGATCTTAATCAGCCCATTATTCTTATTACTGAAGAAGGTAGGGAAGAGGAAACTATTATTAGGTTAGCTAGAGTAGGATATGATAATGTATTAGGATATTTAGATGGTTCTTTTGATACTTGGAAGAATGCAGATGAAATTGTTTGGGATGGTATTTCTATAAATGCTGAAGAATTTAAGGCGTTAGCTGAGGCAAATATTGATGGTTCTATTATGGATGTTAGAAAGCCTTCGGAATATGATACACTTAAATTAGAAGATGCAGACAATTATAGTTTATCTGATTTAGAATCTTTAATTGAGCATATTGATGAGAATGAAAAATTCTATGTTCATTGCAGAAGTGGTTATAGATCAATGATTGCAATATCTATCTTAAAAGCACATGGTATTCATAACTTAGTTGAAATTGATGGAGGTATTATAGCAATTGAAAATGTAGGAATGGAAGTTGTCAGTTCGATTGAGGCAGAATAAGTCTTCAACCTAGATTGCCATAAGATATGAAGTCAAGAAGCAGTTATCCAAAATTAGTCTATAATTATACACATCCGACTAAATTATTTTTATATCTAGATACACTTGACTAATTTTAACTATTAATAATTGAGAAACAGGAATAATATGAGTGATATCGAAAAAATACATTGCCTGATTATTGGATCGGGACCAGCAGGATATACAGCAGCGATTTATGCAGCAAGAGCAAATATGCATCCAGTGATGTATACTGGAATGCAGCCAGGAGGTCAATTAACTACAACTACTGATGTTGAGAATTTCCCAGGTTATCCAGATGGTGTAGACGGAAACGCTATGATGATGGATTTAAAGATTCAATCTGAGCGAGTAGGCGCTGAAGTTAGATTTGGAACTGCTTCTAAAGTAGAATTTGACAAAGATGGTGGAACTCACAAAGTATGGATTGACGGAGAGAAAGAAATTCATGCTGAAACAGTTATTATTTCTACTGGTGCAACAGCTAAGTATTTAGGTTTAGATAATGAACAAAAGATTCTAGCTAATGGTGGAGGTGTTTCTGCTTGCGCAGTTTGTGATGGTTTTTTCTACAAAGGAAAAGAAACAATTATAGTTGGTGCTGGCGATAGTGCATGTGAAGAAGCATTATATTTGGCTAATTTATGTCCAACTGTACATATGTTAGTTAGAAAGCCAGAAGGAGGAATGAGAGCTTCTAAGATTATGGTTGATAGAGTGATTGCTAAAGACAATATTAAAGTATACTGGAGTACAGAAACAGTGGATGTATTAGGCGACGGTGTAGTAACTGGAGCAAAAGTTAGAAATAACGTAACTGGAGAAGAGCAAGATATTGCAGCAGATGGTTTCTTCGTAGCTATTGGACATGTTCCTAATACAGGATTCTTAGATGGACAAATTACTACAGATTCAGATGGATATATTACAACGGAATTAAGTTCTACTAGGACTAATGTTTCTGGTGTATTTGCTTGTGGTGATGTACAAGATAGAATCTACAGACAAGCCGTAACTGCAGCTGGTACTGGATGTATGTCCGCTTTAGATGCAGAAAGATATTTATCAGAAAAGTTATCTACTGTTGAAGTTGCTTAAGCTTTGGAAGCTTTAACATAAAAAAAAAGGCTCCGAATTTACGGAGCCTTTTTTGTTGCTAAAAACCTTTTTCAAAGGCTTTCCATTTTTTCTTAGAACCTCTTTTTGTACTTCCACAAGCTCCTTTACGAGCGCAAGAAATTGTTAATGAAGTAACGAAAAGTAACAGTAAAGTCCATCCAATAAATTTTGTTGTTTTCCTTTTCATCTCTTGTTGTAATTTATTGTTAAATATAGCTAATTCAAGCATAAGCCAATAATAACAAGATTATTATTTCCTCAAGTTCCTAATTAAAGGGCTAGTATGGATAATATCCCCAATAGAACTAAATATTATGATTAAAAACTTGTGCATAGATTATATATAGCTAAGTTAAATTATTTATTTTTGGTGGACCATTGTAAATCATGGATGATATGAGAAAATCTATTTTAACATTAGTATTAGCTTTAATTGTTTTTCTTGGAAACGCTCAGGAAGCAGAAAGTAAGACTAAGGCTGAAAAGCCAAATAAGTTTGAGAACATTGACGAAAGAGTAGGTATAGCTATTAAGGTTAACACATTTGGTTTAGGTGGAGAATTTACTATGCCGTTAAATGAGCGATTTAGCATTAGAGTAGGCGCAAGTAAATTACAGGATTATAAGGCTGATGAGATAGAAGCAATGGCTATAGATGGTGTGTCTGCTGCTTTAGATATTTCATTTATGGATATTGACTTAAGTGATTTTTTCGATTACCAATTAGCGTATAATATTTCAAGTTTTAACTTATTGGCGGATTGGTATTTTACAAAAAGGTCTCCATTTCATTTAACAGGTGGTCTAAGGTTTTCTAATACATATTTCAGAAATACTTTAGGTATTAAGCAATCGATTAGCATCTTAGATGGATTAGAGATTTCTCCAGAGAACTTTGGTACATTAACCTTGCAAATTGACTATCCATTTGTACTTCCTTATGTTGGTATCGGAGTTGGTAGGTTAGTAAATAATAAAAAAATAGGATTCAACTTT
>JBELBA010000125.1:0-6700 GCA_042095635.1 Chitinophagales bacterium
ACTATCACTTGCGCTTCTTGCACTTTTTTGATAAGCCAAACTTTTAGGAATAGATACCTGCTTAACTTTATTGATTCGCTTGACGAAATTTAATTCTTCTAAGGACTTTGGATAATCATTAGATGCTACAACAACGGCATTTAACCATCTAGATTTTGCAACAAGCTCATAACCTTGATTTCGAATTAAATCTAATTTGTCTGTATCAAGATCAAGATCTTTAATATCAATTACAATTCCTTGCGTTTGTTTTTGTAAAAGACTGATCTGAGAAATCGCTAAATCATTCATTGGAGATTTAGCATCTAAATAGATCCAGTAAGTACTCTGGCCAAATAAGAGACATTGAGAAAATACGAATAGAAAGCAAAATCCTTGCTTATAAACCTTTGTAATTAGTGACTTTATATTCAATATCAAATCCATTTTCCCAGCTTCCAATTATGTTCTGTTTTTCGAGGTGAGTATGCTTTCTATAAACTAATCCAATACCAGAAACATACTTTTCAATATAAGCATTTTTTTCAATCAAGTTCTCGCTAATAGCTACCACACTTACAGCAGAGTCAAATGAAAGACCATTTATTTCTTCTGGCTCATGGATATAATCATACCTTAATGTATCTGTTCCTATGTAATCTGTTTCTTCATTAGGATGGAAGTAAGAATCTAAAAACCAGTGTGTTGAAGCTGTAATTGGAAACACCAATTTAATTAACCTGATATTGTTCTCTACAACATGCAATGCATTTCCCTCATCACTAACCGTAAATACATTTGCTACCTTCCAGTTAATAGAATCTGCAGTGCGCCAAGAGTAATTCACTTTATATACTAGACCATCTGTATTATCTCTAAAAGTATCAATGATCTCTAATCGCATTAGAGAACTAAAAGTATCAATCTTTGGAGGATCAAAAAAATCATTTAAGACTATAGAATCCACTTCATACTCTACCCAATTACCTATTTCTAAAGGAAAATACCTTTTATCTTGGGTGTTGCCAGCAGTACTTCCACCTTTTTCACAAGCCACAAGAATAATAAGTGCTATTATGAATGATACAATTCTCATCTTCCTTTATAATCAACAATAGTGTACGTAATCATGAAGCCTCTTTGTGCATTCATTCTCCAAGCTAAGTCAGATCGTAACGCTGTTTCACTAGTTAAGTTGTATAATTCCTTCTTAATCATCCCAATATTATAAGCATAGATTTCTCTACCATAATACCAGAAATGATCTGTCAATAAGTTTTGTTGATCTACCACTACAGTAGAATCAAAGTCAATAGAATCAATAGTTAAAGGTTCATGAATATCTAAATAACGATATTCCCAATCCTTATAAAACTCACTATCATTTTCTTTAACCACATAATTGTTCCCTTTCCAAGTTTCATTAAAGGTAAGCGGAAAAATCATTTTTATAAATCTTAAATTTTCTTCTACTTTCTCTACAGACTGAGACAATTTATTAAGATGCCAGATATCTATTAACTCCCAATCATCTGTCAAGTTTCTTCTTTTATAACGATTCAATTTCTGTGTAGATCTAGATTCGTTATCTAAAAAAGTTTCTCCTATCTGTTCTCTAATATAATATTGATCCGAATCTCTAACTCCCGCTTCTTCATCTATATAAATAGAGTCTACTAAGTAATCTACCCAATGACTTTCTTCTACCGGAAGGTAATTGTAAGATGCTTGAAGTTTACTTTCGTTTCGCTTAGTGCAAGCGATTAATCCAATTAATAATATAAGCACTAAGTTTTTCATTATTTCTTTAGATCACCAGATTGAATAATTCCACCACCAATGATTTCGCCATCTTGCAAGAAAACAGAAGATTGACCCGGTGCAACACCTTTAACTGGTGCAGCAAATTCAACTCTTACGGAATTATCTGCTTCTTGATAAACGATTCCCATTGCACCAACATCATGATGTCTAATCTTGATTAAACATTCAATTCCTTCCTCTGGTATTCTATCGTATTTCTGAAGGTTGATTTTATAAACCCTCATTATATTTCTATCTAATTCATTAACAGGACCAAGTACAACAACATTTTCCTCAGACCTAATCTCTGTCACATACATTGGATCTCCTAATGCAATTCCTAAACCTTTTCTTTGACCGATGGTATAGAATGGATAACCTTCATGCTGTCCTACAACAGTTCCATCACTCAATACAAAATTACCTCCAGCAACTCTATCTGTTAATCCTTCCACATTTCTTTTTAAGAAGCCTCTATAGTCATTGTCCGGAACAAAGCAGATTTCAAAACTTTCACTTTTATTTACTAAATGCTTAAAACCAGAATCTAAAGCCATTTGCTTAATCTCTGTCTTTTCATAGTTACCTAATGGGAAAAGTGTTCTAGATAAGCTCTCTTGTGTTAAACCCCAAAGCACATAAGATTGATCTTTCTTAGGATCTTTACCTGCTTCTACATAGTAACGTCCGTCGTCCGTCTGTGCAATATTTGCATAATGTCCTGTTGCAATAAACTCACAATCTAACATATCTGCGCGCTTCAATAAAGCTTCCCATTTGATATGTGTATTGCATAAAACACAAGGATTTGGTGTTCTACCAGAAAGGTATTCGTCCACAAAATTGTCAATAACAAAATCTCCAAATTCATTTCTGATATCCAAGATCATATGATGAAAACCCATATCTACAGCTATGATTCTTGCATCATTGATAGAGTCTAAAGAACAACAACCTGTTTCCTTAGATGAACCTCCAGAAGCCGCATAATCCCATGTTTTCATGGTAATCCCTACGACTTCATAACCTTGATTATGAAGCATCAGCGCTACTACGGAGCTATCCACTCCACCACTCATTGCAACTAAAACTCGTTTCTTTCTATCAGACATTGATTCAAATCTTTGCTAGCAAAGATAAGGAAAAGCTTCAAATTCATTGGTATAACTAGGATATATAGAAAAAACTATTTCTTCCTATATTTGCAGCATGAAGACCAAACTATTTTTATCAGCTATATTATTGACTGCCTTTAACTTAGCAGCTCAGACTTCAACTTCGTTTGAATTTAAAAAACATAAGCGTATTCAGCTTAATGAGGTGGAAGCAAAATGGAATACTTCATTGACTAATCTTGAAGCACCTAACCCAGACGGTGATTCTTATAAGGATTATCTAGAAAAAATTAAAAAGCAACAAGAACCAAAATCTATTCATTTACCAGTTAATAGTAGATCTACAAGTGATTCTACTAAAGATTCTATGCAAGTAGAATCGGAGTTTGAAGGTAATATTGGAGGTGGTAGACCTAATGATCTTACATTGGCTATATCTAATGATGGAAAGATCATGTCTTGCATGAATTCTAACATCTACATATTTGATGAAGATGGAAATGAAATCACTAACCTATCATTGGTAGACTTTGCAGATTCTTTAGACCTTCCAGAAACTAGAATGTTTGATCCTAAAGTGATCTATCATCCAATATGGGACAGATTTGTATTCTGTTTTTTACATTCTTCTACAGCAGAAAATAATAGAATTGTATTTGCATTCTCTGAAACGAATGATCCATCAGAAGGATGGAGTTCTTATGTTATTCCAGGTCATCATTTAGATACAACATGGTGGAGTGACTACCCTGCTTTAGGAATTACAGCGGATGAAGTATACTTAACATTAAACTATATCCAAGAAGGTGTTTCTTGGCAAGAAGGATTTAGAGGTTCTATTATTTGGCAAATGGATTTAGAAGATGGTTTTGAAGGAAATAATCTAACTGCTAAACTATGGGAAGACATTAATTATAATGGAGATTTGGTAAGAAACCTACATCCTGTCTCTGGTGGTTCTCAGCCCTACGGACCTAATATGTATTTCTTATCTAACAAGAACTTTTCGCTTTCTTCAGATACTATCTTTTTGGTAGAATTAACAGGAAAACAAGATGATGCTAGTGCTGAAATCATTGTTAAGTCTTTAAAAGCAAGCCAACCTTATGGTGTACCTCCAAATGCTTACCAACCTTATCAGCAATACTCTGGTGAGTGGCATAGATTTTCTACCAATGATTCTAGAGTACTTGGAGCTTTCTTAGAAAATGATAAAATTCAATTTGTAGGTAACTGTCTTAACTTTACAGACTCTACTGCTACTTTCTATCATGGTTTTATAGAGGGAATGGGCCAAGTTGCAGAAGCAGACATCATTTGTAATCTAAACATCCTAGAAGACACTGTAGAATATGGTTATCCTAATATTGCTTTTGCAGGGATAGGAAGAGCCAATGATGCAGTGATAAGCTTTATGCATTCTAGCAAAAGAGTTTATTCTGGTTTCTCTAGTATCTTCTATAAAGATGATTGGTATTACACACCAAGAACTACTGTAAAGAAAGGTTACAACTATGTAAATCTTATTTCAGGAAGTTCTGAAAGATGGGGAGATTACTCTGGAATTCAATTAAAATATAACGAACCTGGTGTGATATGGGCTAATGGTAGTTTTGGTAAAGAATTAGAAGGAACACTTGGTACCAATAAAGTAAATGGAACATGGATTGCAAAGCTTTCTAGCCCGGATACTATAATTAATAATACAAAGCAAGAGATGGCTGCCAATGCAACATTAGAAACCTATCCTAATCCTTTTATCAATGAGATATCAATAGTATTTGAATTGAAAGCTACAGTGATGGGAAGCATTCAATTATTCAATCAAAATGGTCAATTTGTAAAGACTTTATATCAGGATAAAATTAAAGCTGGTAAAAACAGATTGAGTTTCTCGGACTTTCATTTAGCTGATGGCTTCTATGTATTAAAAGTTAAAGCTGATGATCAAGTCTTGTTTTCTAAGACCTTAGTGAAGCAGTAAGTCTATACCAAAAGCAGTTAATCCGATGATATATATATACCGGATTAGCTTACCTATAAACATATAGATCAAAACTTCTTTCCATTTAACTTTTGCAAAGCCTAAAGCAACTGCTATAAAGTCTCCTATAAATGGTAACCAACAAAGTAGCGCTAATATTTTACCATAACCTTCTGCCTTAGCAGTATAAGCCATAATTTTAGCTTCTTTTATTCCAAAGTACTTTTCTAATAAGCTCCATTTTGCACCTAGACCTAATAAGTAACCGGTCATTCCGCCAAGTGTATTACCAATACTGGCAACTATAATAATAGCTACTGGAGCATAACCTTCATGATACAAGTAAGCTAATACCACTTCAGAACTAAATGGTATAATTGTCGCACTGATAAAACTGCTAATAAATAAGCCTATATAGCTTAAAGAATCCCACATAAAAGGAACTGTAAGATGATGGTAGAATCCAATAATACTAGATAATACCATTCTTGTTTCTTAGCATAACCAATAGCAATAAAGACGATACTTAAGATGGTAAGTATGGCATTAAGATCGAAGAAGATACTTGCAGTTGCTAATAATAATACAGAAAGGTATAAACTAGACTTTGCACCAATTAAAATAGGTATGGACTTTATATTTTTGTCTATATCCAGCTCTATATCTCTGATATCGAAAGGAATGGTGATGGCTAGAATAAATAGAAACTGTTGTAAAAATAAAGCTAATCCCTTTTCCATCCAGAAATCATAGTGCAATGCTGGCAATTGTGCTTGATAAAGCGGCAAGAAAGATGCTATAGAAGCCCATATTAATGCAATCCAGATGGTTTTTAATAACGGCACCTGTCTGAGGCTTATATTAATTACAGGTATTTTGACAGAATAAAATACACTGATTATTCCTAGTAGACCAAGAATAATTAGACTCTCTAATTGCACAAAGAACATCCCAACCAAAAAGATTAAAACAGCCATAGCCATGAAAACTTTAAATAAGCTTTGTTTACTCAACCACCATTTAACTCTTGCAGGAAGATCTTCATCTTTGGCTAATGTTAATACCTTTTTCCTTGTTAATGTATAAGTAGCTAAAGTAGATGCAAAAACCATTGCAGCCATAATATAGTCTGACTGAACAAAAGGCGTAAAAGTTAACATCCATGTACCATATAAGTATGCAGCTATACTGCATAATGAAATATAGAAATGAGAATAAAAAATAGAGCCAAATAAATTCTTCATAGCATCAATAAAGCCCCAATAAACGGGGCTTTATTTTATTTTTTAATCTAAATACTTCCAACTTTTCTTTGGATCAATATTCAATAATGTGTGATAAATCAATTGAATCGTTTCTTCCACATCAGATTTAGCAACTGTTTCTACAGTAGTGTGCATATACTTTAATGGAAAAGATAATAATGCTGATATCACACCTCCATTAGAATAAGCAAATGCATCAGTATCTGTTCCTGTTACTCTAGAAGAAGCAGCATATTGTAATTGAAGATCTTCTTTCTTGGCAGTCTCTTCAATGATATCATATAACTTTCTATGTACAGCAGGAGCTCTATCTAAAACTGGTCCTCTTCCACATTTAAGATCACCTAAGATCTTTTTATCTAACATTGGTGTAGTAGTATCATGTGTTACATCAGTGATGATGGCTAAATCTGGTTTGATTGTTTGCGTCATCATTTCTGCACCTCTTAACCCTACTTCTTCTTGCACACAGTTAGTTACATATAATGTGAATGGTAATTTCTTCTTGTTAGTTTTTAATAATCTTGCAACCTCAGCAATTACAAAACCACCCA
>JBELBA010000126.1:0-6700 GCA_042095635.1 Chitinophagales bacterium
CTAAGAACATTTCATACATTCTAAATACATCTGCTCCATATTTGCTAATCATATCATCAGGATTAACAACATTGAACTTAGACTTAGACATCTTCTCTACTTCGTATCCACAGATAAACTTACCATCTTCTAAAATAAACTCCGCATCAGCGAAATCTGGACGCCAAGCTTTAAATGCTTCAATATCTAATTCATCTTTATTAACGATGGTTACATCAACATGTATAGCATTACAATCGAAGTCATCTTTATGTCCATAAGAAACAAACTGATTGGTTCCTTTAATTCTATAAGCCATTGAAGATCTTCCTTGGATCATTCCTTGGTTAATTAACTTCTTAAAAGGCTCCTCCTTTGTTACCATACCAAAATCAAAAAGGAATTTCTGCCAGAAACGAGCATATAACAAGTGACCTGTTGCGTGCTCTGCACCTCCAACATATAGATCTACATCTTGCCAATAAGCTTCAGCAGCTCTATCTACGAAGTCACCTTCAAAGGTTGGAGACATATATCTTAAGAAGTACCAAGAAGAACCAGCATTACCGGGCATGGTATTGGTTTCTCTTACTCCTCCGTCTATATTAACCCAGCTATCAACTTTTGCTAAAGGAGAAGATCCATCCGCCATAGGGCTAAAATCATCTACATCTGGCAGAGTAACTGGTAATTCATATACGCCTTCTGGGATATCATTCTTAAAGCTAATTGGGAAAGGTTCTCCCCAATATCTTTGCCTAGAGAACCCTGCATCTCTTAATTTATAATTGATCTGTTTCTTACCGAAACCTCTTTTCTCTACTTCGTAGATCGCAGTCTTAATCGCTTGCTTAACTTTTAGACCATCTAAGAAACCAGAATTAATCATCTTTCCAGACTTAGCTTCAACAGCTTCT
Organism: Chitinophagales bacterium; assembly: GCA_042095635.1. Lineage (GTDB taxonomy): Bacteria > Bacteroidota > Bacteroidia > Chitinophagales > CAJXBJ01 > JBELBA01. Next base: position 897 of record JBELBA010000126.1, read on the forward strand.
TCACTTACGTCTACTCCATCAATAACAGGAATGATTGGTAAATTAAAGTTTTTAGCAAAACCATAATCTCTAGCATCATGGGCTGGTACCGCCATAATAGCTCCAGTACCATAACCTGCTAATACATACTCGGATAACCAAATTGGAATCTCTTTTCCTGTAAATGGATTAATAGCATAAGAACCTGTAAATACCCCAGTTATTGTCTTAATATCAGACATTCTATCTCTTTCAGATCTAGACTGAACATAATCTACATATTGCTTTACTTCTAACTGTTTATCTGAAGTTGTTAATTCCTCTACCCACTCATGTTCTGGAGCTAAAACCATAAATGTAGATCCGAAGATCGTATCTGGTCTTGTAGTAAATACAGTTAAATTCCTTTGAGCATCTTTAACAGCGAAATCAACTTCTGCTCCTTCCGATCTACCAATCCAATTTCTTTGAATCTCTTTTAATGAATCTGTCCACTCTAAAGTATCTAATCCATCTAATAGCCTTTGAGAATAAGCAGTAATTCTTAAAAACCACTGTCTCATTTTCTTTTTGATAACCGGATGATTACCTCTTTCAGAATATCCATCTTTAACCTCATCATTTGCTAATACTGTACCTAGAGCATCACACCAGTTTACATCTGCAAAGTCAATATATGCTAATCTATATTTTTGTAAAACATCTTCTTGTGCTTTTTTAGACCAAGATTTCCATTCATCAGCAGAGAATGTTCCTTCATAATCTGCGGATGCTTTTACATTTTCATTTCCTTCCGTCTCGAAGAGTGTTTGTAATACATCAATGTGCTTAGCTTTATCTTCTTTATTATCATACCAAGCATTAAAGAACAATAAGAAGATCTTTTGCGTCCACATATAATATTTAGGATCACAAGTCTTTACTTGTCTATCCCAGTCGAAAGACAAACCAATATTATTCAATTGTCTTTTATAAGTAGCTAAATTCTCTTCAGTAGTATCTTCTGGATGCCTTCCTGTTTGAATCGCATATTGCTCTGCTGGTAAACCAAAAGCATCAAAACCCATTGGGTGCAATACATTAAATCCTTTTTGTCTCTTATATCTAGCGTAAATATCAGAAGCAATATAACCTAACGGATGCCCGACATGCAGTCCTGCCCCTGATGGATAAGGAAACATATCTAATACATAATACTTAGGTTTAGTCTTATCTTCTTGTACTTGATAAGCTTTGGTATCATTCCAGTTTTGATGCCATTTAGATTCAACGGCTTTAAAATCGTATGCCATAAAGGATTTATTTTTTGATTTTCAGAAATCAAAAATAAGCAATAATACTTGTTTTGGCGTCTTATTAAGCTCCTTTGTTAACGAACTTATTGAGTTCTAAATATAATCTGCTTGTAGGAAGTCCCATAACATTATAATAGCAACCATCAATTTTATCTATTCCTATAATACCAATCCATTCTTGAATTCCATAAGCACCTGCTTTATCGAATGGTTTATATTCATGTAAATAATGTTTAATATCTCCATCTGCAATTCTTCTAAAAACAACATACGTTGTTTCTGAAAAAGAGATACTTTCTTTTTTATCTGTAATAGTAACACCAGTTACTACTTTATGTACTTTATTGGAAAGATTCTTTACCATTTCAAATGCATGAGCCGCGTCTGTTGGTTTTCCTACTACTTTATCATCAATAATTACTACCGTGTCTGCAGTGATTAAAACTTCTTCTTCTTGAATGGTAGATTCTAATTCTTTTGCTTTTAAACGAGCCAAATAAGCAGGCACATCTTCAGGATGCATGGCTTCTGGGAAAATCTCTTCTGCATCTTGAGTTCTAATCTCAAACTCTAAACCCATTTGCTCTAATAAATAACTCCTTCTTGGAGACTGCGAACCTAAAACGATTTTCTTCTTAATCATAAGACCATATTTAGCTTAAAAACAAAAGCATTGATAGTATACCTAATACCATTACTATCTTACAGAGTATACTAATTTTATGATAATCTTGTTTATCTTTTGCCCTATAAATATTAAAACCTAATAAGAAAACAATCGAATTTATAGGCGTAATCACAAGCATTTCAGCCAGCTCAATTTCAAAAAAAGAATTAAAGAATAATTGTAAATTAAAGAGAATAATTACAAGCGTAATCAATCCTCCAATTGCTACACCTTTAGATGCTTTTACACCAACTAGTATTGGTAATGTTTTAGCGCCTTGAGCTTTATCTCCCTCTATATCTTCTATATCCTTTACTATCTCTCTGACCAAAGAAAGTATCAAAGCAAATGCGAAATATAGATAAGCAACAATCTGATCTTCATAATGAAATGATTGATTATTAAACCAATGTGGAATAACAATAGCACTTGCAGAAAGTAAGGCTACAACTATATTACCAATTAAAGGCATTTTCTTAAAATACATGGAATACAAATACAATAAACCAATCATAATGGGAATGATATAAAAACCACCTTCAAACTGAGTTTTAGCTCCTACCAATGCAGATAACATTAGTGCAAAGACATTTAAAACGACATATAATACATTTGCCCCATATTTGGATAAATGCTTTTCTATAATCACTTTATCTGGCTTATTAATTAAATCTATTTCATAATCCTGAACGTCGTTAATAACGTTACCTGCTGCAGCAATAAACACTACACTAAGTGTAATCATTATTAATCCATTTAGATCTAATGAAATAAGTTGGATTTTTTGTCCTTGTAGCGCAAAGAAAGAAACTAACATCGTTGCAGCGATGATGATTAAATTAGTCCATCTTACAAGACTAAATATGGCTTTTACTTTTACCACTTACCTTGTACTTTCATTACCATAGTTACAGCTTCTCTAACTGCTCCTCTTCCACCATTTGCATTGGTAACAAAGTCTGCTATAGCTATTACTTCTTCCACCGCATCATTAGGTGCAACACCCCATCCAGCAGCTTTAATACATTCTAAATCAATACAATCATCTCCCATATACATCACTTCTTCAGCTTTTAAACCTTCCTTGGCTAACCACTTATTAAACTGATCTATCTTATTTAAGCATTTGTCATAGACATCTTCAATTCCTATATGTTTCAATCTTTGAAAAACACCTTTTTGAGTAGAACCAGATATAGCAGCCATTTTATAGCCTTCAGCTTTTGCTTTGTGCAGCGCATAACCGTCTTTCATGTTCATTTTCCTAAGAAAATTTCCTTCATCAGTGATTAAGATATCACCGTCTGTCATTACACCATCGATATCAAAAACGAAGGCTTTTATTTTATGTAATTTTGAGAAATCCATCCTCTAATTTACAAATCAATTCGTAAAGTTGAGGATACTATTGGTGATCACTTTATAGATCTCCTTTAATGCTGCATCATCTATTAGATCTATATGCTTATCTATAGTAGATTGATCTCCTCTTGCAGCAGGTCCTGTTTGAATATCTTTTGCTGAAAAGTCATAAACTTTAGCAATCGTCTCTTGGATTAATGGCATTAAATAAGTCATATCCATATCCGCTACTTTTAAGTAATCATCTGTCTTTGCTAAAAGATGATTAACAAAATTATTAACCACTACAGCACCAACATGGAGTTTTTGTCTTTGTTCAAAGCTAATAGACTTCACAAGTTTGAAGTTTGCACTTGCTATCGATTCAATCTTTTTATAAGCATCATTGTTATTCCCTTCAATAAAAACTGGAACCTGATCGAATTGTACTAATCGATCTTTAGTGAAAGTTTGCAGAGGATAAAGTAATCCATATTTAGCATGCCTATTTAATAAGTCTATGGATTTAGTTCCGGAAGTATGTACGATAGTAGTAGCAGTTAATTCAATAGCTTCAGACACCTCTTCTATTTGATCATCACTAATGGCAATAATCAATAAATCAACTTCAACAAGATCTTTAATATTTTCAGGAACACTGGCATCTAATTTATTAGCTAATACATTTGCATTAGATGGCGTCTTACTAAAAACTTGAACAGCTTCATTTTGCTTAGTCAAAAAACTACCTAATTGAGTAGCAACATTACCGCTTCCAATAATACTAAAGCGCATTAGATTTAATTTTCCTATTATACAGCGATGTCATAAATCCAAAGAATAAACAAATCACTCCCATCCAAACAATATTCATCCATGGGAACTTAATGGCTTTTAGAATAATGAAATCTTTAATAGGGTTAAACTCATTAACGCTAATTGTTATTTCTTCTGTATCTGGGTCTATATAATCAAACTTTAGCGCCACTCCCATTTCCTTTAGGTCATGCACAATTGAAAAGATCTGACCATCTCTAACCACAAAAATAGGCATCGAAGTCATTGCAGACTCTAGATTTCTAACTTCTACATCAAGACCGATAGCTAAATCTCCTTCTTTTAATAATTCGTGTTGAGGATTCCTTTCTAGACCTCTAATCAATAAGGCAACTTTAGATAAAAACGTGGTATCACCTAACTTAACTGTCAAAGACTGATACTCCCCTTCTTGAGCTTCCTGTATATCCGAAACGGAAGTTACATGGGTAAAGATGTCATGGCTTAAGAAATGTCTTGTGTCTGGATTCGCAGCTTTACCAAATTTTGGATTATCCTGTACATTAGGATATAAGTAGAACTCGTCTATTAATTGCCCTAGAGAATCAGTTTGCTCGTAATGGATTTTAAAGAATCTATCTACACCAACTGTAGAATCTCCAACATAAGTAACATTATATTTACCCATTTGCATTGGAGCATTCTTATAAAGTAAAATATTTTCATGATTCTCTACATCATCATAGCCTTCGCCATATTTAACACCAATATTATTGATAGATATAACCTCTTTAGCTCCTGAGCTTAAAATAATACCTACCATTAATAAAGCGAAACCAAGATGAGCAATTACACCACCTGCTTTAATCACACTAGCTTTAAACTGCTCTATGATATAAATAAGATTAGTTAATACAGAGAAAATTGAAAGGATTAAAAATAAACATAATTTCCAATCTAAGCCGTAAACATTTGCAACAAAAGCACCTAAAATAATTGCTGAAATTAAGCTAGAAGATAACTTCTTAAATAAGTAATTCCACTTCGTAGACTTATACTTAAAATAAAATCCTACTGCTGTTAATAAGGACAATAACATACCAAATGGTAATTGCCAACTATTATAAAAGCTAATAACATCTATAGGAGGTGCATTATGTGAGATATCTATACTAGAACCAAATAAGCTATTAATAATCGATTCGATTGGTGCTAATAAAACATTATAAACGGGTATAGAAGTAAAGAATATAATCTGTAACCAAGACAACAATAATATTAGAGAACCAAAGAATAGCCAAAACTCTCTAGAACTTGTTGCTTCTTCTTTGTCTGGAGAAGGTATAAATTTCCACTTCTTAATTAACAACCAAACTGGTATCAATAAGAAAGTTATTAAGAATACCAATAATTGCTCCATCATTCCATTTCCTGTAAATGAATGAACACTACTATCTCCTAGAATTCCAGATCTAGTTAAAAATGAAGAATATAAGACTGCAACAAATGCAGACATCATAAAGATTAAAGTAATCTTCTTAGAATAACCTCTGTTCTTAAAAGCTAATAAGGTGTGCATCCCAGCAACTAATAATATCCAAGGAAGAATAGAAGCATTCTCTACAGGATCCCATGCCCAGAAACCTCCAAAACTTAAGGCTTCATATGCCCAAGCACCTCCCATTAATACACCTAACCCTAGTATACCTCCACCTAGTAAAGACCAATTCAATGTTGATTTAATC
>JBELBA010000127.1:0-6633 GCA_042095635.1 Chitinophagales bacterium
GAGCATGAACGAATAAATTACTAGCAATACACAATAATCCAATCATTAGTTTAATCCTCATAGTCTCGATTTGTAATGTAAAATAGAAAAGTTGAGGAGAGATAAAACTTAAAAGACATATAATATCCTCTAATGTTAAGACGTGGACATAAGATATAGATCAATGCAATATATTGAACCTTAAGTCAGCCTTTTAAGCAATTGATTCTCCGATATTACCAGAAAAGTCTAGATAAGCGCTATTAATGGTTTCTTCATATGAAATCTTAATAGCCAATATTTATTGATCTCGTATTCTAGATTAAAATTGAGTATTGAGTAAGTATAAATATATCTTTATACATGCCATTTAATTATCAATCTATTGACCTTCCTGTAAAAGAAGTTATCCCTGAAGTAAAAGCTAAACTAAAGGAAGACAACACACTTATTATCAAAGCACCTACTGGTGCAGGTAAGAGCACCTTACTACCTATTGCTTTATTAGAAGAAGCTTGGTTAGAAGGAAAGAAAATCATCTTATTAGAACCTAGAAGAATTGCTGCAAAGACCATTGCAACTAGGATGGCAGAATTACTAGGAGAACAAGTTGGAGAAACGGTTGGTTATAGAATAAGATTCGATAATAAAATCAGTGCCAAGACAAGGTTAGAGGTTGTTACGGAAGGGATCTTAACAAGAATGATCCATGATGATAATGAACTAAAAGCTATTGGGATGGTTATCTTCGATGAATTCCATGAAAGAAGCATACATGCAGATGTTGCAATGGCCTTATCTAGAGAGACCCAACAAATCCTTCGTCCAGATCTTAGAATATTTGTCATGTCTGCAACTATAGATATGCCCTTATTAGCAGAAATGTTAAATGCTTCTGTTGTAGAAAGTGAAGGTAGAATGTTTCCTGTAGAAGTGAAGTATGTAGGAGATGCAGATGAAAGAATGATTGCAGAGCAGGCGGTACATGTTATTGAGAAAGCGGTGAGCGAAAACGATGGAGACACCTTAGTTTTTCTTCCAGGTCAAGGAGAAATTAAAAAATGTGAAGATGCATTAAGAAGAACTTTAAAAGACTTTGAAATACATCCATTATTTGGAATGCTTCCGCCTTCTAGGCAAATGGCAGCACTCTTTCCAAGTAAATCTGGCAAACGAAAAATTGTTCTGGCAACTAATATTGCAGAAACCTCTTTAACAATAGAAGGAATTAAAATTGTGGTAGACAGTGGTTTTGAAAGAAAAGCTAAATTCAACCCTAAATCTGGAATGTCTAAGTTGCAAACTGTTCAGATATCCAAAGAATCAGCAGATCAGAGAAAAGGTAGAGCAGGTAGATTAACAGCAGGTAATTGCTATAGAATGTGGTCTAAAGCTACACATGCTAAAATGGCTGTGAGTGGCACACCAGAAATAGAAGAAGTAGATTTAGGTACTTTAGTATTGGACTTGGCACAATGGGGAATTATTAATGCCAATGAATTAAGTTGGCTCTCTCCTCCACCTCCAGGTAACTTAGCACAAGCCACTAATTTATTACACGAGTTAGATGCATTACAAGATGGGCAGATTACAGATCACGGAAAACGACTACATCAACTTCCTACACATCCAAGAATTGCCCATATGCTTATTATGGCGCAAGACAGCGATCAATTAGAATTAGCAACAGACATTGCGCCTTTACTAGAAGAAAGAGATCCTTTAGGCCCAGAGAAAGGAATTGATATCAATTACAGAATACAAGCATTAAGAAGATATAGAAGAGAAAAAGCTGGACCAAAACGATTGGGACAAATCGAAAAAATGGCGAAGCAGTATCGTCAGATCTTCAATATAGAAGCAGACAATGCACATTACGATGAGAGTGAAACAGCCATCTTATTGGCTCATGCTTATCCAGAGCGAATAGCTTGCGCAAGACCTGGAAATAATGCGCAGTTTCAATTAGCCAATGGAAAAATTGCTATGGCCGGACATAGAGATGATCTTGCTGATGAAACATGGTTAGCAATTGCACATGTAAGTGAAAGAGAAAACATTGGTAAGATCTTTATGGCTGCAGCTTTAAATCCTCAGGATCTATCGCCGCTTGTAAAACAAAAAAAAACGATTAGATGGGATACTAAAAAAGGTGGACTAATTGCATCTAATGATCTTAGAATAGGAAACATAGTACTGAAAAGTATTCCAATACAAAACCCAGACGAAAGCTTATTAATCCAAGCTATAACAGAAGCTATTGCAAAGGAAGGAAAGCATCTTTTAGATTGGAATGAAGAAAGCACGCAATTACTTAATAGAGTGCAGTCTTTAAAGCAATGGAATAAAAATCTAAAATGGCCTGATTATAATATCACATCTTTGTTATTGACTAATAAACAATGGCTAGAGCCTTATCTCAATAATGTAAAAAAGCCAGAAGACTTAAAGAAAATAGATCTTCATCAAATTCTTTATTACAATTTAAATCCAGAACAACAAAAAGCTTTAGATCAATTGGCACCAGCCAAAATAGAAGTACCTTCAGGATCTAAAATTAGCATTGAATATCAAGAAAAAGGAGCACAGCCTGTATTAGCTGTTAGACTCCAAGAATGCTTTGGTTTATTAGAAACACCAACTGTAAATAATGGTAAAGTTAATCTACTAATGCATCTCTTAAGCCCTGGCTTTAAGATGGTACAAATCACAGATGACTTAGCAAGCTTTTGGGCAAATGCCTACTTTGAAGTTAGAAAAGAATTAAGAGTAAAATATAAAAGACATGCTTGGCCAGAAGATCCTTTAAGCGAAACACCTATTAGAGGAGCAAAAAAACGTAGGTAAAAAAAAAGCCTCATTAAAAAATGAGGCTTTTAGAATTCTTATCATCAAATATTAAGCAAGCTTAACATCTACTGCATTCATTCCTTTTCTTCCTTCTTGTAATTCGAAAGTTACTTCATCTCCTTGAGCAATTTCGTCAACTAATCCTGATACGTGCACGAAATGTTCATTTTCAGATCCTTCTTCACTGATAAATCCAAATCCTTTCTCGTCGTTGAAAAACTTTACTGTTCCTTTTGCCATTTTTGGTAATTTTAATTCTAATAATACTACAAAGTTAAAGCTATAAATCTTATTAAACGAATGATTTCTTCAAAACTGAACAAATAGGACTAGTACTTTTTATTAAATATTGGACATAAAAAAAGCCCCTTCAATAATTGAAGAGGCTTTCTAGAATTCTTAAAATTTTATATCAATTACACTAACTCAACGTTAACTGCATTTAATCCTTTTCTTCCTTCTGTTAATTCGAAAGTAACTTCGTCACCTTCTTTAATTTCATCAACTAAACCTGATACATGTACGAAGTGTTCTTTGTTAGAATCACCTTCTGTAATAAATCCAAAACCTTTTGTCTCGTTGAAAAATTTCACTGTTCCTTTACTCATAATATTAATTTTAGACTACAAGAATACAGCTATATTTATTAGAAAACCACATTTTCCAAATAATTTTGGTAAAAACATGTATTTTTTTTGATTTTTAACAGTTTATCATCACACAGTTATCTAAAAAGGCCGGTATATATACCTCTTCATCATAATAAAGCGTTTTAGGATCTCTTACTAAAACATTTCTTAAAGCAACATCTTGAGAATTGATATTATCTAAACTGTTAATAGATATAAGACTTAATCCTTAATACAGCGCACAGAAAAACCATAAGACTTACTACTTATGCTGTTGTAGAGTAAATCATAACCTGCAAGAAGTTTTCTAGAATAGGCATATCGCCTAGAATTATCTGTAGCGCTCCACCAAAAACCATTATAATCTATATAATAAAAACTACCATTAGAAAATCTATAACCACCTGCTGTACCTTTAAACCCATAGTCATCAGTTCCTCCTCCAGCTTTTCCGTTATACTCTTCCCAAGTTGTATTAGATTTTAAAGCTAGACCTTGTTTTTTGTCAAAACCATTACTCGAAAGATAATTAGTAATTGTAGTCCATTCTATTTCACTTGGTATATGCCAACCTTCAGGACAAATGTTTTTCATATTAGTATCAGCAACCGTAAAATAATTATAGAGCTTTCCATGAATACTATCATAACGAGCACTATCGTTTTCATACCAACACCATGCTGGAGCTGCTAAAGTTTCCCATTGACCATGATCTGATCGTTTATTAATTGGTGTTCCATCATTAAATTGAGTAACTCTTAGGTTTTGAACCATCCATTCTTGTTTTCCTATGATAATAGATTCATATTTATTACTATCAATATCAACAACACCCGATCCAAAGTTTTGACTAAAGGAATTAATAGCGCCTCCAAAAAAAAGTAATAAGAGAAAAATATGCTTCATTAATGATTTTTTAAAGGATAATTTTACGTTGAGTGTTTTGAAAATTAAACACCAAACATTAATCTATTTACTAACTAAATATTTTACAAAGCTCTATTAACCTTGAGGAATATCCAAATTCATTATCATACCATATTACAACTTTTAATAAACCTTGGCTATCTGCAGTGAGCTGAGCATCAAAAATACCAGAAGCACTATTGGCAATAATATCTGATGAAACAATAGGGTACTGGGTATAGGAAAGAATTCCTTTTAATTCTTGCGAGGCGGCTCTTTTAACTTCAGCATTAATAGCTTCAGGATTAAATGGATTTTTTAATTCTAAAAGCAAATCAACACAAGAACCTGTTATAACAGGAACTCTGTATGCCATACCTTTTATTTTACCTTTTAAATCAGGATAAACTTTAGCAATAGCTTTAGCTGCCCCAGTGGAAGTTGGAATTATATTACTAGCAGCAGCCCTTGACCTTCTTAGGTCTTTGTGAAAGGCATCTGTTATTTTTTGATCTCCTGTGTAGGCATGAATAGTGGTTAAAAAAGCTCTTTTAACTCCCCATTTTTGATCAATTACCTTGAGCAGAGGTGCACCACAATTTGTGGTACAGCTTGCATTTGATAAAATCAAATCGTTTGTAGATATAATGTCTTCATTCACGCCAAGAACAATACTCTTTATGCTATCATCTACAACTGGATATGATAATATAACTTTCTTTGCTCCAGCACTTATGTGACCATAAGCCATCTTATAATCCTTATATAAACCCGTACAATCAATTACAATATCTATATCTAAAGCTTGCCAATTGAGATCTTTAAGTAATTTTTCTTGAGAATATTTAATGCAATACTCTCCAATCATGATATTATCATCTTCTACTTTCACATCCTCCTTTAAAGGACCATAAATGGTATCAAACTGAATTAAATGAGCAGCGGCATCAATAGCTGCCAAATCATTTACGGCAACAATTTTCATATTAGATTGAACTAATAATTTTCTTAGTGCAACCCTACCTATTCTTCCTAAACCATTAATTGCAACTCTTTTCATAATTTATTTTTTTAATAGCCACGAGCCTCCAACAGCCAAAACATTATCTAGTTGTAAATATTGCTCAAAATTATCTTCATTAATTCCTCCTGTTGCGCAGAACTTAACCTCCGGAAAAACAGCTAAAAAATTAGTTAAGGCTTTAATTCCTCCATTTAACTGCGCAGGGTAAAACTTTAAAAAATTAAAACCATTTTCCTGACAATAAATAATATCACTTGCAGAAGACACTCCAGGTAAAAATGGAATATCCGTTTTTAAGCAGGCTTCTAACAATCTAGGAGAAAAACCTGGTGAAACCATAAAATCTACCTCTCGATCAATACATTTTTGAATTTGATTAACATTAATGACAGTACCTACACCCACCAATATTTTATGCTTATAATGTTCCTGAATATAGGCTATAGCTTCCCAAGCTATATTAGTGCGGAGCGTTACTTCAATACAAGCAATACCTTTTTGAACCAAAGTATTAATCATTTCATCAATAACATCTAAATTATCAATAGTAACCACCGGAATAACTGGGTTATCACGTAGTATTTTGCGTAGGTTGTTTTGCATTATATCTTATTTAAACTAAAAAACTAGCCCCCTCTTCACTTGAGCTAATTTGCTGAGATATTTTATCAAAAAGCTCCGTTCCAAGACCTTTCATTTGTTTTTCTATTTTTGGAAGTGCTCTTTTAGATAAATCAACATCAATTACATTTAACGCTCCGGTTTGGCAATTAAGATGAATCCTATCACCGTCCTTAATTTTAGCAATATTGCCTCCCTGAGATGCTTCTGGGCAGATATGTATTGCTGAAGGAATCTTACCAGAAGCCCCAGACATCCTCCCATCAGTAATTAATCCTACTTTTAAACCTCTTCTTTGAAGAATACTCAAAATAGGAGTTAGTTTATGTAATTCGGGCATTCCATTTTGCTGCGGACCCTGAAAAGGTAAAACAGCTATAAAATCCTGATTTAGCGCATCTCTTTTAAATGCCTCAATCAAATCTTCTTGTTCATAAAACACCACAGCAGGTGATTCTATAATCCAATGCTCTTGCTCAACGGCAGAAATTTTACTTACTCCTCTACCAATATTGCCCGAAATAACACTCAAGCCACCAGATTTGGCAAAAGGATTTTCACATTTACGCACAATTTTGTCATTGTATATATTATGATCTGCCTTTTTATAATCGATTAAGTTAC
>JBELBA010000128.1:0-6611 GCA_042095635.1 Chitinophagales bacterium
TATTTAGTATTTGATCAAAACTTAATTGATCAAGTATTATTAGATATGGATGGTACAGATAATAAGGCTTCTTTAGGTGCTAATGCCATTTTAGGTGTTTCTTTAGCGGTTGCTAAAGCTGCTGCAAAAGAATCTGGTCAGCCATTATACAGATATTTAGGTGGTGTTAATGCTAATACACTTCCTGTGCCAATGATGAATATATTAAATGGTGGATCACATGCGGATAATAGCATTGATTTCCAAGAGTTCATGGTTATGCCATTCGGAGCTGAGAGTTTCTCTGAAGCTCTAAGAATGGGTGTAGAAATTTTCCATCATTTGAAGAAAGTATTAGCTGATGCCGGTCATTCTACTAATGTAGGAGATGAAGGTGGATTTGCACCTAATTTAGGCTCCAATGAAGAAGCTATTGAAGTAGTATTGCAAGCTATTGAAGCTGCTGGTTATAAACCAGGTGAAGATGTTTGGATTGCGATGGATGCAGCTGCTTCTGAATTCTATAATAGAGAAACTGGAATGTATGAATTCCATCAATCTGGTGGTGGTAATAAAACTTCTGAAGAGATGGTTAATTACTGGGCAGAATGGACAGAAAAATATCCTATCATTTCTATCGAAGATGGATTAGATGAAGATGATTGGGCTGGATGGAAGTCATTAACTGCTAAGATTGGAGAGAAAGTTCAATTAGTTGGTGATGATTTATTCGTTACAAATGAAACAAGATTACAAAGAGGTATTGATGATGATACTGCTAATTCAATTTTAATTAAGGTAAACCAAATTGGTTCTTTAACTGAAACGATAAATACAGTTAATCTTGCTACAAGACATCAGTATACTTCTGTAATGTCTCATAGATCTGGAGAAACGGAAGATACTACTATTGCAGATTTAGCAGTAGCATTGAATACTGGTCAGATTAAGACTGGTTCTGCTTCAAGGTCTGATAGAATGGCTAAGTATAACCAACTATTAAGAATTGAAGAAGAGTTAGGAGATACTGCAAGATTTGTAGGAAAAGATTTCAAATATATCAAGGAAGCTAAAGCTGCTTTGGCTCACTAGTATAGCAATGAAATTTAAACAGATATATGATCGTATACCTTCTTGGTTAAAGAATAGGTATGCGGTCATTTCTATTTTATTCCTTTTTTGGATATTAGTTGTAGATCAATCTTCTAACTTAATATCTACCATTCATCTTCGATATGAATTATACAATAAGAAGGAATTGAAACCTACTTTAAAGAAGCAGATAGATCAACTAAACAAGGAGAAGGAAATGCTTAAGAGCGATCCTAAGACACTTGAGAAGTTTGCACGTGAAAAGTATTGGATGAAGAAGAAAAAAGAGGATATTTTCATTCTAAGAAAGGATTCTTTAAAATAATTAATTGAATGCTTCTAACCATTCAATGATTCCTTCTAGTTCTTCCTGGTTAATTTGATGTTTCATATCATACTCTTTGTAGGTAAGTTGAACACCTGCTTGCTGATATATTAATTGACATTTCCTAGCAAAATTAATCGATAGCATTGGATCGTTTGTACCATGAGCACAGAATACTTTTAGATTTGGATATTCTTCCATCATGTTACTCTTTGGTTCTGTCCAATCAAATAAAGGTGCACCGGATAATTGCATAATTCCATCTACCAAGTGTGGGGCATCTATTGCAATTTGAAAAGATAGAATACCTCCCTGGCTAAAACCTCCTAAGATGACTTTTCTATTTTTTTGCTTATAACTTTCTATTAAGATTAATAATTTACGCATACTAGAACGTGCCTGATTAAAGTTTCTTAAATGATTACCATTTTTTTGAAATGATATGGCATACCAACTATAACCAGACTTTGGATGTCTTAATATTCCTCTAGGGCAAACTATATGATATTTCGATGGAAAGTGATTTGCTAAGCCAAATAAATCTTTTTCATTACTTCCATAACCATGAACTAGAATTAAGACCGGAGCCAAACTGTCTGTGCTAGGCTTTTCAATATAATGTAGATCGGCTGCTTTATGATATTGAAGACTTTGCGTCTTCGCTAATAAAGAACTAAGTACTAAAAGTATGGATAATATTATTTTCAAGACTTATAATATTCTTGTTCTATAATCGATAGTAAATTTCTATGAATGTGTTTATTTGAAGCTATAATGGTTTGGCCATACAACCAATCTTCACCTCCTTTAAAGTCACTAATATGTCCACCAGCTTCTTTTACAATAATAGCTCCACCAGCAACATCCCAAGGCTTGAGGTTATATTCGAAGAATGCGTCAAACCTTCCACAGGCAGTATATATTAAATCGATAGAAGCACTACCGAACCTTCTTACCCCTCTGCTATTTTTAACTAAATACTTGGTAATATCTAAGTAATTAGAAATGGTTTCATGGTTATTGATTGGAAATCCTGTTGCGAATAAGCAATCTGCAATTTTATGATTTGAAGTAACTTTTATTGCTTTTTGATTGCAGAAAGCACCTCCACCTTTCCATGCATAATAACATTCATCCATATTAGGCTCCATAACAACACCTACCAATAATTCCTCTTGATTGGCTAAAGCGATACTAATCCCGAAACTTGGTAGATTATGAATGAAATTGGTCGTTCCATCTAAGGGATCTATGATCCAAAAGAGGTTCTTATTTTCTTTTGTAGTTGTAGCTTCTTCAGTCAAAAATCCAGCATCTGGTAAGATTTTGCTAAGTCCTTCTACCAGCATTTTTTCAGCTGTGATGTCAACATAGGAAACTAAATCATTTTTACCTTTAATTTGAACTGTTTCTTGATTGAACCTAGCTCGTTCTTCGAGCATAAATGCTGCAACTTCCTTAACAACTTTAATTGCTTTTTTACAGATCAGATCTAGTTCCATTAGTTTCTATATTTAAAGTTCTCTGTTCTGTTGCTTACAAATTTTGAAAGGATAAGAATAAGTGCAATAGTAAGCATTATTCTACCAATGAAATCTCCATTTTTAGTGTAAAATGTAAACTCATCATTGATTTTTATTTGATCTGTTAAAGCTGTGCGTTGCCAGTATTCTGTAGTACTAACTATATCTCCTTTGGCGTCTATAAATCCACTTATCCCTGTATTTGCACTTCTAGCAATATATCTTCTGTTTTCAATAGCTCTTAATCTAGCATAATTAAAGTGTTGAAGATAACCTAATTGACTTCCTACAAATGCACCATTTTCTTCTGGATAGTACCACCAAGAATCATTAGTTAAGATACTAATGAAGTCAGCGCCTTGATCAACGAATGTAGTCATGTATTCTCCAAAAACAGATTCGAAACAAATAGCAGGGACTACTTTAATAGTATCATTTCCAATAAATAATTCCCTTTCTTCCTGGATATTAAGTGATAACATAGCATCAGATAAATCAATAGAAAACCAATCCATAAAGAATAAAGAACCCTGGTAAGGAATCCTTTCAACTAGGGGAACAAGTTTTGACTTGTGATAAATAGGTACATCTTTATCTTTACTAATTTTACAAGCTGAATTAAATTCTTCTCTAAAGAAACCTCTCGTTTCTAAAGTATATGCAGACCTTTTCTTTTTAAGGGGTTCAAAACCAGATATGCCAGTAATTACTGATAATTCTGGAATACTGTCCACCAAGTCTTTCCTGGTTTTTCTAATGTATTTAATTCTTTTAATCTGACTATAATCAAATCTATGAATAGCAGTTTCTGGCCAGATTAAAAATTTTGTTTTAGGCGTAACTTTCTCTTTAGAGATATCAATTAATATATCTAACTGTTTTCGCATACTAATACCAGAGAATTTCTCGGTATAGGAATGGAAGTTGGGCTGCGCTACTGTTACTTCTATTGACTCCCATTTTTCATCATTGTAGTTGAAGTACATGATCATTGAAGTGATAATAGGAAGTATAAATAACCAAGAAATCTGAATGATTTTACCTTTTGGATGCTTGGACTGTTTAGTTAATAAAGTATAGATGAAGTAATTTACTGATAGTATCCATAAACTTCCACCTAATACGCCGGTATAACTGTACCATTGTATCCATTTAGGGAAAGTTGCTAAACCATTACCTAGACTTAGCCAAGACCAACTTAATTCCCAATTAAAATGTAAATACTCAAATGCAATGAATAAAGGAATAATAGATAAACGTCCCCATCTATTTTGATAATGAAATTTAGTTTGTCTGTATAAAACAAAAGGAATGGCCATTAAAGCTGCATTACATAAAGCTGCACCTAAAAAACCAGATAAAGCAGCATAGCTTAACCAATAAGTTGTAAGTACATTCCATATTAGAAAACCTAGATATAGATATCGAAAGTATTTAAAGCCTTGTTTTTTACCTCTAGGGATTAAGTCGTTAAGGTACAGCGCTGGTATTAATCCAATAAATAGAAAGAACGGCATCTCAAATGGAACCCATCCTAAGGTCATTAAAGCACCTATTAATATGGCTAGTATAAGTTTATTCTTGATTAATGACATTAGTCTTGCTTGTATTTATTGACTTTAACTTTTTTCTTTCTGATACCTTCCACAACTACCACAAATTCACCTCTTGGATCTGTATTCGTAAAATGATTTAATAATTCATTAACAGTACCTGTAATTGTTTCTTCAAACTTCTTTGTAATCTCTCTAGACACACTTATATTTCGATCTTCCCCTAATATGCTATTAAATTCTTCTAATAATTTATGCATTCTATGCGGAGACTCATATAAGATTACCGTTCTTGGTTCGTCTATCAAAGATTCTACTTTTGTTTTCCTTCCTTTTTTATGCGGAAGAAAACCTTCGAAGATGAAGCTGTCTGTAGGAAAGCCAGAATTGATCAATGCGGGTACAAATGCCGTTGCACCAGGTAATGATTCTACAGCGATATTATTTTCAAGACATGCTTTAACAATTACATGTCCAGGATCAGAAATTGCTGGAGTTCCTGCATCTGAAACCAATGCGATTTGCTTACCATTTAAAAGATCATTAATAATACCTGAATTTTT
The DNA here is from genome assembly GCA_042095635.1 of Chitinophagales bacterium. Classification (GTDB taxonomy): domain Bacteria; phylum Bacteroidota; class Bacteroidia; order Chitinophagales; family CAJXBJ01; genus JBELBA01. Next base: position 5,036 of record JBELBA010000128.1, read on the forward strand.
ATGTTCATTATGGGCATGATGAGCAATAATCGGCTTAGAGATTTCTAGATGTTTTAATAATCTTCCAGTTACTCTTGTATCCTCAGCAAGTATTAAGTCTGCCGCTTTAAGTACTTCAATAGCCCTTAAAGTTATATCTTTTAAATTACCAATTGGTGTTGGAACGATATGTAATCTACCACTCATATTAATAAATGATCTTTTGCGAATAATTAATATAATTAATCATCAAGTTTAATACATTATCAAACTTCTTTAAAGATAATGTTTTTGGATGATCATAGATATCATGATAAGCTTGTATTCCTCCCATTGTATAAAAGAATAATGCTTTGACACCTTTTTTTGCAAAGAAATAATGATCGCTATTGGGTGCATTATTCCTGACTTTTATTTTAGGGACATATTGGTTTAAATCATTAAAGTAATTAATGGTTTTAACATCCTCTGAATGATTAACTCCATTTACGATACATAATCCTTCATCTCCGGTTCCTAGTATATCGAAGTTTAATAACGCCTTAATATTTTTGAATGGAATGAAGGGATGTTTAACGAAATATTGAGAGCCTAATAATCCTATTTCTTCTCCGCCAAAAGCAATAAACATAATTGAATATTTTGGAGGGTTTTCTTTGTAATATTTTGCTAAGCTTAAAAGCATTGCAATACCACTTGCATTATCATTAGCTCCTCTAAATATTGTATTGCCTCCCATCATACCAAGATGATCATAATGAGCAGTGATATAAATGAAAGTATCTGGTACATGGGTTCCTTCAATAAATCCAATAACATTTTGGCTGATGTATGCTCGATGAAAATGGTGTTTAATATGAATATTAATTGTCTTAATTGGATCAGGAAAGGAATCCGAATAAAGCTGAATTATAGGAATACCTGTGTATTTAGTAGAAGTATTCCAAGTCAGTTTTGACTTTGATTTTTCAATAATTCCTGCTAATTGAAAGCCTTCATACTGTTTGATAGTCATTAAGGTATTATGATATAATTCCTGTTCCTCTTTATTTTTTAATTCATCCTTATTGATAATAAGGAAAACGTTTTTAAGCTTGTCTTTCCCTACCTGCTTCATCATTTTTTTTACACTTAGTAGCTGTTTTTTCTTGATAGAAACAGCAGAGAAGACACCTTTTTGACTACCTGATGAGCTTTCTATTAAAAAGGATTTTCCTGGCTTAAGTACTTTACCATTAATACTTAAAGACAGTGTATCAGGAAATGTATTAATAGCAAAATCGAATTCCTGAAAATAGGGGAGGTGGAAATATTTTCTTAACCCAATTTTTTGATATTCTCTTTTGATAAATTGAGCAGCTTTAAGATCACCTTGGCTAACATAACCTCTGCCCTTCATTTCATCAGAACATAAGGAGTCTAAAATAAAATCAGCATAATCTTTCTGAGCTATAATAGGCTCAAGAAGGATTATGCTGATGAAAAAAAAGAAATATTTTAACATTCTTATTTATCTACCGAACCTCTACTGTTCGGCATAGTAATCGTTTTCTTAGGTTTAAGATCTGTAGCGAAAGGAATCTTAAGTCCTACCATA
>JBELBA010000129.1:0-6605 GCA_042095635.1 Chitinophagales bacterium
TCTTACATGGTTAGGGGCAACTAGCATTTCCTGGAATGAAAATACTAATTGGAGTCCTAGTACTGTGCCTTGTGGAAATAATGTAACCATTGATCCTGGTAGTAGTTTTGAACCAACACTTGACACTAAAGGAGATTGTGCTAATCTTACCATTAATACAGGTGCAATGCTAACTTGGTCTTCTTCTGATAGTTTAAAGGTTTCAGGCGATTTAGATATGAATGGAACAGCTACTGTTAATCATTCAGGATCAGGGATATTTTATCTAAGTGGTATTTCAAAAAATGTAACTGTAGAGGCATCCTCTAATCTATCTTCGTTACCCTTATCTATTGCAGGTTCTTATACTTTCATTGATAATATGGCCTTTGATAGTCTTGGAGTTAAAAATGGGGCTAGTGTTATACTAACTGCAGCTAAAACTTATGACTTGGGAGGCAACATTAATAATAGAGGTACGCTGACTATGAATAATGCGGTATTGAGTTTGGAAGGAAATTTCACGAATACAGGTACCTTTACAAAAGGTACCTCTGAAATTATTTTTGATGGAGCACTAAAGCAACTTATAACAGGAAATAACAATATTGATTTTTACAATGTGAAGGTTAATAAAGTTTCTGCTCTTCAAGATAGTTTGGAGTTGCAAACTTCCATATTAACGGACAGTATAACGATTTCAGATGGAATGATAGTTTCTAGTTGGAACAATACACTTACTGTTAATCATGCCAACCATCATACGAATAAAATTAAAGGTGGTAATGATTCTTCTTATATTGATGGACCTGTTATTATTAAAGATTACGAGGCTAGAGGTGGGAGTTATCTAGATTCATTAAAAGTACCTTCAGGAAATGGTGGATATTATGCATCTGTATGGATAATGCCATCTTCAGATGGTACTGAAGATTGGACCGTAAAATATGTAGATACTAGTGCTAGAGTATTGGGTGCAAATATTTGCACTGGCGAGTTGATTGGAAAAGTCTCAAAGCAAGATTATTTTCATGTAAGACGCAATAATGCTGTTAATGCTAAATTAAGATTTTATTATAATGACAATAGTGATTTATCTGAACCTGTTATAGGTGATGTAGTTATTGCGCATTGGGGTGGCAGTTGCTGGGACAGTACTAGAGCAGATACAAATTCTAATTGGTATGCAAGGGATACAATAAATAACTATATAGAGACTAAGTTTGCTATAAATGAGTTTAGCCCTTTTACTTTTGCATCGAGGCATGGAAATAACCTTTTACCTATTGAATTATTAAGCTTTAACGCCCACTATGAAGAGGATCATGAAGAAGTTTTAATTGATTGGGTAACAGGTTCAGAGCTCAATAATGATTATTTTGATATTCAAAGAAAAAAGGATGGAGGTAAATGGTCCAGTATAGATAGATTAGAAGGTGCAGGTTACTCTAATTCTAATTTATATTACAGTGCTGTAGATGCAAATCCACTAGGCGGAATTAGTCATTACAGGTTAAAACAAGTTGATTTTGATGGTGGCTATAATTACTCTAGCGTATCAAGTGTTTCAACAGGCTTTATGGCAAGTCTTGCAGGTTTTACTGTGTATGCTAATGAAGTAGGAATACTCATCAATCTAGAAGATAATAAGCGTTCTTATTATAAATTGGAAGTTATAGCCATAACCGGGCAAATTGTGCACCGAGAAATGCTTAACTCAAACGAAGGTTTAAATGTCTATCAGATTGCTAAAAATTTGGATAGAGGAATGTATCAAATTGTGCTTTCGAATCAGACCGAGATTTATTCCAAAAAACTAGTCATTCAGCATTAATTCATAATAAATCTTAATTCTAGGCTTATTACTAGGTCTTCATCTTAGATATCCTTAATTTGGTGTATATACATCAATTTATGCGTAATCTTGGATTTATCATATTTCTATTAGCTGCTTGTCAGTTTGTGCATGTAATGGATTTTATGGTTATGATGCCGCTTAATCCCTTCTTGCGAGAAAGCATGCAAATTGATATTAAAGCATTTAATTATTTGATATCTGCTTATGCTTTTTCTGCCGGTGCTTTTGCACTAATTGCAGCGCCTTTCATTGAAAAATTTGATCGAAAATATGCCCTTTTATTACTGTTATCAGGTTTTATATTAGGTACTTTTGGTTGTACTTTTGCTAAAGATTATAGCCAACTTATCATTGCTCGTATAGTTTCTGGTGCTTTTGGTGGAATGACCGGAACTATGGTTATTTCCATGATAGGTGACTTAGTTCCAATTCATAAAAGAGCCTTTGCGATGTCTATGATTATGGTTGCTTTTTCGCTTTCATCCATTGTAGGTATGCCTGTAGGTATATATTTGGCAGATAATTTTACCTGGTCTGCTCCATTTTTAGCTATAGCAATCTTAAGTATAATAGTTTTATTGGCCTGTTTTATCTTTTTACCAAATGTAAATGACCATTTAAATGGTCCTACAAATAAGCAAAATATATTTGATGTATTTAAGAGAAGTCTATTTGATGCTAATCAGCGAAACGCCCTAATTTTAATGTTTTTAGTAATCATAGGTCAATTTACTGTTATACCTACTATAAGTGCTTATATGGTAACTAATGTAGGTTTAGAAAAAACAGACTTAACTTATATTTATATGATAGGAGGTATTGCTACAACTATTACGATGCCTTTGATTGGAAAATGGGCAGATAGGTCTAGTCGGTCTAATATATTTACGCTGATGATATTGCTTTCACTAGTACCAATTTTTATTCTTACGAGATTGGGCGAGGGCAGTGTTCAAGAAGCCTTATTAGTAACTGTTCCATTTTTTATTTTTATTTCTGGAAGAATGGTGCCTGCTAATACCATTATTGCAAGTGCTGTAGCTCAAAATCAGCGTGCAGGTTTTATGAGTATTAATACAGCAGTTAGAGAGTTTGCAGCAGCAATTTCGACGCAAATAGCTGCTTTTGTAATCATTGATTCTGGCAGCAGTATTGAAAATTATGAGATAATCGGTTACATTGCTATATTTTCGAGTTTAATAGCTTTATTTTTTGTAAGAAAAATTAAAATAATAAGTTGATGAAAAGTGGTTCTGGTCCTTGGATGCTTTTAATTTATGTAGGTATTATATACTTACTTATTGATTTGTATGTATATAGAGGTATTCGAATACTGATGACTGATTTAGATCAGCCAGCCAAGCAAGTAATAAAATATTTATATTGGGGCGCTAGTTTTGCCTTATTGATACTAATCATTTATAATGCTTTTATTGCTCGTGATGCCTTTAGCACAGGGCAAAAGCTAGCGTTTTTTAACTATAGCTTTGCTGCATTACTTTTGTTTTTACTACCTAAACTGGTCTATGCAATAGTTTTGGCTATTGATGATATCGTTCATTTATCACGTCTGGCAACTAATTCTTTTATAAAACCGGTAAGTGATAGCGGTATATCTAGGTTAACTTTTATTAACCAAATCGGATTGTTGTTTGCTTCTATTCCTATGGGAGCTATTATTTATGGTGTTTTAAAAGGTAGATTTGATTTTAATGTAAAAAAAGAGATGTTATCTTTTGATCATTTGCCATCATCATTTGATGGAATTAAAGTCGTTCAAATATCAGATATGCATCTGGGTTCTTTTTATAATAATTATGCACCCGTAGAAAAAGCTATTGAGAAAATTAATGATTTACAGCCAGATTTATTGCTATTTACTGGCGATATGGTAAATAACTTTGCCCAAGAAACGGAGGGTTGGGCGCCTGTGCTTTCAAAGCTAAAGGCTAAATACGGTAAATATTCTATTTTGGGTAATCATGACTACGGAGATTACAGACAATGGGAAAGAGCCGAAGATAAGTTAGCTAATTTTGAAGCAATTTGTAAGTTTCATAAAACCATTGGTTTTAAATTAATGATGGATGAAAATGAATTAATCCAAGTTAATGATGATAAAATTAGACTAATAGGAGTACAAAATTGGGGGATGAAAGGAGGTTTGCGAAAACAATATGGAGATTTACAAAAAGCGCTCGAAGGTAGTTATGATAAAGAATTTAAAATCTTAATGTCTCATGATCCTTCACATTGGGAAGGGCAGGTACTTACCGAAACTAATATTGATCTTACCCTCTCTGGACACACACATGGAATGCAATTTGGGATAAGAATACCTGGCTTTCAATGGTCTGCAGTAAAATACATTTATAAGCAATGGGCAGGTCTTTATTCAAAAGGCAATAGACATATATATGTCAATGCAGGGTTTGGCTATATTGGCTTCCCAGGAAGGGTAGGAATCAGCCCTGAGATTACAGAGATAACATTGAAAAGCACTTTACTTAGCCATACTTAGTGATGCAGAGCCACATCCTTTAGCGCCTTCAACGAAGTATGCTTTTAAGTAATAAACACCAGTCTTGTTACAAACGAATTCAAGAGCAGCGTATATTTTACCACTCTTACTTCTGTTTGTTGATATTAGATCATTACCAAGATATAACGCATATACCATATCCGTATTAGATTCCATTTTATTAGGACATCCTGCAAGTCTATATCTTACTCCTTTTGAAAGAATTGCTGGGTAAGAAGCTTCATCTGGATGATCCATCTGTCCTTTTCTTTCTGGTAAATCTATATTGTAAGACTTAAGCAATGTATATTTTGCTAAGTTCTGAACACATTTATTCTTTTGGTTACATTGTGCGTTTCCAACCATTGTTGAAGCCAATGCCAATGCGAGTACTATTAAGTTCCACTTATTTTTCATTGGTCTCAATTAATGATAATCTAATCGATTTAATTTTAGCTGTTACTTTTGCTAAAACTTCATCTGTCATTTCAATAGAACTGGTACTAGTACTTTCTATTACTAAAACACCATCTATTTCTTTTTCAATTTGCTCTCCTACAGTATTGTTAATCTTTACACCATCATATTCTTTCTTAAGTGCTCTAACTTTATCGCCTAATGCTGCGAAGTAAGTATCTTCTTTATAAAGGTCGATTAAGAATAAGATGTTATCGCATAACATTTTTTGTTCACCCACTCTTTCTGTTAATTCAGCTGTAGTATGACTTTCGTTTACGGAAGATAGAATATACAATGCTTCTAACCATCCTCCTACTAGCATTAAGATAGAAACGTCATCTCTCTTTTCAGATCTTAAGTATTGATTCATTTTATCAAATCCATCTGTAGATATATACAAGATTGAATCAATGTTTTCACTGTTAGAAGCTAATCTTCTAATGGTTGTGAAATCGAAGAATTGACTTACTCTTAGTTCTTCTGCTAAATCCTTCACTGCTCCTAAGAAAATAAGAGAAGAAGTATAGCTACTATACATATTGATATAACCTAAGTCCGTACCATATATTCCTAAGTTGATCGCTTGAGAATACTTGTTACTATATTCTTCAGAGTTATCTACTTCATTTAGCATTTCTTCATTGTATACTGCACCACTTTCTTCAATGAGCTTTGAAATCTCTAAGGGAGAAGGTATTTGTTGTATTACTTCATACAATTTTTCTCTAGGTATGTCTAGTTCTTTTGATTTAACACTTGCCGTGTTATCATCTAGTAAGTTCAGGTCTTCTTGATCAGAACTGTCTCCACCACAAGAAAACATTCCAATCACAAGTGAACATAGTAGACTTACTTTAATAAATTGTCTCATCTTAATTCGTTTTGCTGTAACTAAAATTGCAATAATATTGTTCAATACCTAATTTATTATCATTTTTTCAACCATTGAGATAATGGCCCAATTGTATTATCACTAATAAATCCAAGTAATCTTTCTAAGTGCTCTAATAAAGCTTTAAATACACCGAAAAATAAAGTGATATAAAGTATAATTGACATCACCCAGATCATTGCCATATTAAAACTAAAGGTTTCAAAATTCTGATTAAACATTCTTTTCTTTGGTGCAAAGAAGTGTGTTCTATAATCTAAGAATCCTTTGTTTTTCATTGGATCTCTATAAATAGGGTCTACAAGTTGTATTAAATGTCCATCTTTGTTTTTGATCCTCTTTGTAGCAGATTGCTTCTTCACTAGTCCTGCTAATTCTTCATTATGGAATTGCGCTTTAGCTGCTTTATATTGCTTTTTCTTATCTGGTGTCTCTTGTAATTGGAATCTAAGGATATTCAGCTTTTCATGTGCCTTTTTAAATAGATTAGCATAAGCGTCTTTGATGTCACTTACATAATCATTCAACTCAAATAAACTGTTTAGATTGATGTTCTCAATATTTAATAATGATACATCTCCATTATAAATTGGTCCATCTTTAAAATGCATTGTAGAATGAACATTTTGTACTTGTAATTCATTCTTTAATAACTCCAACTTATTAGAAACATGTAATCTTCTATCATTTAAATCGTACTTGATATACTGCTTACAAGAATCAATTGTAGCAATCCACTTTGCTGTTGCTACACTATCAATATCATATCTGTTAACAACCAATCGTTCTAATTTCCATAAATCGGCCTTAGTAAGCTGGTTATAGCTTAATTCATTAATACCCTCATGTTGAACCTTAAATAGAACAGTATATTGTTGCTCTAGATCGGAAGAGCG
>JBELBA010000130.1:0-6595 GCA_042095635.1 Chitinophagales bacterium
AACGCTTCACAATTGGGATATCCTTCGATTATTTATTTGAAGCGCCTTTAAATAACGCTTCTCAATTTGAAGGTCTAGCAAATGAATACAACCATTTCATCGGAACTGACGGCACTCCTGCCGGACCAAAAGTGAAAGGACGGGGTTTTAAAATAGAAGCAAAATTGGGTAAAATCATTCCGATTAATCCAATGAATAAAAATGCTGGTATTTGGATTCAAGGAGGAATTGGATACCTACAACATAAAGTGCACATTGGTGGCGATATCGCTAACTTCCCTATGTTTCAGGATCCTTATGTAAAAGGATATGATAGATTAGCAGGAGGTTTAAATTATAGTGCTTTTATCGGCTATTTGTATTTACCACCTTTAATCCAGAAAAATATATCAGACATTCCTACTTATAGTAATATCTATGGTCTTTATGCAGGAATTGAGTTTAATACCGCTTACACATATAGTCTTAGAAGTTACCAATATGATCTTCAACAAGCTTTAATCACACCCACCTTAAATCAATTAATAGGATTTAAAATAGGATGGATCTTTACAATCAATAATGAGAAAAAATCTGGAGATCACTACTATTAATGTTTTTGTACAACATTGTCATAGCATGTTACTTCGGTTTAATTAAGCTTCTATCTGTTTTTAACCACACTAAAGCAAAAGCTTTTATAGCAGGAAGAAATCATACCATCGATCCATCAAAGAACTACGATAATCATATATGGTTCCAGTGTGCTTCATTAGGAGAATATGAGCAGATCAAACCTATTCTAAAAAGTATCAATAAAGCGTTTCCAAAACAAAATATATTACTGAGCTTCTATTCTCCTTCAGGCTTTAATAATTTCAAGGATAGTCATCTAATAGACGAGTTGATTTATTTACCATACGACACTCTTTCAAACATTAAATCTTTTATTAAATTATGCAAACCTAAACTATTGATAATCAATGGAAATGATATTTGGATAAATTTAATTACACACTTTAATAAGCCTATCATTAATCTAGCTGCAAATTACCAGAATGATAGTTTTATATTTAGCTCTTTTGGAGCTATTCATCTTAAAAAGATGAAAGCATTTGAAGCTATTTTTTGCATCAATAACACTACAAAAAGACTACTAGAAGAACATGGTTTTAATAACCTCATCAAAAGTGGAAATACAAGAATTGATAGTTGCCTTCAATTAGATTTAGAAATCAAAAATGATTGGATCGATAATTATAAGCAGGAAGACCAACTAATCATCATAGGAAGCAGTTATATCCATGAAGCTACATTGATTAATCAATTCGATTCAAATTCTAGATTTAAACTTATTATTGCTCCTCATGAAGTAGATAAGGAAAGTATCAAAAATATAGATTCAAAATTAGATAATTACAACACTCAAACGCTAAGTGAATATATTCTGGCGCCTAAATCGAGTGTCGACTGCCTTATTATTGATAAAATTGGAATGCTAAAACAACTATACAAATACAGTGACATAGTTATTATAGGTGGTGGAAACAATAATAGTATACACAATACTTTAGAACCTGCAGCAGCAGATAAACCTATTTTATTTGGTCCTAAATACCATAAGTTTGATGAAGCAATAGCTATGTTAAAAACAAATGCTGCTTTCACTTATTCCAACCAACAAGAATTTGATCAATTGCTTACCAGAGGGTTATCAAAATCTCTTAATTATCAATCTTCTAGAGCATATTTAGAAGCAAATAAGGGTACTACCCTTCAAGTAATCGAATACCTAGAAGATTATTTGAACTGATTGTCAATTTCAGTATATTTAAGCTATAATTTTAGGTGAGAAAAATACTGAACATATTAGCAATGCTTTTTAGCATGAATGCCTTTGGCCAATTAGACCTTGACTTTATGACAGAAGACAGTGTTTATGAAGGTTGTGTTCCTTTTACTACTCAGTTTATTGATCGATCTTCTATACAACCAGACGAAGCCAAATATTTTTGGATAATAGGAGAAACTGGTGATACTATTGTTGGAGAAGGAAAAAATGAACCCGTATATATCTTCTCAGATTCTGGAATATATTCGATTACGCTAATTATTCATGCCTTAGACGGCAGCTCTAGAGATACCCTAATAAAAGAGAATTATATAACAGTAGGAGCTCATCCAGAAGTAGACTTTGAATTACTATCTACGCAAAGAGGTTGCATTAATCACGAAGCTTGTTTTGCAGACTCAACAAAGTTCTGGCACGCTCCACTGGCAGAATGGCTATGGGACTTTGGTAATGGAAAAACCTCAACTGATCAAAACGATTGTGTAAATTACGCAGAAAGCACAAATGCAAGTATATCCCTTACGGTTACTGATTCTTTAGGTTGTTCTTCTACAACATCAAAACAAATATCCTTCGATTTAACTGCTAGCATTCCTAGAATTGATATTGATATTGACCATAAATTAGGTTGTGATTTTAATCATGAAATATCTGCTATAAATAACACCACAGGAAATGGTTCCATAGATTTCATGGATTTTATATGGAATTTTGGTGAAGATTCTGATCATAGAGATTCTTCTTTTCAGCCTAGCTATACCTATTTAGATACTGGAGAATATGATATTACATTAAATGTTGTTGATAGTCTAGGCTGTAAAAGAAGTAAGTATTTACGTGATTTTGTGAAGATTAGAATTTTAGAAGCAGACTTTGATTATGAGTTAATTGATTCTTGCGATCCTTTTACTTTCAAATTCATTGATACTTCTTCCTTCTATACGACAAATTGGGATTGGAACTTCGGAGACAGTAATACTTCAAATGCTATAAATCCTATTCATACATTCAGCGATACAGGCCTATTTAAAACGCTATTGACTATAACAGATGATTATCAGTGTGAAGATACTATGTCTGTTTTTTTTGATATCAGACAAACCTTTTATGCAGACTTTGCAAGTGATACATTACTAGGTTGCGACACCCCATATATTGTTAACTTCAACAATCAATCTTTAAATGCTGATGCTTCCATTTGGAACTTTGGAGATGGAGCATTAGATACAATTACCAACCCTTCTTATACTTACAAAGAAAATGGGCTATTTAATATCACATTAACAGTAATCGATAGTATAGGTTGTAGCCATTCTAAGTCTGTAGATAATATGATTATTGTGGAGCATTTCAATATTGATTTTGATACATCAAGTAATTCTTATTGTTCACCAGGTTTATTATACGCAGATCTTACTACACCAGCACCAAATCAATGGAAATGGGACTTTGGAGATGATGAACCTGTGCCTACTCAAAACTTCTCTTATACTTTTCCAGACTCAGGAGATTATCCTGTTACCTTATATACTTATGGTAATTACTGTAATGACACTTTAACTAAGAATATTAGAATTGACGAGCCTCCTCTTCTATATGCAGACTTTCAATCTGATATTCAATTAGCGTGTGATACGCCTACCCTTATAAACTTTACAGATCAATCCATTAATGGAGATAGCTATTCTTGGGAATTTGGTGATAACAAATTTAGTGTAGATAGCAATGTTACCCATACTTACACCAACTCTGGACACATGACTGTATCTTTAACCATTCAAGATACTAATCTTAATTGCTTTGATACAAGAACAAGGTATAAATACATTAAAGTCAGTAAACCATTTAAAGACTTTCTAGTAAATGTAAACTGTGATACTAGCAGATATATAAGTGTTGAGGATACTAATAGCCATGCAAACCAATGGTCTTGGAATATGAATGATGGAAATAATTATGATTCCGCATCAATTGATCATCAATACTTAGCATTTGGGACTTATAATATTCAATTAACCGTGAGTGACACTTTCACTAATTGTTCTGCCAATAAAAGTATTTCAGTTAACACTGATCAAATTTCTACAGCAATAAATGTAGATGCTATCAATTGCTTCAGCGACACTTTAATTTTTAATAATACAAGTGTTAATGCAGATAGCTTTTTATGGAACTTAGGTGACAATAATATCGATAACTCACTCTCTAATTTTGAATACCATTTTGAATTACCTGGCCTTTACACTGTATACTTAACAGCATTTAATGATTATTGTTCAACAACAGATAGTTTGGTAGACCTCACTATACAAGGAGCTAAAGCAAGTTTTAATTTTGATTTAGATTGCGATAGTCCTAAGAGCATTACATTTGAGGACTCTTCCATTGCAGCAACTAATTATTTTTGGAATTTTGGTGATGATGATTCTTCAGTACTTAAAAATCCAATTCATCAATTTGAAGATGAAGGAATCTATACTGTTAGCTTAACGAGCACAAATACTAATACTGGTTGTATAGACACTTATACCGATACTATTATTATAATAGTCCCTATTGCAAAATTTAGTGCAAATGACTCTGCTGCTATTTGTTTTGGAAATGATAGTCTAGTTTTTGCAGATGAATCTAATATCGCAGAGTCTTGGCTTTGGAATTTTGGAGATGGAGGAAGTTCTACCAATCAAAATCCTAAATATCTTTATAGCGATACTGGTAACTATGATGTTCAATTAATCATTACTACAAACGGTATTTGCACTGACACCATTATTAAAGAAGACTATTTTACAATAAAAGGACCTATTTCAAGTTTTGAAAATAGCATTGAATGTGAAACACCTTATAGCGTTCAATTTAATGATAATTCTAAATTGGCTCAAACTTATGCATGGACCTTTGGTGATGGTGCTTCAAGTTCAGAAGAAAATCCAAGATATACTTACAGTGAAAGAGGTGCTTTTAAAGTTACACTCACAACCACTAATAATGATTTAGCTTGCTCGAACACATATAGTGATACGGTATTGATAACTGAAATTATTGCTAGCGCTGCTGTAAGTGACAGTCTAGTATGTTATGGAACAGATGTTCAATTCTTAGATTTAAGCCAAGATGCGATAGAATGGAAATGGTTCTTTAATGCTGAAGATACTATTATTGAACAACAACCAACCTACTTATATGATGAACTTGGATTACAATCCATCACTTTAGAAGTTAGAGATACTAATAATTGTTTTGCACGAGTAGACTTCGATAATATAGTAAGAATCTTAGGTCCTAAGGCGGCATTTGATGATTTGCATGATTGTATAGATCATTATAAAGTAACTTTTAATAACCTTAGTGAAGATGCAGATGAAAATATCTATAATTTCCAAGACGGTGTCATTTCTTATGAATTAGAGCCTGAACATACTTATGGAGCCAATGCTATTTATCCAGTAGAATTAAAGACCGTAAATTATACAACTGGCTGTGCTAGCACATTTACCAAAGATGTGTTTGTATTTGAGCCTACTGCCCAATTTACTGCCGCTACGCAAAAAAGCTGTGCAGGGGTTAATGTTAGTTTTACAGATTTATCTCTTTATGGAACACAATGGTGGTGGGTTTTTTCAGGATTTGACACAGTTCGTAATCAAAATCCCAAACAAGCATTTCAGTCTGATGGTCTTTTTGATGTTCAGTTAAGCTACAAAGACACTAATGGATGTTTTGATACCATTATTAAAGAAGACTTTATTGAAGTTAATAAGAACCCTATAGTCAACTTTGTTGCAGATGTAACAAGCGGTTGTATGCCTTTAGAAGTAAACTTTACAGATCAATCTACATCCGATACAACAATTACCTCATGGTACTGGGAATTTGATAAATGGGGATCTACCTCTCAGCAACATCCAAATCAATCCTTTTTCAATTTTCAAAAAATTGGTGGAGGATACACTGATGTTAGTTTAAGAGTAATCAATGCTAATGGATGTCTAGCTGATACTGCTTTCAAAGATTATATTTTCCATACTAGTCCTTATTTGGAATACAGAGTAGTCGATCAATATTACTGTCTAAATGATAGTTTATCGTTAATTAACTATTCTGGAGGTTGGGATGTTGATTATCAATGGGAAGTTGGAGAAAGTAATTTCAATGGCTATAATCCTGAATTTATATTTGATAGTGCAGGTGTTTATGATGTTCTATTAATCGGTACTGACGTAAATAATTGCATAGATACACTTACTTATACAAATTATATTATGGTTGACAATCCTGTGGCTAACTTTGGAGCTATTAGTGAAACGGATAAGTTCTGCCCCCCTATTTTAGTATACTTTAATGACTCATCTCAATCTAATATTATAAGATATGAATGGGATTATGGCGACAGTACAGGTATCGGACTTGGCACAGCAACCGCACATAACTATACTGAGGCAGGTAACTTTGACATTAAACTAAAAGTTACAACTAGAGCTGGATGTGTAGATTCTATTATAAAAGAAGACTATGTTAAGATTAGGGGACCACAAACAGATTTAGTTATACTAGGAATAAACGAAGGATGTAAACCGCTTGATATTTGTTTTGATATGCAAAATACAAGTAATTTGGACACTTTCATGATCTTTTATGGAGATGGAGATTACGGCACAGACTTATGCCACACCTATACATCAACCGGTGAAAATATACTACCTACTATCATCCTAGAAAAAACGGAAGATGGAGAATTATGCAGATATACCCTACCTGCAGAGG
>JBELBA010000131.1:0-6493 GCA_042095635.1 Chitinophagales bacterium
TAATTCAGTTGAATCTAAATTCATCACTACTAAGACAGCTTACTTTGATATTAATTCTGCTTTAACAGCTAACAAGCGACTTTACATGGAAGGTTTAATGGAAATGAATAGTGATAAGAAATTCTATCCCGATGCTAACTCTACAATGAGAGCAACATATGGTAAAGTTGAAACTTATGAGCCAGGAGACGGTCTAGAATATAATCACTTTACCACTATGGAAGGTTTAATCGAAAAGATGGATAATAATGATCCTGAGTTTAATGTACCTGCTAAATTAGTAGAACTATATGAAGCTAAAGATTATGGTCAATATGGTATTGAAGGTGATAAACTAGTGGTATGTTTTATTACTAATAATGATATCACTGGAGGTAACTCTGGAAGTCCAGTAATTAATGGAAATGGAGAATTAATAGGATGTGCTTTTGATGGTAACTGGGAAGCAATGACTGGAGATCTAGTATTTGACCCTAACTATAAATGATGTATCAATGCAGATATCAGATACATTTTATTTATAATAGATAAATTTGCAGGTGCTGGTCATCTGGTAGAAGAAATGACAATCATTCAATAAAAAAAAGGCCTCCAAATTGGAGGCCTTTTTTTTTATTAAAACTTTATTTGAAAGCAAATATAACTTAGAAAGAATCATATTTTCAATTCAAGGAATCTTTTCAATAAAAAAGTTCGTAAAATTAGTTCAATAGCATTCAAAAATATTTCTAGATGGGTCTTTTATTACTTAAAAAAGGAAGCATTTTCACATTACTTATTCTGGCTCAGAAACTTTTATTTGCTGGAGATTGGGAAGGTACCTATGCATATCAAGAGAAAATAGAAAGCAAAGTATATCAGTATGAAATTATTATCTATGAATTAGAATCTAAAACAATAGCAGAATTCAAATCTAAAAGCAGTGAAGAAAGTTATATCTATGACTGCAAGATCACATCACTTTCTGATACTCGAATTGACATCCTAGTTAATAAGTGTATAAGTGGTAAAGGATTATTAAAAAAGGATGATATCCTTTTGGGTCTAGAACAAAAGAATGGTGGCGTATTTACACATTTTGGAGCCTTTTCTCCAAAGCAACAAGTAGAAAGTGGTAAAATGTATTTCAAGTTTAATAAAGATAGAATTGAATACATGAAGAAATATGCTAATCAGATGCCATATGAAGTAGGATTCTTTAGAAACACTTGGGTTATTGAAAACATGAAAGCTGCTTTAAAAGAAAAGTACGATGGTTTAATGGCTTTCTTACAGGTAAATGATGCAATTTCTTTTAAAGACAATATCCTATACTTAGAAGCTTCAAGTGCTGATAAAAAAGGAATGGGAAATTCAGGTAAAAACATTATTGTAATAGACATTACAAATAAAAATTTATTTGTGTGCATTATTGATGGCAATGAAAAATTAAGCACCTACTCTAGTGGTAAAAGTTCCAAACCAAAAGTATTGAGTAACTGGATTAATAAATACATCTAATCACTAGATTTCATCTTTTAAAAGGGGCAGCTCTTCATGAAGTGCAGCTCTTAATTTGTCTAATTTCAACCTTGTATCTTTTGGTCTAAACGCCTTAAACAGCATAGAAGATTTTGATATCTCTTTTATCATAGCTGAATCTAATTGATACTTATTTGCCATATCATAAGTCAATTCTGATCTACTACAACCACCTTCCATAGCTAAATGATATAATCCAGATTGATTAATTAATTGCTGCATTACCCTAACAGTATAACTAGCAAAAGTAAAGCTTCTGTATTCATCACTAAAGACATTTAAGGCTTCCTTGTTTTTTAATCGATTCATTATATCGAAATAGAATCCTTGCTCAAACACCTTACTCAGTTGTACAGAAAGCCTTAGCACCAAGCTACCGGGATAATGAAATCGAATATACTCTTCTCCCAATGCTTTATGTTCTGCATAATAAGATCGAGGATTTATTTCATCCTCTTCACTGTATTTAGCGTTATCTCCATCAAATACTAAATCTGTAGAAGTAAAGATTAACTTTGATTTTTGTTGAATTGCTAATTCGGTAATCATCTTAGTAATCTCAACATTTATATTAAAACTCTCTTCCTTATACTTTTCACATTCCTCGGGATGTGTCATCGCAGCTAAATGAAGTATATAATCGTATTTAATTGATTTTAATGCTCGAAGACTTTGTTTATCTCTTAAATCTAATTTTAACCACTTTACTTCATTTTCATAATAGGCAGGTCGTGCAAAACAGATGGCTGTAATATCATAGAATTTAGAAAAAGCATGAATAAAATGTTTTCCTAATAAACCAGATGCGCCAGTAATTAATATCTTTTTCAAATCGAATGCTTAACTTTAAGTATGCGAATATACAGCATAATTTTATTGCTTCTTACCATCTGTTTAGATCTTCCTGCCCAAGAACTAAAGATCTGTTTCTATAACGTGGAGAATCTATTTGATATGGAAGATAATCCTCATACTAATGATAATGAATTCTTACCAAAAGGGACTAAGCAATGGAATAAGTCTAAATATAGAATTAAAATTAATAATATCGGGAAAGCCATTCTTGCGGCTTCTCAATATAATGCCCCAGAAATCATTGGATTAGCAGAAATTGAAAACTTAAAAGTGTTAGAGGATTTAATATTCGAATCACCTCTTAAGTATTATGATTATAAGATTATTCATTTCGACTCTAAAGATAGAAGAGGAATTGACTGTGCAATACTCTATCGTCATCAAAACATTCGAGTATTATCAGATACTATAATTAGAACTAATAGTAATTTAGTCACAAGAGATATTCTATATAGTCAAGTTCAATTTTATCAAGACACCTTTCATCTATTTGTAAATCATTGGCCTTCTAGATATGGAGGTAAATCTAAATCTGCACCTAAAAGATTAGAGATGGCTAAGCTTTTGCAGCAAAATTTATCAACTGCCAACAATATAATTATGGGAGACTTTAATGATAATGCTACTGACCCATCATTACAATATCTAGTTAAAGTAAATCTACTAGATTTTGTATTTGATCATTACCCAATTAAACATGGAACATTAAAATACCAAGGCAAATGGTATACTTATGATCACTTCATTATCAGCAGTAATTTGATCGGTAAAACAAAAATTTATGATTGTTTTCAAATCGATTGGCTTTTAGTTAAAGATGAAAAACATAATGGTAAAAAACCTTTGAGGTCTTGGCAAGGACCTAAATATCTCAAAGGTTTTAGTGATCATTTACCCATTTTTATGGAAATTAGCATTTCTAAATAGAGGATTATGAAATTAGACATACTTGCTTTTGGTGCTCATCCTGATGATGTTGAGCTTTCTTGCTCTGCTACATTAATGAAACATAAAGATCTTGGTTACAAGATTGGGGTAATTGATCTTACAAGAGGAGAAATGGGAACTCGTGGATCTGTAGAAGTAAGAAATCAAGAAGCAATAAATGCTAAGACTATCATGCAACTAGATGCTAGAGAAAATCTAGATTTACCGGATAGCTTTATAGAAAACAATAAAGAACAACAATTGTCTATCATTAAGATGATTAGAAAGTATCAACCTGAAATCATAATAACCAATGCTATTAGCGATAGACATCCAGATCATGGTAATGCTCAAAAGTTAGTTGAAGAAGCTAGTTTTAAAGCTGGTTTAAGAAAAATTGAAACTAGCATAGATGGGAAGACACAGGAAGCTTGGAGACCAAAACTAAACTATCAATACATTCAGTATAGAATGCAACAACCAGATTTGGTCATTGATACTACAGGATATATGGATAGAAAGATAGCAGCGATAAAAGCTTATGCTTCACAATTTTATAATCCGGATTCTAAGGAGCCACAAACTTTAATTGCATCCGAATCATTTTTCGATTCTATTACATCAAGAGATCAAGAAATGGGAAGGTGTATCGAAAGACCCTTTGCAGAAGGATTTACAGTTTCTAGAACTATCGGTGCTAAGAACCTATTCGATTTAATATAGAAGCATGTACTTTTTGTACTTGATCTATAATTGATGTCTGACCATCGTTTTTAATAATATAATTGGCAGCAGCTAGTCTTTCTTCTTCGGAAGTTTGATTTTTCATTCTATCTAATACTTGTTGTTTACTAACTCCATCCCTAGTCATTACCCTTGATATTCTATCACTCTCATCAGCAGTAACAACGATAAGTATATCCATTAAACCAGTATTTTTTTCTACATGAAGTGCAGCTTCATTGATAACATAAAGGCCCTTTGATTGCTTTATGCTGGATAAATAAACATCCAGTACAGCAGGATGTACGATATCATTTAATTCATTTAATAAGGTCTTATCATTAAACACTCTACCAGCAAGATAGATCCTGCTTAAGCTACCGTCTTCTAAATAAGATTCTGTACCTAGTAATTCAATAATTTGTTGTTTTACAGGACTTGAAAGCATAATTTGCTTAGCTTCAAAATCAGAAGAAAACACTTCAACACCTAGTAATTCAAATACTTTGGAGACGGTTGTTTTACCAGAACCAATACCTCCAGTTATTCCTATTTTAATTGGATTAGTCATTAGACTCTAAAATGAAACGTATCGAAGATTGAGCAAAGACCGGATTCTTCATAAAAACCGGGAACGTTATTAATTCAACGTCAATATACTGATCAACATTAAAGTTTATATTCTCAAAGTCTGCTACGACTTTTATATCTACTGATTTGATTTGATCTCTCTTACTAATTGAAACTTGATACTGTAATTTGGCTTGTGTATTTAACAACCTAACCTTATGGTCTTTAGGTAAGTTTATTAATTCAATATCAACTACTAATTCTGCTAAAGTAAATTGATCCCTAAAAACATTCACTTCCACAGAAGAATTAGATAATTGGATACTTTGGTCATCTGGTTCTAATAAGTCTAAAACAAAAGTTTTACTTGTAGATGACGGACTAATTGTAATCAAGCTAGTTTTCCAATAATGAATACTCTTTAATGATTCCTTTGGCCCTGTAATGGTAATAGAATCAATCGCTTTAGAAAAAGTAACATTATAGTCTTCCATCCCTTCCGCTAACTCAAAATCTACTTCAATAGGAATAACTTTGGATTCGTGTTTCTCGAAACTAACATAAACCCTATTAGGGACTACAGCAATTAGTTTTGATGAAGTAGCAAGAATCGACGAAGCTTTAGACAATAATGTTTCATTCTTTATATAACCTTCTTTACCGTTGGTTAAATAAGACACATCACTAGATAAATCTATATTAATAGCTTTAAAGTTATTCTTGATATTATTCCATAGTATCGTTCTACCTATGTCTTGATAATATACTTTTACTTCTTTAGGTAATTGGTTAGAAACTCCATTACCATCTACAATTTTAGAATTGTATGCTATTTCTACTGTACTATCCGAAGTGTAAATCCCTGAGAGTGCATTAAGCAACCAAAATAACAAAGATAAAAGTAGTGCATAGACTACTTTAACAATATCACTTCGATTCATTCCTCTCATCTTATTTATTATATCTTAAAGCAGTTCTATCAGTTGAAATTTGGTCCGCTTCAACTTTCATTCTAGCTCCACTTTCAACTTCAATAGTGATTACATCTTCTTCCACTTTTACTATAGTACCATGTATACCACCTTCAGTAACTACTTTGTTACCCTTATTAAGACTTTCTTTAAAAGACTTAGCTTCTTTAGCTTTCTTTTGTTGTGGTCTGATACTCGTGAAATAGAAAAATGCAATTAATCCAACAACCATTAAAATCATTGGTAACATACTTTGTTCTTCTTGTGCTTGTAATAAAATCATAATCTAGTTTATTATTATATTTCCTGTAATTGTAATTATATTCATTGATGGGTGTGTATTAGCATGTATGGTAATTGTTTTTCTAAAACTACCCTGCTTTCCTTTACTATCAAATTTTATTCTTATTGATTCCTCCTGCCCAGGCATTATTGGTTCCTTAGGCCATTTTGGTACAGTACATCCACAACTTGCTCTAGCCTCAGAGATTAATAATGGTGCTGTTCCTGTATTTTTAAATTTAAAACGATGCTCCACAACTTCTCCTTGTACCAGTTCTCCAAATGTATAGAAATCTTCTTCAAACTGAATTTTTGGCATTTGAGTACTATCTGTATCATCTAATGTTACCGGATTATTGATAAGACTAACATTTACATCGTCTTTCGATTTAGTAGCTTCTTGCTCTGTGCAAGCCATTAAAAATAACACCGATATGATTAAGCCAATTCTCATTGTTCCTTTGCCCCAGATTTAACGATGTCTTTCATTACTTTATCTAAAACTCCATTAACGAAGTCTTTAGATTTAGGTGTACTATACATTTTTGATATTTCAATGTATTCATCTAGAGAAACTCTTAATGGAACCTCAGAAGTTTGCATTTCAGTAATACCTAATAAAAGGACTACCTTATCTAACAATG
>JBELBA010000132.1:0-6531 GCA_042095635.1 Chitinophagales bacterium
TTTAACTTTCTTGTCTTTTCAATTTGCAACAATTCTCCTTCAGACATCTCTTTAACTGCTCTAGAAACAATCTTCAATTGTTTGAAATCTTCGTTTTCTAAAGCTAATAACATACCTTTTGATAAAATGAAATCACCAACTAAGACTGCAATTTTATTCTTCCATAGAGCATTAATGGAGAAAATACCTCTTCGCTTCATGGCATCATCTACAATATCATCATGAACCAGTGTAGCTGTATGCAATAATTCAACTAAAGAAGCAGAACGATATACTTCTTCTGTAATCTCACCAAAAAGCTTAGCAGATAGCAACACAAAAATTGGTCGCATTTGCTTTCCTTTCTTCTTCACCATATAAGCTGTAATCTTATCCAATAATGGCACAGAAGATTTGATGGAAGCCTTAAATTTTTTTTGAAAAATTTTTAACTCCTCATCAATAGGAGCTTTTATTTGATCTATGCTAGATGACATAGGCTAATTTACAAATAATGATTGAGGATAGGATGTATGTTGTATAATAGCGTCTAATAAGATCTCTGCAGGATGCATGGCGTCTCTTGAAGTACCATCTTTTATCTGCTGCCTACAAGATGTCCCGGCAGCTGCAATTATAACCTCTTCAGATGTTTTGATATAGATCCCATATTCGAATCCTGACGTGGTCAATTTAATAAACCTTTGCATATTGCAGGGGCTTTCTTTTTTCAGATACTTTCTATCTTCTCTAAACATTAAAATAATTTATATTTATAATCCATAATACTAGACCATATTAGCCTAAAAATGGTTCATAAATACATTTAGATATAATTTTAAATAAGTAATTTCACTAGATAAATAGCATTTTTTATTAATGACATAAATTAATCATTAGTAATTTTATTTATAATTATTTTTTCGAGTATTATATGCAAAGAACATTAGATAAAAGTAAATTAATTAAAGACCTAAAGTCTGTAGTAGGAGATAAATATATGCTTACTACAGAATCAAGTAAACATTCATACAGCAAAGGGTTTAGGTTTGGATCAGGAGAGGTTTTCGCTGTAGTTAGACCATTAACTATTCTTGAAATATGGAAACTACTTCAAATTTGTGTTAATGCAGATGTAATTGTTATTGCACAAGCGGCTAATACAGGTTTAACTGGTGGTTCAACACCAGATGGGAAGGATTACGATCGTCCAATTGTAATTATAAACACAATGCGAATTGACGATATACAAATTATTAATGAAGGCAAACAAATAGTTGCTCTTGCAGGAAGCACTTTATATGGTTTAGAAAATAAGTTAAAGCCTTATGATAGGGAACCACATTCAGTTATTGGATCAACTTCAATAGGCGCCTCAATTGTTGGTGGAATTTGTAATAATTCTGGAGGGTCTTTAATCAAGCGAGGGCCCGCTTATACAGAATTGTCTATCTATGCGCAAATAAATGAAAATGGTGAATTAATATTAGTTAATGATTTAGGTATTAATTTAGGTGAAACACCAGAACAGATTTTAACCAACTTACAAAATAAAACTTATAGTTCAGTTGATATTGAATATTCTGATAAATTAGCATCAGACAATGAATACGAAGAAAGGTTAAGAGCAATTGATGAAAGCACTCCTGCGCGTTTTAATTCAGATATCAGAAGATTATATGGCGCATCAGGTTCTGCTGGTAAAATTATGGTTTTCGCTGTTAGAGTTGATACTTACCCGGCAGCTAAAAAACACAAAGTTTTTTATGTTGGAACCAATAAACCTGACGTTATTTGGAAAATAAGGAGAGATATACTTTCAACATTTAAAAATCTGCCCACAACAGGAGATTATTTGCATCGTGCATGCTATGACGCTACTAAAAAATACAGCAAAGACAACTTTATAGTAATTAATAATTTAGGTACTGATTTTATACCAACACTATTTGCCTTAAAAAGAAAAGTAGATCTTTTAGCCAGCAGATTCAATTTCCTACCTAATAAATTATCTGATAGATTGATGCAATTTTTTAGTGGTTTTTGGCCAAATCATTTACCTAAAAGAATGGAAGAATACAGAGAAAAGTATGAACATCACTGGGTTATTGAAACATCTGATGATGCAATAGAAGAAACTAGAAAATATTTTGATGAATTCTTCACTAAAAATGAAGGTGATTTCTTCGAATGTAATGATAAAGAAGGTCAAAAAGCAGTATTACACAGATTTGTAGCTGGGAGTGCTATTGGTCGATATCATGCAATTCATGAGAAAGAAGTTGGAGCTATGATGTCTATAGATGTAGCTTTTCCTCGAAATGAAAAAGATTGGTTTGAAAAACTACCTAAAGAGATTGATGAACTAATTGAAATCAAACTACATTATGGTCATCTATTCTGTCATGTATTCCATCAAAATTATATTGTAAAAAAAGGGGTTGATGAAAAACTATTAAAAGATAAGCTTCTTAAGACATTTGATGCAAGGGGAGCTGAGTATCCTGCAGAGCACAATGTTGGACATGAATATGAAGCAAAACCGGTACTAAGAAATTTTTATAAAAATTTAGATCCAACCAATGGATTTAATCCTGGTATTGGTAAAACCAGTAAAAATAAATTTTGGGTTTAAATTAGATGGTTTGATCATCATACAGACCTCCATCCAAACTTGCTTTTAATACATTTAACTGATCTTTCATCTAATCCTTTGCTGGTAGAATTTTGGAAAGACACAGATAATTATGAAAGCTTTGAGTATAGGACAATTAAATATGACTTATTTCTTATATATCAAGGCTACTGCATGCGCTGAAATACCCTGCTGCGTTCCTACAAATCCTAATTTCTCTGTAGTCGTAGCTTTTATAGAAAGTTGATCTATATCAATATCCATCACTTCGGCCATAACCTTTTGCATTTCAGGAATATGAGGATTAATCTTTGGCTTCTGTAAACAAATAGTTGAATCAATGTTACCTAACTCATAACCTTTCGCTCTAAGAATTTTCATTACTCCTTTTAAGAGAATTTTACTATCAATTCCTTTTAATTCTGGATCTGTATCAGGAAAATGGAAGCCAATATCTCTTAAGTTTGCAGCACCCAAAATAGCATCACATATGGTATGAATTAAAACGTCCGCGTCAGAATGACCAACGCCACCTTTAAAATAATCTAATAAAATTCCGCCTAACCAGAACTCTTCTCCTTCAGCTAACTGATGTACATCGTAGCCATAACCTATTCTAAAATTCATGCTATTTATCTGAAGTTGAATTAGCTGACGCTAATTCGTCAAAATCGAAAGTTAAAGCAAACCTTAAAGTATTATCTAACGGACTTGCTTGATTATTGGTTGGCACCAAATAAGAAACGTCAATGCCAATAACATTAAATTTAAGACCAATACCAGCAGTTAAGAATTGTCTATTACCCTTAGTCGCAGCTTCATGGAAATAACCACCTCTTACAGCGAATTGCTCTGCATACCAATATTCTGCACCAACTGACCATATTAACTCCGCCATTTCTTCACTAAACCCTCCTGGAGCATCATTAAAACTTGAGAACAAGCCAGCAGGAACTGACATTTCTTTATAATCATAAATTCCATTTTGCGGGTCAACATCTAATTCTACCGGTGTAGGAACTAATAATTTATTTAAATCCGATGCAAAAGTAAATTTATTGTACTCATCTAAATGAAGCGTAAAAGAACCTCCAAGCCCTAAATTCATTGGAATAAAGTCTTTCTGTGTATTCTGAGTATACGAAATCTTTGTTCCTAAATTAGAGATATTCATACCAAATGCATAGTCAGATTTATAAGTAGAAATATCTGCACTATTTGTATAAAAAGTAGAAATATCTGCAGATGCAGCATGTCCAGGTTTAATCACAGAACCTCCACTTTGTTGTCCGGAAGCGAGGTTAGAATAAACATACCTTAATGCTAAACTTAAACTCAAGTGATCTGTTAATTTATTGGCAATAGCTACGTCTGTTTTTAATTCTCTAGGATTAAAGGACCCTGCATCTTGCCCTTGAATATCAGTAAACTGAATATTACCTAAATTAAAGTACAATAAACTAATACCTATTGTTTGTTTATCATTTAGTTGTTTATATCCCGTAGCATATGCTAAATAGATATCATCAACCAATTGTTTTAACCAAGGTGTGTAGGAAAAAGTTAAACTTGTAGACTTTTCAGCAAAAGCCAATTTAGCAGGATTCCAGTGCATACTTGCAGCAGTTGCAGGTGTTGCAAGACCAACATCTCCCATTGCTCCGGCCCTGGCGTCCGGTGCAATTCTTAAAAAAGGAACAGCTGTTGTAATTGTATTTACCCTTCCATCTAACTCATTAGTATTAATGGCTGTCTTTTGCGTAAACGCAGTCCCAGAAATACATCCCACGGCTAATAATAATGCAAAAATCTTATTCATAAACTCCCCTATTAAATCTTATTCGTCTCTATAAAAGTAACATTATTAACGAATAGAACTAACAAATATTATACTATTTCAATAAAACTAGCTTCTCAAATTGTAAAGCCCTAGATGTACCATCTTCCGATTGAACCTCAACAGAATAGACATACACTCCGTTTCCTATATTGTCACCATATTCATCTTTCCCATCCCAAATAATATCGTTTACGAGAAAACCTTCCGAAGAGATCTTTGTTGTGATGGTTTTTATAATTTTTCCTGATATAGTATAAACTTGGATCTTTACCTCTAATAATTCTCCTGGTCTATTATGCTCGAACCAAAATGTAGTATTAGACGCAAATGGGTTTGGATAATTAAGCACATGAGATAAAGCTATAGTAGCAGACGCTGCAACCACAAATTCTGTAGAAGCTTCTGAAGAGTTATTAAAAACATCCCAGGCTTTTATATTAACTGTATGTTTACCATTTGATAGATCACTCATAGGGTAACTTAATGCACCAGACTGATAACTATCTAGATCTGCTTCATAAAAATTATTTAAGTTTATTCTTTCCGGATCATCATCCAATGTTAATGAAAGATCGTGGCCAATGCTATTACCAACGGTATTTACACCCGAACTATCACTTAATTTTACAATCAAAATTGGATTCTCATCCGTCATCCCTCCAAAAGCAAAATTTTCATCATTCATATAAATATCCATCTCTGGACCTTCTTTATCCTCAGCAAATGAGGAAGCAGTACCACCAACATTTATGCTGTCAAAATTACCTGTTGCATCTATCACGCCATTCTCTGCATAGTAACTAATCTTACCATAATCGATATTATAGCCAATGTCTTTTGGCACAACAAATTCAAAACAAAAATCTCCGGAAGTAACTGTAGCCTTACCACGATAAATTACATTCTGTTGTAAATCAAAACCAGTAATGTCACTTTCATCATCATTTTGCATGGTCTCTATTTCTAGTTTTTTATCATATATAGTTGGATAAACAAACCCGTTGAAGCTATTTAGCTTCAACGCATTAGAGTCATGAACAAATCCACATATTTCTACTTTAGAAAGTGCCTTTAAAGTATCATTATCTATTAAAGATGTATCAGTGCCAACAATTACAGTATCTATACCATGTTGAAGTACTCTATTATTGATCGTACTTGTAGAAATGTGATGTTTTGGATAACTTAATTTTAAAGCAGGATCTCCAAGTAATGTAAACTTCCTGTTATTTATACCTGCTAAGGCATTGTTTTTTGTGGCTCGCACAACATCTCCTAAAGCAGGATTTTGATTTTTCTCTAATACTATGTCATAGAAATTCGTTGCTAAATTCTGATTTGCAAAAGAATACACCAGTCTTACCGTAGTCATTAAAGCTATAGCGCCTCCATCTTCTAACAACAGTACTAATTCTCCTGCACTAACTCTACTTGGATCATCGTATCTACTAAACTCGCAAGTAGCAGTCATAAATAATGGTAGCTTATCAATATTAGTCCAAGATCTGATATCAGACATGTTTAAGACTCTTTCATGCGCCCATCCTAATTCTCCTCCATGCCCAGTATAATTAACAATAAATGAACCTGAGAACATCTTATTGTTAATTGCTTTTTGTACATCAGGGTAACGTTCCCCTCCAGCAGCATTTTCTTGAGGATAAGCATCAAAGTAGATTTTATCAATATTCATATAAGGATACCTATCAGCAACTGTTTTGGCTAGAATCTCTGCATCTTCTAAATGTATATTATTGTCTTCGTCATCTGCAACAAAGGTTATATTGTTCTTCCAATTACCGTATGTCCCTTCTAGATAAGCCTTAACTTTGGCAACCATAGTATTTGCTTCAGTAACAGATCCAATTGGCATTCTTCCAATTCCTATATCAATCTGACCAGCATCATCTGCGCCAATATCTGCACCTTCATCATCATCCAAGAATCCAAAGAAATCATCAGACACATAAGATTTAACTGGATCAACGGACATTTCACTTTCATAAGTTAAAATGAAATTGGTGTTATCAGAATTTTCATGTCCTAAAGGATCGTAAGTCCCATCACCAAACAATAA
>JBELBA010000133.1:0-6508 GCA_042095635.1 Chitinophagales bacterium
GGGGCAAAAGAAGTACTTTGTATAAAAGTACTAGGAGGTTCTAGAAAAAGGTATGCTACTGTTGGAGACACTATCGTTGTAACGGTGAAAGATGCGCACCCTAACGGTAACATTAAAAAATCGAAGGTGACTAAAGCTGTTGTAGTAAGAACAAAAAAAGAGTTTAGAAGAAAAGATGGTTCATATATCAGATTTGATGATAATGCAGCCGTTTTATTAAACCCTTCTGATGAGCCAATCGGTACTCGTATTTTTGGTCCTGTAGCAAGAGAGTTAAGAGATAACGATTTTATGAAGATCGTTTCGTTAGCACCTGAGGTATTATAATCATTAATTGAGAAGATATATTGATCATGAAAAATACAACGAAAAACGGATTACAACCTAAGTTCCACGTTAAGGCGGGTGATAAAGTTGTTGTAATAGCGGGAGATCATAAGACAGCTAAAGGAGATGATCCTAAATTAGTTAAGAAGGTGATCTATGAAAAGCAAAGAGCAATTGTTGAAGGTGTTAATATTGTAAAAAAACACAAGAAACCTACAGCTCAAAATCCTCAAGGTGGAATTGTTGAGGAAGAAGCTCCAATTCATATTTCTAACATAATGGTAGTTGATGCTGATGGTGTTGCTACTAAGACAGGTAGAAGAAAAGACGAGAATGGTTTTGGAGTTAGGTATTCAAAGAAATCAGATAAAAATCTATAATCATGAGTTATACACCTAGATTAAAGACAAGATACAAGGAAGAGATTGTACCAAAACTACAAGAGAAGTTTGCGTACAAGAACATTATGGAAGTACCTAAAGTTACTAAAGTTTGTTTAAACCAAGGTTTAGGTCAAGCGATTCAAGATAAGAAGATCTTAGAAGTAGCTTTAGAGGAAATGACAAAAATTGCTGGTCAAAAGGCTGTTGCAACAAAAGCTAAGAAAGCCGTTTCTAATTTTAAGTTAAGAGATGGAATGAATATTGGCGCAAGAGTTACACTGAGAGGCGATCAAATGTATGAGTTCATTGATAGATTAGTTTCTGTTTCTTTACCAAGGGTTAGAGACTTTCAAGGTATTAATGGAAAGAGTTTCGATGGAAGAGGTAACTATAGTTTCGGTACTACAGAACAAATTATCTTCCCAGAGATTAACATTGATAAAGTGAACAAATTACTAGGAATGGATATCACTTTCGTAACTAACGCTAAAACAGACGAGGAAGCGAAAGAATTATTAAAAGAAATAGGTGTTCCATTTAAAAACTAAGAATCATGGCAAGAAAAGCTGTAGTCGCAAGACAAGTTAAAAGAGAAAAATTAGTTGCAAAATTTGCTGCTAAAAGAGCTGAATTAAAAGCTGCTGGAGATTGGGATGCTTTAGATAAGTTACCTAAGAACGCTTCACCTGTAAGATTAAGAAACAGATGTAAGTTAACTGGTAGGCCAAGAGCTTATAGCAGAATGTTTGGAATTTGTAGAATTAAGTTTAGAGAACTTGCATCAGCTGGTAAGATTCCAGGTGTTAGAAAAGCGAGTTGGTAATAAAAAAAGATAGGAGAGATGACAGATCCAATTTCAGATTATTTAACAAGAATTAGGAATGCTCAAAAGGCAGGTCACAAAGTTGTGGCTATTCCAGCGTCAAACGCTAAAAAGAGCATTACTGAGATTTTATTTGATAAAGGTTATATCAGAGGTTATAAAGTTTCAGAAACTGAAAATAAACAAGGTGAGATTAAAATTGCTTTAAAGTATAATACGGACAACAGTCCTGTAATTAAGACTTTACAAAGAATCTCTAAGCCAGGTTTAAGAAAATATACAGGTAGCGCAGAAATGCCAAGAGTTTTGAACGGACTAGGAATTGCTATTGTTTCTACATCAAAAGGTGTAATGACAGACAAAGAAGCTAGAGTTCAGAAAGTTGGTGGTGAAGTATTGTGTTACGTTTATTAAACTGTAAAAAGAAAACAAGATGTCAAGAATAGGAAACGCACCGGTAGCAATCCCTTCCGGAGTTACAATTGCGGTTGACAACAATAACGTTGTTACTGTAAAAGGAACTAAGGGTGAATTATCACAAAAGGTGGACGAGGCGATAAGCATCAATATTGAAGGTGAAGTTGCAAACATTACAAGAGCAACTGAAGCAAAGAAACATAAAGCATTACATGGGTTATACAGAACTTTGTTAAACAACATGGTTACTGGTGTAAGCGAGGGATATAAGAAAGAATTAGAGTTAGTAGGTGTAGGTTATAGAGCTTCTGCTTCAGGACAAACATTAGAATTAGCTGTAGGATATTCTCATCCAATTATGTTTAGTTTACCTAAAGAAATTAAAGTAAGTGCAGAATCTAAAAAAGGTAATGCTCCTTTAGTAACTTTAGAATCTCACGACAAGCAGTTAATGGGACAGGTTGCCGCAAAAATTAGATCTTTCAGAAGTCCTGAACCATATAAAGGAAAAGGTGTTAGATATAAAGGTGAACATATTAGAAGAAAAGCTGGTAAAACTGCTGGTTAGAAAATTATATAAGTTATGGCGATTAAGAATAAAAAAGAGGCTAGAAGAAAAAAAATTCAAGCCAGAGTTAGAAAGACAATTAGCGGATCTGATGCTAAGCCAAGATTATGTGTTTTCAGATCAAATAAAGCTATTTACGCTCAAATCATCGATGATAAGGCAGGACATACTATAGTATCTGCTTCATCAGTTAAAGCTGGAATTGCTGGTTCTAAAACAGAGCAAGCTAAAGCAGTTGGTGAAATGATTGCGAAAGTTGCAACTGAGAAAGGAATTACTTCTGTTGTATTTGATAGAAGTGGTTATATTTATCACGGAAGAGTTAAGTCTTTAGCAGAAGGTGCTAGAGAAGGAGGATTAAAATTCTAAAAAAATAGTATATGTCAAAGGTTAACGTTAAAACTGTTAAGGCAGCTGATATCGAATTAAAAGAGAAAGTTGTAAACATTAATAGAGTTACTAAGGTAACAAAAGGTGGTAGAACTTTTAGTTTCAGTGCTTTAGTAGTAGTTGGAGATGGAAATGGAATTGTAGGTCACGGTTTAGGTAAAGCTAAAGAGGTGTCTGAAGCAATTGCAAAAGCAATCGACGATGCTAAAAAAGAATTAGTAAAAGTACCTGTTTATAAAGGACAAATTCCTCATGAGCAGTTTGCTAAATACAAAGGTGGAAGAGTGTTATTAAAACCGGCTTCTACTGGTACAGGGGTAATCGCAGGTGGTGCTATGAGAGCAGTACTTGAGTCTGCTGGTGTAACAGATGTATTAGCTAAATCACAAGGATCTTCAAATCCTCATAATGTGGTAAAAGCAACAATCGGAGCTTTAGTAGCATTAAGAAACCCTGGTGTAGTAGCTGAGGAAAGAGGAATTGCATTAGAGAAAGTATTTAATGGATAGAGTTATGGCAAAGGTTAAAATTACACAAGTTAGAAGTATAATCAATAGACCAAGAAGTCAGAAGGATACGATGACTGCATTAGGTTTAAGAGGTATTGATAAATCAGTTGAAAAGGATGTAAATCCACAAATTCAAGGGATGATCAATAAGATTCAACATTTAGTAAAAGTAGAAGAATTATAATATCATGGAATTACATAATTTAAAACCAGCAGAAGGTTCTACCAAGAACAGAAAAAGAATCGCAAGAGGTGAAGGTTCTGGTAAAGGTGGGACTGCAACTAGAGGGCATAAAGGTGCTAAATCTAGGTCTGGATATTCTAGAAAGGTTGGTTTCGAAGGAGGTCAAATGCCTTTGCAAAGAAGAGTTCCTAAGTTTGGATTTAAGAACTTTAATAGAGTGGAATTTGCACCATTCAATTTAGATAGATTATCAGCAATCGCTGAGAAATTTAATTTGGATGTTATTTCACCAGAGACTTTACACGCTAACAATATTATAGCTAAAGGTGATTTAGTGAAAGTTTTAGGTAATGGAGAATTATCTAAAGGAGTTGAAGTACATGCTCACTCGTTCAGTAAATCTGCATTAAAAGCTATTGAGGACAAAGGAGGAAAAGCTGTAAACTTATAATCCATGAAGAAAGGGATAGAAACTTTTAAGAATATTTTCAAGATTAAGGAATTAAAAGATAGAATTCTTTTAACTTTAGGATTGATTCTTATCTATAGAGTTGGTGCGCACGTTGTATTACCGGGTATCAACGGGTCAGAGTTACAAAGATTAGTTGAGGATAATTCTGGTACTGCTAACGGACTGTTACAGTATTTAGATATGTTTGCAGGAGGTGCTTTTAATAGAGCCTCGATTTTTGCATTAGGTATTATGCCTTACATTTCAGCGTCTATCGTTTTTCAATTATTAGGATTAACAATTCCTGCGATTCAGAAAATGCAGAAGGAAGGAGAGTCTTCTAGAAGAAAATTGAATCAATGGGTTAGGTTAGCAACTATTGTAATTACTTTATTCCAAGCATCTGCTTATGTTACTTATTTAACAACCTCTTATGGAGGAGCAGTTAGTCAAGGAATAAATACATCATTATTCTGGTTAACAACTACTGTAGTATTAACTTCTGGTACCATCTTCGTGATGTGGTTAGGGGAAAAAATTACTGATAAAGGAATCGGAAATGGTATTTCTTTATTAATTATGGTAGGTATTATCGCTAGATTACCACAATCATTCTTAACAGAATTAGATACTAAAGGAATTATTGGGGATGGAGTTATTGCTCAGCCATTAATGGTATTAATAGAGTTAGTATTCTTTGCTGCAATTGTTTTGGTAAGTATTGCTTTATTGCAAGCTGTAAGAAGAATACCAGTAACTTATGCTAGAAAAGTAGCGGGTAGAGAAACAATGATACCTGGTGCAAGACAGTATATACCATTAAAACTAAATGGTTCTGGAGTAATGCCAATTATCTTTGCTCAAGCTCTAATGTTTGTTCCAGCTATGTTAGGTCAGTTTGGTTCTGATATTGAATCATTAGATGGGATTGTTGCAAGTTTAATGGATCCTACAGGAGTTGCTTATAATGCAGTTCTATTTGTAATGGTTATTGCATTTACTTATTTCTATACAGCGATTTTATTTAATCCACAGCAAATGTCTGAGGATTTAAAAAAGAATAGTGCTTTCGTTCCTGGTATTAAGCCTGGTGCAGAAACGTCAGAACATATTGATACTATTATGTCAAGAATAACACTTCCTGGAGCGATATTATTAGGTATCATAACAATATTACCTGCCTTTGCAGCTCATCCTAGTTTATTAGGTGTGCAAAGAGAATTTAGTATGTTCTTTGGAGGAACAAGTTTACTAATTCTTGTAGGAGTTGTTTTAGATACACTGCAACAAATTGATTCTTATTTGTTAATGCAACATTATGATGGTTTGACTGATGGAAAGATGAGGGGAAGAAATGAAGCATCGCCTGTCAGTACAACAACAGCAATATAATTTGGAAACAAAGAATTAATTAATTATTTTTGTCGCCCTTTGGGGATTAAAATATGGGAAAGCAAGATTTAATAAAACAGGATGGAATTGTGAAAGAAGCCTTATCTAACGCTATGTTTAGAGTAGAACTTCAAAATGGTCATGAGATCATTGCACACATTTCTGGAAAGATGAGAATGAATTATATTAAAATATTACCTGGAGATAAGGTTTCATTGGAGATTTCACCATATGATTTATCTAAAGGTAGAATTACTTACAGATATAAATAAGGGAAAATGAAAGTAAGAGCATCTGTTAAAAAGAGAAGTAGCGATTGTAAAATCGTTAGAAGAAAGGGTAAGTTATATGTAATTAACAAGAAGAACCCTAGATTTAAACAAAGACAAGGTTAAAATAATATTATAGTATGGCACGTATAGCAGGAATAGATTTACCAAAGAATAAAAGAGGTGTAATTGGATTAACCTACATTTTCGGAATTGGTTTACAGTCTTCAAAAGATATCCTTGACAAAGCTGGTGTTAATAGAGACACTAAAGTGATGGATTGGAATGATGATGAATTAGGAAAAATCAGAACTATTATTTCTGAAGACTTCAAAACTGAAGGTGAATTAAGAGGTGAAGTTCAGCTTAATATTAAGCGTTTAATGGATGTTGGATGTTACAGAGGTATCAGACACAGAAAAGGATTACCATTAAGAGGTCAAAAGACTAAGACTAACGCTAGGACAAGAAAAGGAAGAAGAAAAACTGTAGCTAACAAGAAAAAATAATAGTTAGCACTAAATTGAATTAGATATGGCGACAGCGAAGAAAAAAACATCTAAAAAGAGAGTAGTAAAGGTAGAATCGGAAGGTTTTGTTTTTATCAAAACATCTTTCAACAACTCTATCATCACTTTCACGAATAAAGAGGGACAAGCAATTTCTTGGTCTTCTGCAGGTAAAATGGGATTCAGAGGATCTAAAAAGAACACTCCTTATGCTTCTCAACAATCAGCAACAGATGCTGCTAAGGTAGCTTATGAAGCAGGTTTAAGAAAAGTAGCAGTAAGAGTT
>JBELBA010000134.1:0-6483 GCA_042095635.1 Chitinophagales bacterium
TAAGAATCTGCTCTTTTCAGACTTTACATCACCTTCTTGTATGTTATTATGGAATAGATATACATTATCTGCTCTTTGGATTAATCTATAGAAATAATAAGCGTAGACTGCATCAAATTCTTCGGTTGTAGGTAATCCATAACCTTTTCTTAGTGCATATGGAATAAAAGAATGCTCTCCTTGCTTTGCAGGTATCTTACCTTCGTTTAAAGAAAGGATAAATACATTCTTAAAGTCTAATGATCTGGTTTCTAATACGCCCATTACTTGAAGCCCATCTAAAGGTTCCCCTATAAACGGTACTGATATATCGTTTAAGATCTGCTTAAATAGCTTTAAATAAGTTCCTAAATCTATTTCAAGTGCAAGATCCTTTATGCTTTCATTAATCTTCTGTACCTGAAGATAAGTATGATATATAAACTCTTGCTCTAACTGATTTCCTGCTGTTTGTTTAAACTTATTGTAAAGGTTAAAGAGCAATTGAAGAATATATTCATTAAACTCTAAGTGACCTTTTAACTTTCTGAAAATGTGCTTACATAAAATAGAACTAGGTACATGCTTCTTACCTAACCATAATACATTGTGCTTTACAATCGATTCAATAACTGAATTGTGATCTTCACTTCTATCATTGATATAAGGATGATTAAGAATTGCTAAACTTGGTTTGTAATGGAAACTACTAGATTTAGATTTTTCATTTTGCAATAACATGATGTTATCAAACAATGCAAATAATGGCGTTTCTTTAAAACTATAACCCATTGAGATATTTACCTTATCCGTCTCGTTAGGTAAACTTTGCAATACTGGCATTAACAAATGCTCATCTGGTAATATAATAGCTGTTTGTTCTTGAGAACAATCAATATTGTTGGCCTGTAATAAATCTCCACATTTAATCGCTTGACCTATTTCTAAACCCACACTATATACATCTATATTTAGTGCTTCCTTATTAATCCTATCCTCAATATTACTTTTAATAACAAAGTCTTTAGGAGCAGGAAACATTTCTAGATTGACGCGCATAAACTTACCTGCCTCATGAAAAGTCTTTTCTAAGTAGTAAAGGTCATAATCCCAATAAAAGCGAGCTGTACTAGCTTTCTTAAAATGAGAAAAAAGCTTCTTCTCGCACTGATTTAATGCATTAAACCCAACAAAATGTATATATGGAAATGAAGCTTTGAGGTCTTGGTTAGATAAGTTATTGATCAAGGTCTTATAAAGCTTACCTTCATAAAAGTAATGCTTATCATCACATCTTTTGTTAAAGTCCTCATAGATGTCATAAAGCTTATCCCAAATAGAAATAAAACGTTCCTTTTCTTCACTAATCTTACTTTCTTCAAACACCTTCCAGAAATTGACTAGGTATTCTTTCTGCTCTTCTTCTAAATAATCAATCTCCTGCTCAATCTCTTTATGTGCTTTAATATTGCTAAAGATCATTTTAGGAGGAATCATATACTTATCGATCTCATCAAAATCTCTAAGCATCATATTACCCCAGAAATAAAATTGATCGAATGGTTCGTTAGTCTTTAGGATATAACAATAAGATTGATACAATTCAAAAAGCAAGATTAGCTTATCTGTCTTTCTTCCCTTTGTAAATTTTTCAAATAATTCGCTAATGGTTATGGTCTGAGGTGACCATTTTGGTTGATTAAAATTTCGCTTTAAATACTTATTAAAAAACAGTGAAGCTCTACGGTTGGTAAAAACAAGTAACTGATCTTTAAGATCCGCTTTATGATGATCCTTAATGTACTTTGCTACTTGCTCTAAAAACGCTTGCATACCTTGAAGTTAAAAGTTTTCTATTTTTGAGCAAAATTTAATTGATATGATAGCTGTAGAAGGTGTAAGTATAGCG
Source organism: Chitinophagales bacterium (assembly GCA_042095635.1). Lineage (GTDB taxonomy): Bacteria > Bacteroidota > Bacteroidia > Chitinophagales > CAJXBJ01 > JBELBA01. The sequence goes on from JBELBA010000134.1 coordinate 1,889, forward strand.
TTTAATGCTAAGCGTTTATTTGATAATGTGTCATTTGTTATCAACGAAAATGATAAGATTGCTTTAATGGGAAAGAATGGTGCTGGTAAATCTACTTTAATGAAAGTGCTAGCAGGTATTCAGAAACCAACCAAAGGCAGTGTTAATGTAACAGATAGCGGTGTAATAGCTTATTTACCACAGCATTTATTAACGGATGACAATTGCACTGTATTTGAAGAAGCATCTAAGGCATTCAAAGAAATCTTCGATATGAAGAATGAAATGGATGATTTGAATAAGCAATTAGAGACCAGAACGGACTATGATTCTGAAGAATACATGAATATCATTAATAAGGTAACTGAGATAGGTGAAAAGTATTACTCTGTTGAAGAAATCAATTATGATGCAGAAGTTGAAATCACTTTAAAAGGTTTAGGTTTTGAAAGGACAGACTTTAGCAAACCAACTAGCGAATTTAGTGGTGGTTGGAGAATGAGGATAGAGATAGCTAAGATCTTATTACAAAAGCCAGATTTAATCTTACTGGATGAGCCTACTAACCATATTGATATTGAATCTGTTCAATGGCTAGAAGATTTCTTGATTAATGATGCTAAGGCAGTGGTTGTTATTTCGCATGATAGAGCATTTATCGATAACATTACTAATAGAACCATTGAAATTACGATGGGTAAAATCTATGATTATAAAGCCAATTACACGCATTATTTAGAATTAAGAAAAGATAGAAGAGCTCAACAGCAAAAAGCTTACGAAGAACAACAGAAGTTTATCGCAGATAACGAAAGGTTTATTGAAAGATTTAAAGGAACATTCTCTAAAACAAATCAAGTTTCTTCTAGGCAAAGAATGTTAGAGAAATTAGAGCTTATTGAAGTAGATGAAATTGATAACTCTAGTCTTAAGTTAAAATTCCCGCCTGCTCCAAGATCTGGTGACTACCCTGTTACAGTTGAAGGTTTATCTAAATCTTATGACGAGCATGTCGTTTTTAATAATGCAAATGTAGTAATCGAACGTGGAGAGAAAGTTTCTTTTGTGGGTAGAAATGGAGAAGGTAAATCTACATTGATTAAAGCCATTATGAACGAAATAGAATATGAAGGTATTTGTGACTTAGGACACAATACTAAGATTGGTTATTTTGCCCAGAATCAAGCTTCTTTATTGGATGGAGAATTAACAGTGTTTGATACTATTGATGAAGTGGCTGAAGGAGATATAAGAACTCAAATTAGAAACATACTTGGTGGTTTTATGTTTAGTGGGGATGATATAGATAAGAAAGTTAAAGTTTTATCTGGTGGAGAAAAAACAAGGTTAGCAATGGTTAAACTACTATTGGAGCCAGTTAACTTATTAATCTTGGATGAGCCGACTAATCATTTAGATCTTAAATCAAAAGATGTACTTAAAGATGCATTATTAGCTTTCGACGGTACACTTATATTGGTTTCTCATGATAGAGACTTCTTAAGTGGTTTAGCAGATAAGGTATTTGAGTTTAAGGACAAACGTGTTGTCGAACACTTCGAAAACATAGATAACTTCTTAAAGAAAAAGAAGATGGATAATCTTAAAGAAATCGAAAAAGCATAATCTACACTTAACTGGCCTAGAATAGACTTCCCTGCACAGTCTGGTTATCGATATTTACAACCTCATTGGTGTCTCCATAAAATAGATAAGCTTCCACATTTGTATAGCCCATTTCTTCAATAATGGATTTATAATTCTTGATTTGATGAATGTGCTGATTGGTCTTAGTGCGACCAAACTTAAAATCAATGACAGTTACTTTGTTGTTATTGATAATGATTCTATCTGGTCGCTTGTCATGTTTTTCTCCAGGTACTAGAATCATTTGTTCTAATAAGACTTCATTATGCTCGTTAAACCACTCACTAAATACAGGATGATTAAAATACTTATTGAGCTGGTTAAAGATGTCTTGATATTCAACTTTTGTAATCTTTCCATCGTTCTGTAATTGACCTAAACAAAGTTCGATGTCTCCTTTAGACTCAATCTGTGATAAGATTTCATGCATTAGATTACCGTAGTTAATAGACCTTTGCTTGCCTTCAGAAAGTTCTAGAAAGAAATTATCAGACATAGAACTAATAGAGATCTTATTTCTAAAGTTAGATTGAGGATAATGTTTTAACTCATATTCACTCAACACTTCTTTTACTTTGTTTTCTGCATTTAATTGACCAATTGTTAGGTGTTTTTGAATTGGATCAAAAGTATTTTCATTGAAATTTGTTAGCTGTAGTGTTTTCCATATTAACTCATTGACACTTAAGTTTTCTATTGTTTTAACTGTCTTAGTTGTTTTAGGTTCTTCAGCTAATATTGTTAATCCGTTTACAGCTCTAGTAAAAGCTACATATAGAATATTTAAGTTTTCTAGTGCAGCATTTTGGACTTCTTCAAAATAATCCCAGTCGTAAACTGTTTTGGCTAAATCTTTTTTAAATGGTAATGGTAAGAAAGGAAAAGATGCATAATCATCTTGCATATTAAAGCCCCATATCTGATTCGGTTTTTTAGGGTCGTGGTGCAATGACCAATTACAGAAAGGTATAATCACCTGATCAAATTGTAGACCTTTCGATTTATGAATCGTCATTATCTTAATAGCATCCTGATCATCTGTAATTAAAGGCGACTTGCTTTTACCTACTTCATCCCACCATTCTAAGAAGGCATATATATCAGGATTATTAGATCTATTATAGTTTAATACAAAGTCCTGAAAGGTCTGTATAAAGTCCCAAGCTTCTCTATGTTGTGTAATCTTAAATAATTGAATGATTTGATCACACAATTCGTATATAGGTAGCTTAGATAGAAAAGCAATATTATCAATTAAGTCTGCGGGTAAATAGACATTTAATTCATGCGCTCGAATCTCTTCTAGTCGTTTGACATCATAGAGCTCTTCAATATCAGACTGTTTATTAATTAGCGTATTGTAATAAATTAAATCGAATAGATTAATCTGATCATCTGGATGTAATAAATACCTTAATGCACAGATGATTACTTTGATATAATGATTATCTTTTAACTTAAAGGAACTACTTGACACAAACAGATATCTGTCTTTATCTATTTTATTCTTTTCACTTAATAGCTTCGTAATTTTTGCAGCTTCGCTTCCATTTCTAACCAGGATAGCAATATCTTTCTTTTGCACACCCTGATCTAATATTTGATCCAACTTAATTAGAAATTGTTCCTCAATACTCTCCCAGTAATTAGAAGATTTATCCGTTGGAATAAACTCCACATCTACATGCCCCTCACCTTCTTTAATGATGGATTGATTAATGTCTTGATAAGCCAAATTAAAGTTAGCTATTAGTTTATCTTCTATAGATTTGTAATTTTCTACTTTACTTTTGTTTAGCGACTTTAAAGCATGCTCATGTAAACTAGACTTGAAGAATTCTTCTATATGCTGACTAGCCTTACTGAAGATTTTATTATTGAAATCAACAATAGATTTAGTACTTCTATAATTATTGGATAGTACTTTCTTGTTTACTAACCTATCACCTAGTTCTTCTTCAACGTCTTTTAATAAGATCTTCCAATCTCCACCTCTCCATCTATAAATAGCTTGCTTTACATCACCAACAATCAAGTTTTCATTCCCTTCTGCTAAACTGTTTTCAATTAATGGTTTAAAATTAGACCACTGCAAACGAGAGGTGTCTTGAAACTCATCTATCAAGAAATGATGAAAGTGAGTACCAACTTTTTCATAAATAAAAGGCGCATGATTGTTGCCAATAATATTATTTAGCATATCTGTAATATCAGATAGCATTAAGATATTATGTTCGTCTCTGTAATTCTTTAACTCTGTAAGTAGGTCATTATAAACACCAAAGATGTAAATGTTATCGAGTATCAGCTTATTAGTAAGATACTTCTCTTCTTTGCTATTTATATATTCAAATGCTTGTTGCAATAAAGGATGTAATTGATCCTGAACCAGATTAAGTATTATAGATCTATTAGTATGAGTTTTACTAACCCATTTCTCAGTGTCTTCTAATGCTTGTTTTATTTTTATACCAGGAACGTAATCTTTTTCAGTCGCTAACTTTAAGAAATATCCAGCTATGCCACCCTTTTTGGAAGAGAAATCATCTATACTTAAATGATTAGCTTGAATGATTTCACTAAATTGTAATCCAACTTGTTTTAAGTCATTGATAAACGTTTTGTTATAGGATTCAAGTTGCTTTACAAAAGCCTTCAATTGATCAATATCTCTATTGTTAAAGCCTTTGTTCTCAATAAGTTTAAATTCCTCATTCAAGATATTTTTAGATAAGACTCTTAAGTTATCTTGAATATTCCAGCTTTTACCAGACTCTACTCTAGTCTTTACATAATCCAGTATCCAAGAAGTGATTCTATTTTCCTTTCCTATATTATTAAACAACTGATCTACTGTACTATCCAGTACTTTAGATTGATTTAACTCTATAGAGAAACCGCCTTTTAGTCCTAGCTCTTTGATGAAGCTTCTAATAATCTTTTGAAAGAAACTATCAATTGTACTAACA
>JBELBA010000135.1:0-6406 GCA_042095635.1 Chitinophagales bacterium
TATACTCAATAATTGCTCCCCCTCTAGCTAAAATCACTAATGATGCTATCATTAGAATAAATATGCATACCAGCAGGAAGAACGCCATTATTTTACGCAGTACAAAGTGTCTTTGTTTATATAGATCAAGATGTTTTTTATTGAATGCTTGTAATGCGGAATCAATTCCATTCGATGAAAACACAATAGCCAATAAGAAACCAAAGGACAATAAACCACCTCTTCTTTCTCCGACAATATCTTCAATAGTAGATTCTATGGTATCATAAATATTATCTGGAAAAAATTCACTTAAAGAATCCATCAATTGAATAGGTAAATCTTCATCAGGTAAATATGCAATGCAAGTGAAGACAAAAATTATAGTCGGAAATAAGGCTAAAAAGAAATTAAAAGCCATAGCAGCAGCTCGCATAAAAATAGCATCAAACTCCAATCCCTTAAGAATATCATATAGTGATGCTCCTTTAAATCCGACAAAACTAATTTGCCGAGATACAACTGCTAATTCTGATAGATATTTCCTAAAAAAATCCATTAATTAAAGAATGAAGCTAATTTATCTAATATCATTTGTGGAGGAGAAATTGGTTTCCCAGTCTCCATATCTACAAAGACCAAAATAGTCTTTGCTTTGGTAATAACTTTATCATTCTCATTAAAAATCTCATATTCGAAAAAGATTTTTTGAGTTGGCATTTCTTTTACTATAGTTCTAATTCTTAAAACATCATCATACCTGGCTGGCCTGTAGTATTTAATATTCATCTCTAAAACCGGCATCATAACACCAGCAAGTTCTAAATCTTTATAAACTACACCCAAATTTCTTAGAGCTTCTACCCTACCTACCTCTAGGTATTCTGCATAAGCACCATTATAAACATAAGACATCTGATCTGTTTCAGCATATCTAACACGCACTTCTGTATCATTTATGTACATGTGGTAAATTAATAAAATTGTAAGCCAATAACCAAAATATCATCAACATGAAGTGTTCTTATTTGATCATAAAATAATCCTTCTTAAAGAGCAAAATATCTAACGAGTGTATCTTGATTAGCTAGTATACAATAAGTTGTCTATAGCAATCCAAATATTTACAAAGTCTTAATATCAATATCGAAGATTATATCACATTTTAGCTTAAGCTTATCTGATATATTTATTCTTGTATATAGCACCAAAAAATAATGTACGTTATTTAGCACTGTATGTATACAAATAGTAGTACTTCTAAGGCAAATTTTATTATTTTTATGTAAATATATTTGAACATGAGTAAGCAAATCGGAAAAAATCAAAAAAGGTATAAGCCTAATCACTTCTACTCTATTCTCAGTGTAGCTTTTGTATTATTCCTGTTTGGAATTTTTGGAACCTTAGTTATGTTTTCCAATAATCTTTCAGATTACTTTAAAGAACAAATCAAAGTTGCCATTGAGTTAAAAGACAATACAACAGAGATTGAAAGAATTCAATTACAAACATTTTTAAAGGCAGAAGATTTTGTAAAAACGCTTCAATACATCAGTAAAGAGGATGCATTGGCTAGCATGCAAGATAACAATGGGTTTGAAGATGTAGAAGATTTGGTTGGCCAAAACCCTTTGTACAATTCTTTTGACATATATCTAAAAGCGGAGTTTGCAACAAATGAGCATATTTCTAAAATAAGCAATTCCATTAAGAGTTTCTCTTGTGTAAAAACTGTTTATTACCACGATGCTTTAGTAGAAGGAATTAATGAAACAACAAAGAATATTGGATTAATTATTCTAATTATATCTGCATTTATATTAATTGTAACCTTAACGCTAATTAATAGCACAGTAAGATTATCTATGTACTCTCAAAGATTCATTATTAAAAACATGCAGTTAGTTGGCGCTAAGTCATTCTTTATCATTAGGCCTTTCCTAACTAAGGGATTGACAAATGGATTTATTAGTGGAGCATTAGCATCTATATTAATGTTACTAATTATTCATTACAGCCAAGAAATGTTGCCGGATCTAAAGTTGATCACTGATCCTACACAACTAGTTATTTTATTAGGTATAATTATATTCATTGGAATTTTCATCTCTACTGCAAGTACAATGGTTGCCGTGCGAAAATATTTAAAAATGAAATTAGACGATTTATATTAGAATTATGGAAAACAATAAAGCACCTTTATTTAAAAAAGAGAACTACATCCTAATGATAGCGGGTGTAATAGTTATTGCAATTGGATTTATGTTAATGTCTGGTGGAGCAGCTGAAGATCCAACACAATTTACCCCAGAAGAAGTATATTCTTGGAGAAGAATAACACTTGCTCCAATGGTTGTATTAGGTGGATTTATTCTTGAAATCTTGGCTATATTCTATAAGCCAAAGAAAGCATAAACTATGTCCATCTTTGAAGCAATAATCCTTGCTATTATTCAAGGTTTATCTGAATTCCTACCTATTAGCAGTTCGGGACATTTAGAATTAACCAAAGCATTATTTAATAGTACTTCTTTGCCAGAAGAAAGTATGCTAATGACCGTTGTATTACATGCAGGAACAGCATTAAGTACTATTGTAATTTTTAGAAAAGATATTCTTGAAATCTTAAAAGGACTATTTCAATTTAAGAATAATAAAGAACTCACTTTTGCCATTAAGATTGTTTTATCTATGATACCTGCAGCGTTAGTTGGTGTATTATTAGATGAGCAAATTGAAAGTTTTTTTAATGGTCAAATCCTATTAGTGGGTAGTATGTTATTATTAACTGGAGGTTTGCTATTTCTTGCTGAAAAAGCTAAAATCACTGAAAAGGAATTAAGTTTCAAAAATGCAGTAATTATAGGTATGGCTCAAGCCATTGCAATTTTACCAGGTATTTCTAGATCAGGAGCTACAATATCTACCTCTGTCTTATTAGGTGTCGATAAAGAGAAAGCAGCTAGGTTTTCATTCTTAATGGTAGTGCCATTAATTATGGGTAAAATGGCTAAAGATTTATTAGATGAAGAAACTTTTGCAAATGTAGCTGATGTTACACCTTTAACCATCGGATTCATTGTATCATTTGTTGTTGGCTTAGTAGCTTGTCAGTGGATGATTAAGATTGTTAAAAATTCAAAATTGCATTACTTCGCTTACTATTGCTTTATCGTAGGTATCGTTGCAATCATTACACAGTTTTTATAAAATGACTGCAAAAGAGCATATAGATTATAGAGCAGGTTGTTTACTTTTAGTAGACAAACCATTAGAATGGACTTCTTTCGACGTTGTTAATAAAATCAAGCATAAGCTCAACTATAAGATACCAAAGGGAAGCAGAATTAAAGTTGGACACGCTGGTACTTTAGACCCTTTAGCAACTGGCTTATTAATTGTAGCAACAGGTAAGTTCACTAAAAAACTACATGACTTGCAAGGTCTTGATAAAACATATAGTGGTACAATTAAACTTGGAGCTACTACAGCATCTTATGATGCTGAAACAGAAGAACAAGAACAATTTGAAACTGCTCATTTAACAGATGAAAAAATTAAATCTGCAGTTGAAAAATTAACAGGCACTATATCTCAAATTCCCCCTATATTTTCTGCCATTAGAATTGATGGAGAAAGAGCTTATAAAAAAGCTAGAAGGAACGAAACAGATAAACTACCTGACCCTAGAATAGTGACAGTACACTCATTTGAGACAGAAACAGAATCACTTCCATTAGTCGATTTTAAAGTCAATTGTAGTAAAGGAACATATATTAGATCTTTAGCTTTCGATTTAGGAAGATTACTAGATAATGGTGGATATTTAACCTCATTAAGAAGAACATCTATCGGCGATTATTCTATTGATAACAGCCAGAAATTAGAAGATATTGTTTCACAAATAGAAGCATTCAATCATGAACGTTTATCGAAATTGGGATAATATTTCTATCGATAATGCGGCTGTAACCTTAGGTACATTCGACGGCGTTCATTTAGGACATAAATTTGTATGCAATCAATTAATTTATAAGGCTAAAGCTATTGATGGTTGTTCTGTAGTAATTACATTTTATCCTCATCCAAGAATTGTATTAAACCAAGCTAAAGATCTCAAACTCATTCAGAGTATTGAAGAGAAAATAGAAACATTTAAGAAAGTAGGAATTGATCATTTAGTTATAATTCCTTTTGATGAAAAGTGGGCAGATCTAAATGCTGAAGATTTCTTAAAAGAAGTCTTTTCTAAAATTAGACCAAAAGCCTTCTATTTAGGGTATGACCATAAGTTTGGTAAAAATAGAGAAGGAAATATTCAATTAGTAGAAAAACTATCTAAGACCTACAGTTATCAATGTGAAGTATTAAAAGAGTTTGAAGTATTAAAAAACGTTTCTTCAACCAATATCAGAACACTTATAAAAGCAGGAGAAATTACTAAAGCTAATCAATTATTGGATCAGCCATTTTCAATGTCCGGTACAGTAGTAAAAGGACAACAAATTGGTCATACCATTTCATTCCCCACAGCAAATATTGATCTTCAAGATGAATACAAAATCGTACCTGCAATTGGAGCCTACGCTGTAATCGTTCATCATAAAGGAGAACAATATAAAGGAATGCTAAACATAGGCTTTAGGCCAACTGTAAATGGAAAAGAACTTAGCATTGAAGTGCACATTATAGACTTCAATAAACAGATTTATGGGGATAAGTTAACCGTACGTTTCATTGAAAGAATACGTACAGAAATTAGATTTGAGACTATTGAGTCTCTAAAAATTCAACTTATCAAAGATAAAAATGCTTCTAATGAAATACTTTCTGCTATCTACCCTATTAATATCTAGTTTAATCTTATCACAAAAGTCATTTGCACAAGATTATGATTTAGAAAATGAAATCTCTGTAAACATAGATTCACTATTTTCTAACACACATTACTTAAGTCTTAATAAAGCATTATTAAATCCAGATAAAGTATATTCACTAGACTTGTCTATGCAAAAGATGGAAGAATTAGGTGATTCAATTAGCCTATTTGTAAATTTAGAATCTTTAGACATCTCTTTTAATAGATTTAAATCTCTTCCTGAATCAATTATAAGCTTGCCTAATCTAAAATACTTGAGTATTTCTGGTTGTTATGACTTAGAAACCATTCCTGATAATCTTCAAAAACTTTCTAATCTAGAAGAATTAAGAGTTGAAGATATGATGGCTTTACCACATGACGAGATTCAACGTGCTATAAAAGCTTTACCTTGGGCTAAAGTTTATTTCTAGTGTATATCAAGTGAATAAGTTTAAAGCTCTGTCTTAAATAGAGTTTCAACAATTTATTAATTTAGATTAATGAGTGCTAGTAATATTATTTCTGACATCAAAAAAGGCAATACAAAACCACTTTATGTTTTGCATGGAGAGGAAGATTTCTTCATTGATGAAATCAGTAATTATATTGGTAAAAATCTTTTAAGTGAATCTGAACGTAGTTTTGATCAGGCTACTATGTATGGTTTAGATAGTGAAATTAATACCTTAGTCGCTAGATTAAAACAATACCCTGTATTAGCGCAGAAGCAAGTGGTTATCTTAAAAGAAGCGCATAAGCTGAAAGACTTTAAAGCTTTAGAAGCTTATTTTAACCAACCAGCACAGACGACTATATTTGTTGTTTGTTTCAAGAATAAAACAAGCATATTTAGAAAAGGCTCAAAATTAACTAAAGCCATTGAAGCAAATGGTCTATTATTCGAATCCAAGAAGCTATATGAAAATCAAGTTCCAGATTGGATCAATGGTCAGTTAAGTAGTAAAGGAATACAAATTAACCCAGATGCTGCTGCACTTTTAACAGAATATATTGGTGCCGATTTATCTAAATTAAGCAATGAAATTAATAAGCTTCTTATTCACTTAAATGATAATAAGTCTATAGATATAAAGCTAGTAGAACAGCACATTGGAATTAGTAGAGACTACAGTGTATTTGAATTACAGAAAGCACTCGGAAAAAGAGATTCTAACAAGATTTTCAAAATCATAACGCACTTTAATAAGAACCCTAAGGAGAATAGCATAATGAAGACTATACCTTCTTTGTATGGTTTTTATTCAAAATTATTTAAGCTTTGTAGCACTAATGATCATAGTAGAAAAAACATTGCAAGTTTACTAAGAGTCAATCCTTATTTTGCAAACGACTACATCACTGCACTTAGAAATTATTCACCTCAACAATTAGAAGAGATTTTTTCTATTCTTCATGATTTTGATCTGAGAGCTAAAGGCGTTGGCAATATGAATACTAAAGATACAGAATTGCAAAAAGAAATGATCTATAAAATAATTGCGGCTTAGTGCAAATTGATCCTGGTAAATATCCTATTCAGACTTTTAAGAAGGATAATAAAGT
>JBELBA010000136.1:0-6407 GCA_042095635.1 Chitinophagales bacterium
ACTAGTGACAGCGCATCAGCAAGTGCAACTTTAGCAAATAAGGAGATAGAAAAAACAACAGAAGAAATTAAAGCTAAACAAGAAGAGAAGATCAATGACATTAAGCTATCTATAGAATTTACGGAGATGGCTACATCTAAGAAAGAAAACCAAATTGAATTAAATAAGGTCAATGCTCAAGAAACAGAAAATAGGCAATTGAATATTGTTAATCAATTTGAAAAAGCTAAGAGTAAAAGAAAGCTGCTTGAAATTATAGCAGAAGCAAAAACAGATTTAAAGAAATAAAACATAAAAGCTGAATAATGAAGTTTTTAAAAATGTACTTATTACTGGCCCTAGGTCTAATTATTAACCTATCGTCTACAGCACAATCTAACAACTACCTTACTTATGGAGTTGAAGATGGCTTGATTCAATCTCAAATCGAACACTTAATTCAAGACCATGAAGGTAAACTTTGGATTGGGACAATTGGAGGTTTAACTATTTATGATGGTGTTAACTTTAAGTCTTTCACTACTAAGGAAGGATTATCTGAAGATTGGATCTCTAGCTTCCATAAGGATATGGATGACAATATATGGATGGGTCATTGGGGAGGAGGAATCACCAAGTATAACAAGTCAAAAGATCAGTTTGAAATCATCAAATTAGAACGAGACCTACAATACAGAAAAATCATCAAGTTTATTGAATTAGGGAAAAATGATCATTTAATTATTACAGAAGGAGCTGGTATATATAGATATGCTGATAATGAATTAAAATCTTATACAGGAGCTTTAAAATCTTTGGATATTAAAAATGCAGTATATGACAAAGCACTTTCTTTAATATGGATGGCAACTGGTGATGGTATACAAATCCTTAACCTTTCTAATAATAAAGTACAAGGCTTTATTTTAAACAAGCAGAATGGATTACCTTCTAATCAATATACGTGTGTTGCTTTTACATTAAACAATGAAATATGGTTTGGAACAAAAAACGCAGGTATTGTTAGATTTAATAAAAATCTAGGGATACATGAATATGCTGCTGGCGTTGATATAAGTAGTAAAATAACAAGATTAACAACTGCTAATGGCTTAACCTCTAACGAGATTGATCAATTATTAGGAACTAGCCAAAATCAAGTTTGGATAGGAACTAAGAACAAAGGGATAAACACTTTCCATACACAATCACAGTATATGGATTTAGAAGACTTTAAGCCTGGTACAATCAAAGTATTCGGAAATAGTTTTGAGCTAAAGTATTACAATGCAAATACCTTATTTGAAGATAGAGAGCAAAATATCTGGATTGGTACAGAGATTGGGCTTAACAAATACCTAGGAGAATTATTTAAGATTTATGATGAGCGAAATTTACTTAAAAACAACTTAATTTGGTCTACTTTCATTGATTCTAAAGATAGATTATGGGTTGGATCTTCCGAAGGAATTAGTTGCATTACTTTTAAAATGGTTAATGGACAAAAAAGCTATAGCAACCCTTCAGTGAAGCATTATAGTACCGCTAACGGATTGGCAGAAAACCTAGTCATTTCTATTACAGAAGATAAGAAAGGGCAAATATGGGCAGGTTCTGAAAACAAAGGATTAAGCGTAATCAGAACTGATGGAAGTATTAGTGTTATTAATAAAGCTAATGGATTAAAAGACATTACCGTTTATGCCTTAGAAACAGATCGTTATGGACATGTTTGGGCTGGCACAAAGAATGGTGCTTCAAAGATTGACATTAATACTTTAGCTGTAAAGAACTATTTCGTATCAGACGGTCTAGGAGGCAACAAAGTATATGACATCTTTAGAGATAGTAAAGATAGAGTTTGGTTTGGTGTATTAGGAGGTAATTTAACGGTATACGAGAATGGTGCTTTCTCTCAATTTAATGCGCAAGGCGGTTTCGATCAAAAATTTGTGGTTTCTATAAATGAGGACCCTAAAGGAAATATTTGGATTGGAACATACCAAGGTGGAATGTATAAATATGACGGTAAAACATTCACTCATTATAACGCCAGCACAGGAATGTTAACAGATTTCCCTCACTTTATTTTACCAGACAATGACGGTAACATTTGGGTTGGTCATAATAAAGGAATTCAGAAATTTGACCAGAAAGAAGAACGATTTTACACTTATGGAAAGAAGAACGGATTTAGTGGTTTAGAAACCAACGAAAATGCTGTTTCTATAGATAAAGACAATAATATTTGGTTTGGTACCATTAGAGGTTTGGTAAAGTTTGCACCTCAAAAAGAAAAATTAAACCTCATAGAACCATTAACCAAAATTGATGGCTTACAGATCCTATTAAAGGATGCTGAATTTCCTTCAGATGGGTCTTTCGCATATGATGAGAACAATATTACTTTTGAAGTAATTGGAATTAGTTTAACGAATCCAAAGGAAGTGACTTATGCTTATAGATTGGTTGGAAACAATGATGCATGGTCTCCAAAGCAAAAGAACAGATCTTTTAACTTTAGTGGTCTTCAACCTGGAGATTATAAATTTGAAGTAAAAGCATTTAACAATAGCGGTATTGAAAACGAAAATGCTATTAGTTATGAGTTTACAGTTACACCGCCTTGGTATAACACCTGGTGGGCAAGAATACTGTTTTTAGTAATCATTGTTTCAGGAGTCGTATTTTATATTAAAATTAGAGAACGTCAATTAAGACAAAGACAAATCTATCTGGAAGAACAAGTAGACTTGAGAACAGAAGAATTAAAAAAAGAGAAGGAAGTTGTTGAAGAACAAAATGTAGAGATTGAAAAGAAGAACAAGCATATTACAGATTCTATCAACTATGCTCAAAGAATTCAGGGCGCAATATTACCTCCAGAAGAATTAATTAAAGAAGTATTACCTCAATCATTTGTATACTTCAACCCTAGAGACATTGTTTCTGGAGATTTTTATTGGGTAAGTGAATTTGAAGGAAAAGTACTTTATGCCGCTGCAGATTGCACAGGACATGGCGTACCAGGAGCCTTTATGTCATTAGTAGGTCATAACTTATTAGATAAAATTGTTAGTGAATATAGTATTGGAAATCCTGCCAAATTATTAGATAAGCTATCACAAGAGATTGTAAAAGTATTAAGACAAGATAAGGATAGTGGTGTTAAAGACGGTATGGACATTTCAGTTTGTTCTATTGACAAAGCAAATAAGAAATTAGAGTTTGCAGGAGCTTACAACCCACTCTTTATAGTTAGAGATGGAGAATTAACTGAATTTGATGGAGATCGAATTCCAATAGGTAAACCATATAAAGATGTGCAAGAGTATTACCAGCATTATGAGTTTGATTTACAAGATGGAGATTGCTTATATACATTCTCTGATGGTTATGTAGATCAAATTGGTGGTAAGAAAGGTAAGAAGTTAATGTTCAAACGATTCAGAAAACTGATTCTTGAAGTTGCAGAAATGCCGATAGAAGATCAAGAACCTAGAATCAGAGCTGCTATGGATAAATGGAAAGGTGATTTAGTACAATATGATGATATGATCATTTTTGGGGTAAGAATTTAAACTATTTCCTATATTATAAGTGTTTCACTCAAATCTTATAGCATAAAAAATTGCAAAAACGGCTATATTTTAGTAAGTTAATAGTTGGACTTTGAACTAATACGGACTAAAATAATTACCATGAAAAGCATTTATAAGATTGCTTTCGCAGTTTTAACTGTTATCATCTTTCAAAATATTTCAGCACAATCTAATACTAAATATAGTATCACTGCTAAGCCTCTAGAACTAAAATATTCTAAGTCTACACCTGAAGCTTTTAGATTAATTGTAGAAAATATTGATCCATCTCAACAAGCTGAAATTTTTGAACGAATTAGATTAATGGAAAAAAACCATAAGATTCTAGTAACACATGAGCAGTTTGAAGAAGAAATTAAAAAAAGTTACCATTTAAAACAAAATGGATCTGCAGACCTTGCTAGGCTAAAAAACTTCGTGGATAAAGTGGAGCACACTTATTTGGTTGCAGAAGAGTTCATTTCCAAAATTAAGAAGAAGAAATAATGAAGAAATATATACTAATCATATTATCTATCATTCTTTCTAGTACACTTCTTGGTCAAGACATTTTAGGTGGACAAAACATAGAAGGGACTTTAAGAGTAGAGTTAGAAGACAATTCAAATTTAGGCTTATATAGATATACTAATGGTTCTTGGGTTCAACAATGGTTCAGTGGTGATTGGAGTGGATTTAAGTTATATGTTGGAAGTCAAGGTTCTGATGACGATCTGAACTTCGCCTCCGGATTCTTCCAAGGAAATGACTACTCTCTAGATAGAACATCTTCATCTTGGGACGATATTGACCTAAATAAAATTGATGACAACAACCATATAACAACTTGCACAGAACCAGACATGGTGGAAGTAAAAAGAATAGTATACTACCCTGCAAACTCCGCGAATGTAATTTACCAATATGAAATTACAAACCTTGGATCAAGTACAATGTTTGACTTAAGGTTCTTTGTTGGTGGAGATACCTATCTATCCGGATCTGATTATGGTAAAGGTTACTGGGATGGGAGTACAAATACGATAGGTGTTACAAATGAATATAATGGCATTGAACAAAATCTTTCATTAACTACAGACGATACACCAGACTCTTACTTTAGTGGAGATGCTTTTGGATCAGGTGTAACGCTACCTGAATATGTAGAAGACATGACAAACCCTTCTCTTAAGGATTGGGTAGACCCAGGTGACGCAGTAGATAACGGAATCGCTTTAGAATGGAGACAATTCAGTTTAGCTCCAGATGAAACTTGGATTATTAGAGCACAGAATTATTTCAATTCTAAGTTTGTTTCTGATTTATCTGTTACTGCCCCAATTGGTGCAACAATCTCTCAATGTGAAACTAAAGACTTTACTTATACAGTAGAAAACATTTCGGCTTCAACTGTTAGCAATATTTCTTTAGCTGAATCTATTGATCTATCAACTGAAGACTGGACTGCTACAATTACAGACCCAACCGGAACATTTAATTTAAATACTGGCGAATCTATTGAGGTTACCGTTTCTATTTTTGCTCCTTGTGATGCAACTGTTGGTAGTGTTGCTCAAGGTAGCGTTTCAGCCACTTCTTCTAGCGGTGTAGCAAATGATGTTGCCTACATCACAGTAGAAGCGCCATCTTGTGCTGCATCATTAACCTCTGCAATTAATACTGATGATCAAACTATATGCCAAAATACAGCTATAACTGACATTACATATTCTACAATAAGTGCTACAGGAATAGGAAATGATGGCGAAGATGGTGTTAACGGATTACCAGAAGGTGTATCAGCAACATGGACTGGCAATTTATTAACGATAAGCGGTACAGCAACAGAAAGTGGTACATTTAATTATAGTATTCCATTAACTGGTGGAGATTGTGCTGGTACTAGTGTGTCTGGAACAATAACCGTTTCTAGCACCCCTCCTAGTGCCAATGCAGGGACTGATGAATTAATATGTGCCTCTGATAGCTTAAGCTTAGATGGTACTTCTGCTAATGGTACAGTTTTATGGACTTCAGACGGAGATGGAACATTTGATGACGACACTTCAGACGATCCGGTATATTCTCCTGGTTCTGATGATGTAACTGCTGGATCAGTCCTCTTAACTATGACCGTAACCGGTACAGGACAATGTGCTACAGCAAAAGATACTAGTAATGTAACATTAACTTTAAATACAATAGACGCTCCTTTTTCAAATGCCGGATTAGATCTAACGCTTTGTTCTGTAGATACATTTACAGCAACTGCCTCTTCTAATAACGGGACAATACTTTGGACTTCTACAGGAACAGGTAGCTTTATTGATGATGCTATTGAAGATGCGCAATATGTTCCTAGTGCACAAGATGTAATTGATGGTACAGTAACATTAAATATTGCCACGACTTCTGCGCTTAATGAGTGTAATGGATCAGTATATAACGATCAAGTAACCATTACATATAATAGTGCAGATGCACCAAGCGCAAATTCAGGAGTCGACCAAACAATTTGTCATGAAGACACTTTAGACCTAGCAGCAACTGCTTCAGGAGGGACGATACAATGGGTAACATCTGGTACGGGTAATTTTAATGATGCTAATATAGAGGATCCCCAATATGTACCGAGTGCTCAAGACATAACTAATGGTGCTGTAATACTAACATTACAAGTCACAGCCGCATCTAATGAATGTAATGGTTCTACAGATTATTCGCCATTAACATTAATCATTAATTCTACTGCTGCTGTTACCTTAAATAATGATTATACCAGTGCAATTTGTCAGGGAGCGGAGTTAAACTTTAATGTAACAACTAACCAAGATGATTATGAGTATT
>JBELBA010000137.1:0-6369 GCA_042095635.1 Chitinophagales bacterium
GGAACCCACTTGTCATCACCGTTTAATGCACCTACTGCAGAACCAGCGATTACTGGAGTGTTGTCTCCATCGTACTCATAGAAAGATAATAACTCTCTAATTTCCATCTCTACTAATTCTAACATTTCTTCATCGTCAACTAAGTCAACTTTATTCATGAAGACAACCATTCTAGGAATACCAACCTGTCTTCCTAATAAGATATGCTCTCTTGTTTGAGGCATAGGTCCATCAGTTGCAGCACACACTAAAATAGCACCATCCATTTGAGCAGCACCAGTAACCATGTTCTTAACATAATCGGCGTGACCTGGACAATCTACGTGAGCGTAGTGTCTGTTATCAGTTTGATACTCAACGTGAGCAGTGTTAATCGTAATACCTCTTTCTTTCTCCTCAGGAGCGTTATCGATATTATCGTAATCTTGCATTTCTGCGAAACCTTTCTCAGCTAACACTTTAGTAATAGCTGCTGTTAAAGTAGTTTTTCCGTGGTCAACGTGACCAATTGTACCGATGTTTAAATGCGGTTTACTTCTGTCAAAATTCTCTTTAGCCATAACTGAAAATTTTAAAAATTAATTTGTTTTAATTCAATTTAAAATTCCACAATAAGACAGTTCTGAGAGAAAGGATAAGTTCATATTTTTTAATTCAAAAGTAGAGCCAATGACGGGAATTGAACCCGTGACCTCTTCCTTACCAAGGAAACACTCTACCCCTGAGCTACATCGGCAATTGCTTTTAGATGTAATAAGAGCGGGAGACGGGATTCGAACCCGCGACCCTTAGCTTGGAAGGCTAACGCTCTAGCCAGCTGAGCTACTCCCGCAATTCTTAAATGTGGGCGGAGAAGGATTCGAACCTTCGAAGTCGAAACAACAGAGTTACAGTCTGCCCCATTTGGCCACTCTGGAACCCGCCCGGTAAAACATTTAAGTTTCTTGAGCCGATGGAGGGACTCGAACCCCCGACCTGCTGATTACAAATCAGCTGCTCTAGCCAGCTGAGCTACATCGGCACAAAATAATAAACAAATCCTATCAAAGAACTATCTTTTTGGGAGTGCAAACTTAGGATAAAATTCGTTCACTTCAAATTATTAGATAGAAAAATTTATTTTTTTTCCACTAATTGCTCTTTAAACCTCCTTACTTGCCTTGACATATTGTCTACAGCTAGGTCTAAAGACTCTTCAAAAGTCTTAGTAATTTCCTTAGCAAAAAGCGTATTTCCTTTTACGTGACACTTAATTTCAACGGTCTTGTCTTTAATAGTTTGAGACTTGTTTTCTAACTTAAGATAAACCTCACCTTCTACGATATGATCTTTGAATTTATCTAGCTTATCAATCTTTCTATCTACTAATTCAATTAATTCTGAATCTGCATTAAAACTTACTGCTTGGACGTTAAATTTCATTTTTTCAATTTTTTTTGAGTCAATTAGATTATGCTCTTGGATGAGCATTTTTATATACTTCTTTTAATTTCTCGATTGAATTGTGCGTATACACTTGAGTTGCTGCTAAACTAGAATGACCTAACAATTCTTTAATTGCATATAAGTCTGCTCCTCCATTTAACAAGTGCGTTGCAAATGTGTGTCTTAAAATATGGGGACTTTTCTTGGACATAGTAGTTACAAAACTAAGATATTTGTAGACTAATCTATAGATCATTTTACTGTATGCTTTCTGACCTTTTCTAGTTAGTATTAGAAATTCACTTGTTTCTTGCTTACGATGCTTTAAATAGCCTTTTATGAGACCACTCAACTTATCTGAGATTGGGATAATTCGTTCTTTACTTCTCTTACCTAAAACTTTTATTTCTAGTCTATTAATATTCACATCCTGAACTTTAATATTTATTAGCTCTGAAAGTCTTACACCAGTTCCATAGAACAATTCTAAAATTAGGCGATCTCTACTTCCAGCTAAATCGTCAGAAAAATCCACTTCATTAAATAACATTTCTGCTTTATCAGACTCAATGAAGACAGGTAATCTTTTTGAAACTCTTAAAGCCGTTATCTTCTGCAGTGGACTGTCTTGTACGACATTATTTCTTAATAGATACTTAAAATAGCTTTTTAGAGTAGATAATTTTCGATTAATTGATCTAGGGCTTGTTCCTTGCTCCATTAAATCTACTATCCAGGATCGGATACAAGAATGGCTAATTTCGACGGGATGGTTTAAATCCAAGTTGAAATTAGTCATTAAATAATTTTCAAACTGCACAAGATCACCGCTATAAGCTGTAATCGTATGCAGAGAATATCGTTTTTCTTTTGATAAATAATCTATAAACTGCTTAAACAGCTCCATGGATTACCCATTCAATTCTCTTTGCATTTTCTCTTTGTAAGCAGCTTTCTTAATCTCTTCTCTTCTTCTAATAGAAGGCTTTACGAAATACTTACGGTCTCTTAACTCATGTATAACTTTAGCTTTTTCAACTTTCTTCTTGAATTGCTTTAAAGCTTTATCTAACGAGTCTACATCTTTTACATCTACTTCAATCATCTTCCTAAAAATTTATTTTTAAAAGGACAGCGAATATATACGAAATCCTTTTTATATCAAAATTTACTAATTTAAAATTTGTCTTGAGATCACCAACTTCTGAATTTCAGAAGTTCCTTCTCCTATTGTACATAATTTAGCATCTCTGTAAAATTTCTCTACAGGAAACTCTTTAGTGAATCCGTATCCACCATAAATTTGAACTGCATCATTGGCCACTTCGCAGCAAACCTCAGATGAATAATATTTAGCTATTGCTCCAGACTTCGTTACATTACCTCCAGTGTTTTTATCATGAGAAGCCTGATTAATTAATAATTCAGAAGCTTCGATTTTTGTTGACATATCTGCCAACTTAAATGCGATAGCTTGATTTTTAGATATGGGTTGCCCAAATTGCTCTCTTTCCTTAGAATATTGTAAAGCATGCTCGTAAGCACCCCTTGATACACCTAATGCTAAAGCCGCAATAGAAATTCTACCACCATCTAATATTTTCATTGCTTGTTTAAATCCTTCTCCAACTTCACCTAATCTCTGTGAATCTGGAATTCTTACGTTATCAAAAATAAGTTCTGCTGTTTCACTAGCTCTCATTCCTAATTTATCTTCTTTCTTTCCACCATAAAAACCTGAGGTACCTTTATCGATAACAAATGCAGTTGCATTGTTTTTAGTATTAGGTTCACCTGTCCTTGCCATAATAACAGCACAATCACCACTCAATGCATGTGTAATAAAGTTCTTGGAACCATTAATTAGCCAATCCTCACCGTCTCTAACAGCTGTTGTTCTCATATTACCTGCATCAGATCCTGTATTAGACTCAGTTAATCCCCAAGCACCAATCCACTCTGCTGTAGCTAATTTTGGTAGATACTTTTGTTTTATTTCTTCAGAACCAAACATTAAAATATGGTTAGTACATAAAGAATTGTGTGCCGCAACACTTAATCCTATGGATGGATCAACTTTAGAAATTTCAGAAACCACAGTTACATATTCAAAGTAATCCATACCAGATCCACCATATTGTTCTGGAACAACACATCCCATCAATCCTAGTTCTCCTAATTTCTTAAATACTTCAACTGGAAATTCTTGAGACTCGTCCCATTTCATGATATTCGGACGAATTTCTCTTTCACAAAAATCACGGATCATTTCCGCCATCATTTTTTGATTCTCTGATTTACTAAAATCCATATTTTAACTCTTTACAGGGCTAAGATAGCCGTTAAATAGCTGTATTCAAAAAATAAAGCTTTTATTTTCAATTGATTAGAATACATGTAAAGAATCAATCATTTGAAATCTCTAAATCAAAATATTGTTCTGATTACAGCTTTTCAATTAGCTTAAGATTCCAGTATGAAATTGACAAGAAATAGATGAAAAATTAATCATCTAGCCTATGAATAATAAAGCTGATCAAGATAAATAAATAGATATTTCAATAGGATAACAAGCCCAATAAATGCTATTAGGACATAAAAGCCATTCCTTTCGTGATAAGTTAATGAAAAGAATGGCTTGATATATTTATTAATTTTTTTCAGTTTATGAACTTTTAATTTCACCTGATTTCACTCTAGAAACAAATGAATTTAAATCTCTTTTAACTTCACCAGACATAATATATAGACCAATGATATTTGGAAAACACATGGCAAAAATCATAGAATCTGAGAATGCAATTACATTACTCAAAGACATAGCTGATCCAATTACAACGAATAAACAAAAGATGGCTTTATAAATTATTTCTGATTGCTTAGAACCTCCAAATAAATAACCCCATGACTTCAAACCATAATAAGACCAAGATATCATTGTAGAGAAAGCAAATAGTACAACGGCAATAGTTAATATTAAATTAGCTAAAGTTCCAAAAACACTTTCGAAAGCAACAGATGTCATTCCTACTCCACTTAGTTCTGGATTTGTATAAACACCTGTTATTACTAATACTAAAGCTGTCATTGTACAAACAACTACAGTATCGATAAATGGCTCTAGCAAAGCAACTAAACCTTCTGTAACCGGTTCTTTTGTTTTGACTGCTGCATGCGCGATTGATGCAGAACCAATCCCTGCTTCATTAGAGAATGCAGCTCTTCTAAATCCTTGTATCAATACACCTAAAAAACCACCAAATGCAGCCTCGGGAGAAAAAGCACCAGAAATAATCGATCCAAAAGCATCTGGAATTTCACCAAAGTTTGCTCCTAAGACAACTACTGCTGCAATTACATATAAACCACACATAAAAGGTACAATCTTATCAGTTACTTTGGCAATACTTTGAATACCACCAATAATTACAGCCGCTACTGCAATAGCAATTATTATCCCGAATAATACCCAGCCACCTTCAGTAACTAAAAATGTACCTTCAAATATTGGTAAATTAACAAACTGCTCTCTTGCTTGGTTAATTTGAAACATATTACCACCTCCAAGTGATCCACCAATACAACAGATAGCAAAAAATCCACCTAAGAGCTTACCAAAAATTGGGAAATTTCTTTTAGCCAAACCTCTATTTAAATAATACATTGGACCACCTGAAACAGTTCCATCAGGTAAAACTTCTCTATATTTAACACCTAAAGTACACTCTACGAACTTAGAAGCCATACCAAACAAACCAGCGATAATCATCCAGAATGTAGCTCCTGGCCCACCGGCTGCAACAGCAACAGCAACACCAGCGATATTACCTAATCCAACAGTCCCAGATAAAGCCGTTGCTAAAGCTTGGAAATGAGACACTTGTCCTGCTGCATCTTGTTCTGTTTGATCACCTTTTAAGTGATCATCAAATTTACCTTTCACTATATCAATAGCATACTTAAAACCTCTAATGTTGATAAAATTCATTTTGACAGTAAAGAAAATTGCTCCTACTACTAACCATATCAATACAAATGGAATTCCATCACCAATAGGGACAGACATAAATACAAATTCTGCAACATCTTGCGTCCACCACATCCAATCATTAATGTTCTCATTCATTGATTGAAGCAAAGATTTATCCTGTGCTTGAACAGAAATACTTGTAATTAATAAAAGTATAGTTGTAATAAATTTCATACTCTAAAGTTTATAGGGTTGCCCAAAAATATAAATTAAAGCTCAAGTTTCTTACCAAAAAGTGATTATCAAATTCATTATAACATAGAAATCTATAATATTTCGGTATTCACTCAATTTACAATTGAATTTTATCAAGTAGATTGGAAATTTTAAAATAATATCGCAACATTTTTGACAAAATATTAAAAGATTAGTATTATTGCATTAATACAAAATTGAAAATATTCAAGCTATGCAAAACGAAGTTATAGAGATTGATAATTTAGACAGGGAAATTTTAACGATTTTAATAAATGACGCAAGAGTACCATTTACTGAAATCGCAAAGAAATTAAACGTTTCTGGTGGAACAGTTCACTTCAGAATTAAGAAATTAGAAGATGCTGGAGTAATAAAAGGTTCTAACTTAAATGTTAATCCTGCTAGAATCGGTTATGACATCGTTTCTTACGTTGGATTAAATTTAAGGAATGGTCAGTTGGATAAAGATTGTATAAATATCTTAAGAGAAATTCCTGAGATTGTTGAATTACATGTTACTACTGGTAACTATACTTTATTAGCAAAAATCATTTGTAAAGACACTAAGCACTTATATAGAGTATTATCAGAAAAAGTACAAATGATAGAAGATGTTCAAAAATCTGAAACATTCATATCTATGGAAGAGATTGTCAATAGACCATTATCTGTAATGGCTTAATATACTCCATGTAAATAATAAAAGAAAAGCGCAA
>JBELBA010000138.1:0-6194 GCA_042095635.1 Chitinophagales bacterium
GTAGAGAACAATATGAAGGACTCTAAATTGAAATTAGAATTAGAAGGAAGAAGTCCAGATCATGGCATGACGGATATTGCTTATGAGAAAGGATACTTCTTCTTAATATTATTAGAAAATCATTTTGGCAGGGAAAAATTTGATCAATTCTTGATGGAGTATTTCAATAGCTTTGCTTTTAGTACCATGACTACAGAAGAGTTTTTGACTTATATGTTAGATAACTTGTTTGTTGGAGATGAATCTGCATGGGCAAGTTTAAAGGTTGAAGAGTGGATCTATGAAGAAGGTTTACCATCTAATTTCCCAACCCCAGTTGCTGGAAGGTTTGATCAAGTAAATGATGAAATTAAAAGATGGAAAGATGGTGCAGCACCTTCAAGTTTAAAAGTAGAAGCATGGACGACGCATGAATGGTTACATTTCTTAAGACACTTACCTGAAGAAATGAGCGTGTCTAAAATGAAATCATTAGATGATGTTTTTAAATTAACACAGACTGGCAATGCAGAAATTGCATGTGTTTGGTTACAACATTCTATTAGAAATAAATATGAAGAAGCATATTTCAGATTAGAAAAGTTCTTAGTAAAAATTGGTAGAAGAAAATTCTTAACACCGCTTTATAGAACCATGGTAAGAACCAAAGGCGCAAAAGATATGGCTTTAGATATTTATGAAAAGGCAAGGCCTGGTTATCATTCTGTGTCTCAAGGAACGATGGATGAATTATTAGGCTATAAAGAAAAAACAAAATAAGAGTAAGTATTATACTTAATAATGGGCTATAGCTTTGATTTATAAGTTGTTGATATCTAATTAGATTTAAATACGTAATAAGATCAGATGTTTCAGAAACTAATAAAAAGGTTATGGCAGATCTTAAATCCGCAGGATCTTGAGGGGATTGTAAAACTTAATATTGATAAGAACGCATGGAGGTATGCAACTATTATATTAATTGCATCAGTTACCATTATGCCAATGTGGGCGGCATTAGATTATTTTTATGCTCGAGATAACTGGTTTAACTTTTTCCTACTTCGTATATCCTTGTCTGTATTTTTCTTAGGTGTTTATTTCTGGTCTAAAGCATTTAGAAAAAGTTCTAACCTATTAGTGCATATCTGTTTTACAGGTATTTCGTTTCAGGCAGCCTTCCTAGTTAATATCGTTGATTTAGATGTTTTGAAGTATTACTTCTTAGCTTTTTCAGCGCTATTCTTTGCTGTAAATATTTTGGTGATTTGGAAGCCTATTAATTCAGTTATTCAGCAGTTTGTAGCTTTATTTCTTTTTTTAGGATTCTATGCTTTTTATCAGAAGTTTAACTTTGCAGAGCTTATCTCTAATGGAGGTTTAACATTGTTTACCATTTCTACCTTATCTACTTTATTAGTAAGAACTAGATATAACTTTGAAAGACAAGAAATCAAAGCACGTGCATTAATCAATATATCTAATGAGCAACTTCAGTTGCAGAATAAGATGATTAAGCAGCAAAAAGAAGAGATTGAGAAAAAGAATACAAATATCATTGAGCAAAATGATGCGTTAAGAATAGCTAAGTTAAGCGCTGAAGATGCTTCTAGGTCTAAAGCAGATTTCTTGGCTACGATGTCTCATGAGATTAGAACACCTTTAAATGGTGTAATTGGATTAACACACTTATTATTAGACGAAAATCCAAGGCCAGAACAATTAGAGCACTTAAATGCTTTAAACTTCTCTGCAGAAAATCTTTTGACAGTAGTAAATGATGTCTTAGATTATAGTAAGATTGAAAAAGGGAAAATTGAGTTTGAAGAAATTGACTTTAGTCTTAAAGATGTAACCAAAGCAATAGTTAGATCATTAGATTATAAGGCCAAAGAAAAAGGAATTCAATTAGTCTTAAAGAATGATGAAAACCTTCCAGAGAAGATCAATGGAGATCCAACACGTCTTGGTCAGGTATTAAATAATCTACTAAATAATGCTATTAAGTTTACAGATACTGGTTTAGTTAATCTTATAACAAAAGTAGTGAAGTCAGGAGATGATAAAGTGGATATTCTTTTCATGGTAGAAGATACAGGGATTGGAATACCAAAAGACAAACAAAGACTTATATTCGATCGATTTACACAGTCTTCTTCAAGTACAACAAGAAAATATGGTGGTACAGGATTAGGTTTATCTATCTGTAAGAATCTACTATCCTTAAAAGGTGTTAGCCTTAATCTAGAAAGTGAAATGGGTAAAGGTTCTAAGTTCTTCTTTACGATGGATTTTAAAGCTGTAAAAGTTGCTAAAGCTACTAAAGAACAAGTGATTGTTAAAGATGAGTTAGCAGAATTGAAAGGCTTTAGAGTATTAGTAGCTGAGGATAATTTATTAAATCAAAAGATCATCGCTAAATTCCTTAAGAAATGGGGAATGGAGTACGAAGTAGTCGAGAATGGTATGGAGGCTGTTGAGCAAGTAAACAAAGGTGGTTTTGATCTAGTATTAATGGATTTACAAATGCCAGAAATGGATGGTTTGGAAGCGACCAAGATGATTAGAACATTAGCTGATGAAAAGCAATCTGATATTCCTATTATTGCGCTAACAGCATCTGCTATGTTAAGTGTAAAGGCAGATGTAAAAGAAGCTGGTATGGATGATTATATTTCTAAACCATTTAATCCAACAGATCTTTATAGAAAGATCTCTCATTGCATCGACGAGAACGCTACCAATAACCTTGGTAAGAAGATTATCCTTAATTAACGTGTAGCCCTCATCCGCCCTAATGGCAACTTCTGCCCAAGGGATAAGGAATTAAGATATTATGAATATTTGCCTAGTGCTTTAACGAAGTCTTCTACTTTAAGTTGATGATCTGAAAGAATGGAACGGTCAATCAATTCCTTAATCATCTCATCCCTAAAGCCTAAACCAACACCCAAAGCAACAATCATATTCTTTTCCTTAATGTCTATATGATTATCACTATTGATCATCATAAATAGCGTATACAGATTTTCAGCTCTTGCTTGTTCTAATTTGGGATAGGAGAACTTAACAAAGTCAAGGTTAGATAAAACTTCTATTAATCTATTGTCTTTTATACCAAACCTATCAGCAACTATTGTTAGTAGTTGCTTCTCATTCTCATCTACTTTACCGTCTGCTTCTAACAGAATAGCCAATTGCGCGATTAATGTTTCTTCTTTGTTCAATTTCATATTTAAATATATAAAAAAAGCGCTCATCTTAGGATGAGCGCTTTTATTTGTAATTCGATATTACTATCGATCTATAACTATTCTGCTAAAAACGGATATCTATAATCTTTTGCAGGTACAAAAGTTTCTTTAATCGTTCTTGGAGAAGTCCATCTAGTTAGGTTTAGCAATGATCCAGCTTTATCATTGGTTCCAGAACCTCTACCACCACCAAAAGGTTGTTGACCAACAACAGCACCCGTAGGTTTATCATTGATATAGAAGTTACCTGCTGCATTTTCTAAGCCTTTTGTAGCCTCTTGAATAGCATATCTGTCTTGAGAGAAAATACCTCCAGTTAGCGCATATTCACAATCATCTACAATAGCAAACATCTTAGACCAATCACTTGGTTCGTAAACGTATATAGTCATAACAGGTCCAAATAACTCTGACTTCATAGTTTCATAGTTAGGGTCAGTAGTAAGTATTACAGTAGGGTCTATGAAATAACCTTCTGTTTTGGAGTAATTACCACCCGCTATAATTTCTGCATTTGAAGCACTTTTTGCTTTGTCAATATAGCTTGTAATGTTGTCAAAAGATTTTTCATCAATTACTGCATTTACAAAATTGGAGAAATCTTCTACAGTTCCTACTTTCATTGATTTTAAATCCTCTAGTACATATCCTTTTACTTCTTCCCAAATATTAGATGGGATATAGGCTCTAGAAGCTGCAGAACATTTTTGACCTTGGTACTCAAAAGCGCCTCTAGTTATTCCTGTAGCAAGCGCTTTAGTATCCGCTGATTCATGAGCAAGAATAAAATCTTTACCACCTGTTTCACCAACAATTCTAGGGTAGTATTTTAGGTCATTGATATTCTTTCCAATTTCAGACCATATGTGTTTAAAGGTTCCAGTAGATCCTGTAAAGTGTATTCCACCAAGTTCTGGATGCTTAAAGCAAACCTCACCAGCCACTCTTCCAGGAACGGTTACCATATTAATTACACCATCTGGAAGTCCAGCTTCTTTAAATAAGTCCATAATAACTTGCGCGGAGTATATTTGAGTTTCTGATGGTTTCCAAACTACTACATTCCCCATCATAGCTGGAGCCGCGCATAGATTAGCGCAAATAGAAGTGAAATTAAAAGGCGTAACAGCCAAAATAAATCCTTCAAGTGGTCTGTGCTCCATTCTATTCCACATACCTGGAAGTGATTCTGGTTGCTCAGCAAAAACGTCTGTCATATACTGAACATTAAATCTAAAAAAGTCGATTAGCTCACATGCTGCATCAATTTCTGCTTGGTAAGCATTTTTTGACTGACCAAGCATAGTGGCTGCATTTATTTTTTGTCTGTAAGGCCCTTCTAGTAACTCTGCGCACTTTAGAAAAATAGAAGCTCTATGCTCCCAAGCCATATTAGACCACTTCTCGCGGGCAGCTAGTGCTGCATCAATTGCTTTTTCTACATGAGAATTATCTCCATAATAGTAGTGTCCAAGTGTATGCTTAATTTCATGTGGAGGATGAATAGACCTTTTATCTTCAGTTCTTATTTCTTCTCCGTTTATAACCATTGGAATATCAATAACTTTTGATTTTAAATTATTGATTTCCGTTTTTAATGCTTCTCGCTCTGGTGTCCCAGGAGCATAAGATTTAACCGGCTCGTTATAAGCAACGGGTACATTATAGATTCCTTTTGGCATAGTTTTAATTTTATTTGTCACAAAAATAAGAGAAATATAGTCAAAAATGTAATACCTCAGTGGCTGTATTTGCTTTTGATAAAAAGTATTGTGTTGTAAGTAGAAATATGTCTTTTAATTGGTGCTGATATAGAAGTAATGTTGTATTTTTGTGCATCTCAATGTAAAAGTTATGAATTTATTTAAATATATACTCTTTTCGCTCACCATATCTTTATTTTCTGGCTTAGCTGCTCAGAACATTATATATGTTTCTACATCAGGGAGCAATTCATCTAATGGTTCTTCTCAGGGACAAGCACTGGCCACTTTATCAGCAGCTATAACGCAAGCAAATAATGGTGATACCATTAAGTTTTTAGCCGGAGAATACAACATAAATACCGCTACATCTCTTGATCAAGGTATATTAGACTCAATTGTAATTATGGGAGCTGGTAAGGATCAAACCATTTTTAATGGTGATTCTGTCAATTGGCTTAATATTGTAAATAATGACAACGGAGTTTCAAACTCCTATCACTTCAAAGGCTTCACTGTTAAAAACATGATGAAGTTTAATGTCGAGAGTGGAACAAGTTCAAGTACTAAGGGTGCTGGTATTCATACTGATTATGCTAATAACATACTGTTCGAAAATATTCATTTTGAAAATTGTTCTTCTGCTACCAATTCTAACGGTAATGGTGGTGCAGTATATTTTTATGGCGGTTATGGATTACATGTCTCTAAATGTTCTTTTGAAAGTAATTGGGCTCATAGCGAAGGTGCTGCAATCGGTATGCTTTATCCAACAGTTAAGATTACCAACTCAGTTTTTTATGAAAACAAAACCTCTGATAATTCGGTAGGATCTTCTGGTACGATTTATTATTCTACTGAGGCAGATTCTTTAGAAATTAACCATTGTACTTTTGCACGAAATAAGACTGCTAGTGTAGTTCTTATTGCCTATGGACCTGCTTTAGTTACTAACTCAGTTTTCAATAATTATTCGGCTCAATATGATATTTATGATGGTGGAGGGAGTGCTGAATTACAAAATTCTGTATATGGAACAGAGTATAATATCTCACCTTCTTACATAACAGGATCAATTATTGATTATCCTAAATTTGCTGATTCGGCAAATTATGATTTTAGAATTATTGCAAGTTCTCCTGCAGTAGACAAAGGATCTGCTTCTTCTATTATGGAAGATATAGATGGTTTCATGAGAAATATTCCGGATGCAGGTGCTTATGAGTCACATTGCTATACGCCAATTACGTCTTTAACA
>JBELBA010000139.1:0-6223 GCA_042095635.1 Chitinophagales bacterium
GTAATAAAATATACAGATGAAGCCATGCAGATGCCTTTAGATATTCAATTTGGTGTCTCAAGGAAGTTAGATCATATGCCTTTAACAGTATTTACTAGTCTTCATCATTTAAATAGGAATAATCTTACATTTGATAATGCTTTAAGCCAAGAAAATGTGATTGTTGTAAGTGATTCTGCATCTGCTTCAAATGAACAAGAAAATAAATGGGTAGATAATGCATTTAGACATGTTGTTGTAGGAGGAGAGTTTAATTTTTCAGATAAGTTTTATTTTAGATTGGCCTATAATTACCTCAGAAGACAAGAGTTAAAAGTAACTTCTAATTTAGGTACGGTAGGTTTTACATGGGGGATCGGAATGAATTTCAAAAAATGGAATTGCAATTACAGCAGGTCTAATTATCATTTATCATTTAGTCCAAATAATTTATCCATTAGCTTTAGAATCTAATTAAATATTTTATTTTAGAAGAACAATATAATACATGCCTAATAAAATTATTGTTGCTATTGATGGTTACTCTTCTTGTGGGAAAAGTACAATTGCTAAAGGCTTAGCTAAGCGTCTTAATTATATATATATTGATACAGGGGCAATGTATAGAGCAACAACGCTTTATTTTCTCAACCATAATATTGATTTAACTGACGATAAAGCGGTTAGGGCAGCTTTAGGTAATGTGAGAATAGACTTCCATTTCAATAAAGAGAAAGGTTCCAGTGATACTTATTTAAATGGTATTTATGTTGAGGATGAAATTAGAGAAATGAGAGTTTCTTCTCATGTAAGTCCTGTAAGTACTTTATTGCCTGTAAGAGGTTTTCTGGTAGATCAACAAAGAGCTATGGCTGAAGCTGGTGGTGTAATCTTAGATGGGAGAGACATTGGTACACATGTATTTCCTGATGCCGAATTAAAGATCTTTATGACTGCTAGTTTTGAAATAAGATCCAAACGTCGTTATGATGAATTAACATTAAAAGTAAGTAATGTTAGTTTAGAAGAAATTAAAGAGAACCTTTCTACTAGAGATCGAATTGATTCTACCAGAGCACATAGCCCTTTAAGAATGGCTGATGATGCTAGAGAACTTGATAATTCTGATTTATCTATCTCAGATCAGTTGGATCTTGCTATGTCTTGGATTGAAGAAATTACACTATCAGATTCTGAGTAAACTTTCTGTAGTATTTATTGATCATATTATTTGTACAACGATCTGAAAACCATTATATTTGCTGTCCCTTTGAGGGATTTTTTTATTATTTAACCATTTAAAACAAATTAGCATTATGGCTAATGACAAAATCTTATTCGAAACTCCAGGTATTGACTGGGTAGAATTAGAAGGACAAGAGCTTTACTCTGCAGATGAGAAAGCTAAGATGATCGAAGAGTACGTAAGTACTGTAAAGACTGTCGAAAAAAATCAAATTATTTCTGGTACTGTAGTAGGTAAAACTGACAAGGACGTTGTATTAAACATTGGTTTTAAGTCTGACGGTTTAGTAGGATTAACTGAATTTAGAGGTGACGGTGACTTAGAAATAGGAAGCGAAGTAGAAGTATTCGTTGTTACTGAAGAGGACAAAAAAGGTCAACTTGTATTATCAAGAAAGAACGCTAAGTTAATTAGAGCTTGGGAGAACATCGTTAATGCTCACGAAGATCAAACTGTTGTTGAAGGTAAAGTTATCTGTAAAACAAAAGGTGGATTAGTTGCTGAAGTATTTGGATTCGAGTGTTTCTTACCTGGATCTCAAATTGACGTTAAGCCAATTATCGATTACGATTACTATGTAGGTAAAACTATGGAATTCAAAGTTGTGAAAATTAATGAAGCAATTAAGAATGCAGTAGTATCACATAAAGCATTAATCGAGTCTGAATTAGAATCACAAAGACAAGATATCATAGCTAAATTAGAGAAAGGTCAAGTATTAGAAGGAACTGTTAAGAATATTACTGATTTCGGTGCATTCATCGATTTAGGTGGAGTTGATGGTTTATTATACTTATCTGATATCTCATGGGGAAGAATTTCTCATCCATCAGAGGTTTTAGAGTTAAACCAAACTTTAAACGTTGCAGTATTAGACTTCGATGATAACAAGAAAAGAATCTCTTTAGGTCTTAAGCAATTACAATCTCATCCATGGGATGTATTAGAAGGTGATGTTGAAATCGGGTCTAAAGTTTCTGGTAAAGTAGTAAACATTGAAGATTATGGTGCGTTCTTAGAAATTAAGCCAGGTGTTGAAGGTTTAGTGCACGTTTCTGAAATTTCTTGGGGATTACAGCCAATCAATCCAAAAGACTTCTTCACTTTAGGAGATTCTTATGAAGCGGTTGTTGTAACTATCGATAGAGAAGAAAGGAAAATGTCTCTTTCTATTAAACAAACAACTAATGACCCTTGGGCTGAGGTTGAAACTAAATATGCTGAGGGATCTCAACATAAAGGTAAAGTTATCAGCTTAACACCATATGGAGCTTTCTTAGAGTTAGAAGGTGGAATTGGAGGTTTAGTGCACGTATCTGATTTCTCTTGGACTAAGAAAATCGCTCATCCTTCAGAATTTTGTAAGGTTGGTGAAGATATCGAGATCGTTGTATTAAAAATTGATGTTGAAAACAGAAGATTATCATTAGGACATAAGCAATTAGAAGAGAATCCTTGGGAAACTTTCGAAAATGTATTCCCTGTAGGATCTATTCACCAAGGAACAGTTGTAAGAATTGTTGATGGTAAAGATGCTATAGTTCAATTACAATATGGTTTAGAAGGTAATTGTTTCGTTAAGAACTTGAAGAAAGAAGATGGTTCTACGGTAGCAGTTGATGAAACAATTGATTTCAAAGTTTCTGAGTTAGATCCAGAAAAGAAGAAAATTATTGTTTCTCATACTAGAACATGGCAAGAAGATGCTAATGAAGAAGTTGCACCTAAGAAGAAGGGTGGAACTAAGAAATCTTCTACTGGTGGTTCTAGTAAATCTTTTGGTGATAAAACAACTTTAGGAGACTTAGATGCTTTATCTCAATTAAAAGATCAAATGGACGGAAAGTCTGGAGATGATAAATAATCAATCATCTTTTTGATATAAAAAAAAGCCGCGTTGATTTCAATGCGGCTTTTTTATTTCTATTTGTCTAATTAAGTATTAAGATTCTATAATCTTTAAAAGTTCATCAATTAATTGATTTTTTTATATTTAAACGCTGTCCTAAGAAGGGATAGTTTGCAGATTCATCTATATAGAATTTATACTAAAATAGAGAATTAACATTTTAGATGTTGGAAACATCTTTTGAATAGCATACAAAGGAGATTAACTTTGACTCAAGTTAATTTAGAAAATGACACCAACTGCATATCTTTTTAATTCTTTAGGTGAGTATATTGCATATCAAATTGATCAATATATTTTTGACATCAATAATAATTGGGTAGCATGGATCCCAGAGGGTGAAGATGAAATTTATTCTAAAATGGGTGAGTATTTAGCAACCTTAGAAGGAAATCGAATATTTTTCTTTTCTAGAAGAGATTTTAAAGCGCATCCTGGTTATCCTAATTTTCCGGGTCATTTTGGTGCCATTGATTATTCTACATCCATATTACCATCTAGCTTACCCGCATTTGCAGAAGATGTTAATCCTATAGATTGGAATCAATTATAGCTTCCAACCTTCTTTCATTTTTAATACAGATTCATTATAAATTTCATTTAGATCATTGATGATCATATAAAATGCTGTACTTCCCCAAAGGTTTCTTGCGATAAAGGCCTTTATTTGAGTATGCATTACTTCCTTAGATTTGGCGTATTCATCTGCATTGAATTCAATTCCTTTATTATTGATGTGTCGTAACATTTGTACTTCTATAGAGTCTGTTATATTAAAGTCTTTAATATAGCTGTGAATATTCTTATGTTCATCTAATAATTTAGCTCTATGCCCGTCTGTATACTCTAGGCAAAAGCGGTGAAGAATACCTTTACGTGTTACATTAGCATAGAAGTCTGTATACCAAACTGTATCTATGTTAACATAAAGATCTGGCATTATACCACCACCACCATAGACAGTTCTGCCATTAGCGGTTTTATACTTTAAAGAATCAGGCATTTGAGCAATTGAATCTCCTGTTAATTCGCCATTTTTATATCTATTGTATTGTTCCATAAAATAGGCTTCAGCTCCATGATTATAGGGTTTCTGTATACTTCTACCAGAAGGAGTATAGTATCTTGCAATAGTTAATCTAAGCATAGCTCCATCTCCTAATTGAATAGGTGCTTGCACTAATCCTTTACCAAAACTTCTTCTTCCTATAATAAGTCCTCTATCATGATCTTGGATGGCTCCACTTACAATTTCGCTAGCAGAAGCAGAACCTTCATTAATCATAACGATAAGTTTTCCTTTTTTAAATTCTCCTTTCTTACTAGACATCATTATTTGTTTCTTATTGTTTCTGTCTAGCGTATATACAATTGTTTGATTTTTATCTAAGAAGTGTTCTGCAAGTCCTTGAGCTGCATGCATATATCCACCTCCATTACCCGTTAGGTCTAGTATTAAATCTTTTAAACCCTGAGATTTAAGCATTGTGATGCAAGAATCAAATTCTTCTAAAGTAGTAGCCGAGAAGCTATTAATTTTTACATAACCTGTTGTTTTATCAGTCATATAAGCTGCGTCAACAGAATAGATTGGAATTTTACCTCTTGTGATAGTAAAAGGAATAAGTTCTTTTTCAGATCTTCTTTTAATACCAACATTTACCTGTGTGCCTTTAGGTCCTCTTAGTAATCTAACAACAGCTCTATTATTAATTCCATTTCCTGCAACAAGAGAATCATCAATTAATATAATCTTATCTCCAGCAAGTATTCCTAATTTGTCTGATGGTCCTCCTGAAATAGGTGTAACGACCATAATGGTATCTCTGAAAATATTGAATTGGATACCAACTCCTTCAAAGTTCCCTTTTAATGGCTCTTCTGTTTCGTTTACATTTTTTGCAGGTATATAAACAGAGTGAGGGTCTAATTTATCTAACATTTCTACGATAGCCGCATCCACTATCTCATGCTCATTAATCGTGTCTACATAGGTATTAGATATATGATAATAGACTTGATTAAGTTTCTCAACTTGTCTGAATTCGTTGCTGTTTTGAGCGAAAGAAAGACTGAATATTGTAATAAAAAGAAAGCTTAATAAATATCTCATGCTGATCTGTTTTGAATAAAAGTACTTAAAAGGCTGTAAATATATTTGGGCATTAACTTTAATTAAGGTTTGTTTTAGTGGATACTATCTATAAGCCTTTGAAATAGAGCTTTATATATGGTCAAAATATCCACAATCTGTGGATAACTATGGCAATTGAATCAAAGTAGAACTAAATAAGCTAAAAAATAGTTTTTGATAATATTGTAACCTTTTATTAGTAAGCATTTGAGCTTATATTTGTATCGGTAAATTTTGGACTTTTATGGCTGATAATGATAATAATTTAGAACCAGTTTATAATGATGATAGTATCCGATCCCTGGATTGGAAAGAGCACATTAGAATGAGGCCGGGAATGTATATCGGTAAGTTAGGTGACGGATCCGCAGCAGATGATGGTATTTATATCCTTGTTAAGGAGGTTATGGATAACTGTTTGGATGAGCACATGATGGGATATGGTAAAACGATTGAAATTACTGTTACCGAACATAAAGTTAGAATAAGGGATTACGGTAGAGGTATTCCTCTAGGGAAAGTAATCGACTGTGTATCCAAGATTAATACCGGTGGTAAATATGATTCTAAAGCTTTTCAAAAATCTGTAGGATTAAATGGAGTTGGTACAAAAGCAGTTAATGCATTGTCTTCTTATTTTAAGATACAGTCCATTAGAGATGGGCAGAGTAAAGTTGCAGAATTCGAAAGAGGAGAGTTAACAGAAGATCATAAGCTAGAAAAGACTGCTCAGCGTCATGGTACTAATGTAACGTTTGTGCCTGATGATAAAGTCTTTAAAAAATACAAATTTAGAACAGAGTACTTAGAGAAGTTAATGTGGAACTATGCATATCTAAATGCTGGTTTGACAATTGTATTTAATGGAAAGAAGTATTTCTCTCAAAATGGTCTATTAGACTTATTAGCAGCTAAGACAGAAGGTACACCTATTAGGTATCCGATCATACATTTG
>JBELBA010000140.1:0-6127 GCA_042095635.1 Chitinophagales bacterium
CCATCGAAAAAACCGATAACTGGTTTTGCTTTCTCACTGTCTATTTTCATCAATGCTATTCCAAAAATCAATGCAAAGAATACAGCTTGTAACATATTCCTATTGCTTGATATAGAACTAAAGATATTAGAAGGAACAATATCTACCAATGCTTGTAATGGCCCTCGATCTTTTACAGCAGACATAGATCCTATCTTTTTTGCTGCATCTCCCGAAAACTGAGACATCAATTCTGCTTTTAAATCTTCTGGAAAACCTTCCCCAGGACCAACAACATTTACAAATGTTAAACCTATAGTAACAGCTAAAACTGTTGTAAAGACATAAAGTATCATTGTTTTTGTTCCCATCTTAGAAAGATTAGCGAAATCTTTCATACCAGCAATTCCCATGATTAATGAGGCTAATACTAAAGGAACTGCAATCAACTTTAATCCATTCATGAAAATTTTTCCGAATGGATTAAACCAATCCATTACAAATTGTTGAAATCCATATTCTCTAGATAAGATTCCTACTACAACACCCAGGATAAGTCCAATGATGATTTTAATATGTAGTGGTAATTTTTTCATAATCTATATTTTGTGTTTGGCTATTAATAAAGTCTTTATTGACTTTATCACCTTGTTCTATTCTACCTAAATGACTTACACCTGCATATTGTGTAATATATTCTTCTGTAGATCTATTTTTTTCTCCATTGAATAAAACCCCGATAATTGGAATTTCTCTTTGCTTTAAGGCTTCAATGCTAAGTAAAGTATGATTTATACTTCCTAAGTAATTTTGTGATACTAAAACAACTGATAAATCTAGATGTTTAATTAAGTCAATAATAAGGTGCTCATCATTTAAAGGCACATGCAAACCTCCTGCACCTTCTACAATTAAATGTTCTTCGGAATGATTAGGAACTACAAAATCATCTAACTCTATGTGCAAACCTTCAATAGCTGCAGCTAAATGAGGAGAAGCAGGTGTCTTTAAAATATATTTTGAAGGATAAGTTCTTTCTCTACCTCTAATTGATTCAATAGTATCTAAGTCTGTAATTTCTGTACCTGCTTGAATTGGTTTCCAATAACCTGCATCTAAAAGCTGAGCCAAAACAGCCGAAGCGACCGTTTTACCTACATCTGTTCCTATTCCTGTTACAAATATTGCACTCATAACCTAAAAGTATAAAATAATATTGACCTCCTATCTATCTGCGCTAACAAGAAATAAATACCCAGCGTACCTTGACTAACCTAAAGCAAAAACCTCCAATAGATGTTATTGGAGGTTTAATACTATAATATTTAATAATTTTATTAACAACCGCAACCGCTATCACTGCAGCAAGCATCACCATCAGCTTGAACACGACCTTGATCTAACTCCTCTTTTGTTGCTTCTCTGACTTCTAATAAATCTACATCGAAGTTTAAAGTTATACCAGCTAATGGATGATTTCCATCTACTGTTACAGTTGTTTCATCTACTTCAACAATTGTAATTACTGTTGGTCCTTGTCCTGTATCAGCTTGAAACTGCATTCCAGCTTTTGGCTCGATATCAAATTGAGCTTTATCTAACTTTTGCATTAGATCATCTCTTTTTTCTCCATAACCTTCTTCTGGTGCTACAGTAACAGAAACTTTATCTCCTTTGGCTTTTCCTACTAAAGCTTTTTCTAATCCAGGGATGATAGATCCAATTCCGTGGATATAATACAATGGCTGTTTTCCTTCTGATGTATCTAATAATTCACCTTCACCATTTTTTAGGGTATAATCCATCCCCACTACACTTAATTCTTTTACTTCCATTTTAATTCAATTATAATTAATTACAATACCCAGTCAATAGCTGTTCTACCTTCCGAATTTAAGTACTCATTTACTTTAGAGAAATGCTTACAACCAAAAAATCCTCTGTATGCAGAGAATGGACTTGGATGCGCAGCTTTTAATATTAAATGTTTTTGTTCATCTATTAAGCGCTCTTTTTGCTCCGCATATTTTCCCCACAACAAAAATACAACATGTTCGCATTCTTTCGATACTAATTTAATAACATTATCTGTGAATTGCTCCCAACCTTGTTTTTGATGTGAGGCTGCTTTATGTGCTTCTACTGTTAAAATGGCATTTAATAGCAGTACACCTTGCGCTGCCCATTTACTAAGATTACCTGAAGTTGGTAATTGAAATGCATCAATATCATCTTCCAACTCTTTAAACATATTCTTTAAGGAAGGCGGTAACTTCATATCATCTTTTACAGAAAAAGATAAACCATGTGCCTGACCATCACCATGATATGGATCTTGTCCTAATATAACAACCTTTACTTTACTAAGTGGTGTTAAATTAAATGCATTATAAATATCTGCTGATGAAGGAAAAATAAGTTTACCCTTATTTTTTTCTGATGTAATAAATTCCATGAGATTTTTGAAATAATCTTGTTGAAATTCAACACTTAATACATTCATCCAAGAAGAATGTAATGCTGGATTTTGGGCTTCTGATGACAGAATTGTGCATTCCATAAAAAAATCTCTAATTTGACTTGTGAAATTAAAGATAAATTTTCTTAAATTCGCACTGCGTTATTAAAACGATGGCTATGTAGCTCAGTTGGATAGAGCAACGCACTTCTAATGCGTAGGTCCTAGGTTCGAATCCTAGCATGGTCACAAATATTTATAAAAGCCTTTCCAATTTTGGGAAGGCTTTTTTATTTTTTTCCTTTTATTGTATTTTTATTTAATCATTAGGTTAACCTTAGTAATAGAGCAATATGAAATTATCAAACCTATTATTATTCTTATCTATTATATTCTTATCTCAGGCACAATTAAAAAATATTACCCCAGCATATAATTCTTCGATTACTATAGGAATATTAAACGGTGGTGGTGCCTTAATTGGTGCTGATTATGAATTTATGAGTACACCAAATATTGGTCTACAAATAGGTGGTGGATTAATTGCATATGGCTTCGCACTAAACTATCATCCAGCACCAGGTGTTCAAACTTCCTTTATGTCATTATCTTATTGGAATCAAGGATGGGGGCAAAACTTTGTTCAAAGAATTATAGGATTATCTTATGTTTATAGATCTACAGGTTGGTTAACTGGTCAAATAGGACTTGGTATTCCTATTGCTGAAGGTCCAGCAATGCCAGCAGGAGTTCAACAAACACCATTAATGCTTCTATACTCTATCGGAGCAGTTTTTCCTAGATACTAAAAGAATGTAAATTTACGTAACCTTTAGCCCTATTTTATAGTATGAAAAAGATTACTGAAGTAAGATAAATGAGTGAAGAAATTCTAAAAGCCCTCATGCAACTTTTTGCCATTATTACAAGGCAAGATGAGGGTGTTACAGATAACGAAAAAGAGTCTATTAGGTACTTCCTGCAATCACAGCTTAATGCGGATCAAGTAGAAGTATACCTTAGTTTATATCAATCCTTTTATGGTGAAGTTATTACCGAGACTCAAGAAGAGGAAGCTCCTAAGAAAAAAGATGTTGATTTAGACAAGCTATTAAATCACCCTTTACTATCTGCTAATCCTGATGAATTAGATGACAAGGACAAACAAAAACTTCAGCGTCTAAAAAAGAAAATAAGAAAGGAAGAAGCCAAGAGAAGAGAATTAGAGCGGTCTCATGCCAATGAAGAATCGGAGGCAACTTCTGTATTAGATTCCGTAATGACACTTTCATTGTGTCAAAAGATTAATCATACCCTTTCACAGCCACAGAAAATTATTGTATTAGTAAGGCTATTTGAATTATTAAAGACAGATAATAAATTTACACCGCAGCGAATGAATATCATTACAACCGCTGCAAAGGTCTTTAATATTAATGATGAAGAATTTAAATCCATCTATGGATTTGTACTTAATGATTTAATCTTCGAAACAGATAATGTTAATCTATTAGTGGTAGATAGTTTGGAAGATTATAATGAGTTCCCTTGTAAATTTATAAAGACCGAAAACTTACACAAAAATATCTTAATCTTAAGGGTCAATAGTGTTGGTTTATACTTTATGCGATATACAGGTAGGAAGTCCGAATTAAATTTTAACGGCCTACTAGTAGATAGAAATAGAGTTTATCTATTTCCTCCTGGAGCAATCATCAGATTACCAAAAGATAAACCGATCTACTATTCTAAAGTAGTAGCGGAGTTTTTATCCGATGAAA
Source organism: Chitinophagales bacterium (assembly GCA_042095635.1). Lineage (GTDB taxonomy): Bacteria > Bacteroidota > Bacteroidia > Chitinophagales > CAJXBJ01 > JBELBA01. Next base: position 4,219 of record JBELBA010000140.1, read on the forward strand.
CTTCTTCAAAAATAAGCATGGAGGTAGATGATTTATCATTTACTTTTCCAAATGGTAATGTAGGACTTCATCATGTAGAGATATCTGAAGAACATGGAACACTTGTAGGAATAATGGGTGCTTCTGGCGCAGGTAAATCTACATTACTAAACGTTTTATGTGGTATCGAAAAACCATCTAGAGGTAGTGTAAAGATCAATGGAATTGACATTCATACCAACCCTGAAGAAGTGGAGGGTGTTATTGGATATATTCCTCAAGATGATTTATTACTAGAAGATTTAACTGTTTATCAGAACTTATATTACAATGCTAAACTTTGTTTCGCAGATAAGGCTGAGGAAGAATTAGATGAATTGGTAATGACTACCCTTCATAACTTAGGTTTAGAACCAACTAAGGATTTAAAAGTCGGTAATCCATTACAAAAAACAATTTCTGGAGGACAAAGAAAAAGACTTAATATAGGTTTAGAGTTAATCAGAGAATCTTCGGTTTTATTTGTAGATGAACCAACGTCTGGGCTATCATCTAGAGACTCCGAAAATGTAATGGATTTACTAAGAGAACTTTCTTTAAAAGGTAAAGTGATCTTTGTTGTAATTCATCAACCTTCATCAGACATCTATAAAATGTTTGATAAGATTTTCATTTTAGATACAGGTGGTTACCCTATCTATAATGGAAACCCTGTAGAAGCGGTAAGTTACTTCAAGAAGCTAGATAATCAGATTAATGCAGAAGAAGGAGAATGTGTTAAATGTGGACACGTTGAGGTAGAATTAATTTTCAATATTATTGAATCACAAGTTATCGATGAATATGGTGAATATACTGGTGAAAGGAAAATGACGCCTAAACGATGGAACAGAAAGTTCTTGGAGAACATCAAACATGAAAAAGTTGAGACACAAACAGAAAAACCTAAAGGATCCTTAGATAGACCTAATAAAATTAAGCAATGGATCATCTTTACAACAAGAGATCTATTATCTAAACTTTCTAATAGACAATACTTAGCTATTAACTTATTAGAAGCTCCGTTGCTAGCAATAATTCTTGCATTTACTATAAGATATGTAGAAGGCGCAGAAAAAACAGGCTATGCTTTCGGTAAAAATGAAAATGCACCCGCCTATTTATTCATTTGTATTATTGTAGCCCTATTTATGGGACTCACAGTAAGTGCAGAAGAAATTGTTAAAGATAGAAGAATTAGAAAACGAGAAGCTTTCTTAAACTTATCTAACTCTAGTTATTTCATTTCTAAAATGGGAATACTGTTCTTTATTAGTGCAGTGCAGACTTTATCATTTGTGCTCATAGGAAACTGGATTCTAGGAATTTCAGGTATGCTTTGGTCTACCTGGTTATGTTTATTTACTGTTTCTTGTTTTGCCAATATGCTTGGCTTAAACATATCAGCAACTTTCAATAGTGCAATTACCATCTATATTCTTATCCCTATTTTATTAATTCCACAAATGATATTTAGTGGAGCTATGTTCAACTTTGATAAATTGAATGAATGGTTAGGTAGTGAGGACAAAGTACCTGTAATAGCAGATATAATGGCTTCTAGATGGGCTTTTGAGGCTTTGGCTGTAGATGAGTTTAAATCTAATCACTTTGAAAAACAATTCTATAATTATGAGAAGTTTGAAAGTGTAGCTGATTTCAAAAAAGTATACTACTTACCAGAATTACAACAACGAATAGAATATTGTATAAGATATGTTGGTGTTAGTGATACCAATGCAATATCTAGAGTAAAAAATCACTTAAAAGACTTAGAGCAACAATATACAGTTCTATTTAAGGTTCAACATGAGGGTATTAATGAATTAAGCTATAACCAGGTCACTAAGGCCGATTTATGGAAATTAGAACGTTTGGTTGTTAACAGATA
>JBELBA010000141.1:0-6033 GCA_042095635.1 Chitinophagales bacterium
AGTAAAAATGTACCTAGAATGGAAAAGATTATGTAACGATCTAATTTTGTAAAATAATTCTTCACGCAATAAAGATAACCAAATTGGCCTATTTATGTTTAACTCTAATATTAAGGATTATACCTCCTGCTACTAACACAATACCTAGTAATGCATATATGCTAGGCACCTCATCAAATAAGAAGTAACCAAAGCATAAAGCATATATAACACCAATATATTTCAGGGCAACCATTTTCTCAGCACGCTCTCTTTGAAGGGCTTTAGCCATATAATATTGTCCTACTTGAGTAAACAAACCTATAGCAATTAAGATAAGCCATTCTTTAAGGTTGGGCGTTTTCCATTCGAAGTAAGACCAAAGCCCAGAAAAAGGAATGGCTATTAATGGGAAATAGAACACGACTACATATGGATGGTCTGTCTCTTTTACTTTTCTAACAGCTACATATGCAACAGCTGCTAAGATAGCTGAAAGAACTCCTGTTATTAACCAAATAGGCTCTGCTTTAAAATCAAAACCATACAAAATACCTACCCCACAAAAAGCCATAAAAAAGAAGATCCATTGCTTTGGTAATATTCTTTCATTTAATAAAAACACCCCTACAATAGCAGTAAATATTGGTGCTAAATATACTAGAGTAACAGCACTGGCTAGTGATATATTATGTAATGTAAAGAAGTAAAGTAGTAGTGCTACAAAACCAAAAGCTCCTCTAATAATTAAGAACTTTTTATTGACTCCAAATGGATTCAATTTCAATTTCTTAATACCATATAAACAGATAATTGCTGAAACAAAAGATCTAATCAATATGATTTGCGAAACGTGAAATCCAGAAAGATACTTTACTGAAGCATTCATCAAGGCAAATGAAAACGTTGCCAAGATCATGTATCTTACTCCTAAACTCATTAAGGTTTAGTCAACTTTACGCGGTATTGAGCAGTTTCACTCTGAACTTGCATAAGGTAAAGACCCGCATTTAAAAGACTTAAATCTATAATAGCTTGTCTTTGATTATAGAAACCATTAAACAATAAATTACCTAATAAATCAAATACTTGAATTGATTTGATGCTTTCATCTAATTCTATATTCACTTGGTGGCTAAACGGGTTTGGATAGACATTTAATTGTACATCTAAATCTTTTTCCTCAATGGTATTTGGATTAACATTTCTACCAATTGCAGGCCTTAACATCAAACTTCCTTCAATACTACTCTGCTGCCAGATTCCATTTGTATTAAAGAATAAGTTTTCATGTGCATCAGTATTAACATCAAATCCAATATTTAGTTTTTCTAATGAAGTCTGTGTCCATCCAATATAATATCTTCTTGCTTCTAATGCGATAGGTTGATCTAAAGCATAAAAACTCCAAGCATCAAAAGAATCTGTGTAATTTAAGTAGCTTACACTAGAAGTATGAATGATTTCCTCTTCACTTGCATCATCTATTCCAATACTATTCCATACCGTGATTTGAAAAGACTCATTCGTTAAGTCTGCACCTCTTCTAACCCAATGGATATAAACACCTCTTAATGTGTCTACTTCATAAAAATCAAAGCCTAAAGCCATTTTAGCTCCTTCAACAGGCGAAGATATTCCATATCCATGTTCCGCAGAACCATCATCATAAGCATAGAGGTTATGAAACTTCTGATAGGTGACAATTGTATCATTCGCTCTATTGTCATCATAAGATATCTGCCCAGACAAATCCGCTTGAGGCATAAATATATACTCAATCTTGAAAGTGGCAGAATCTTCTACTGTTTCACTTTCAAACCCTCTGTATTCGACTGCTCTAATATCTGGATGATCTAAATGAACATTACCAGTTTCATTATCCGTATGTGAAGCATGTAAGGTATTAGGTACTGTTTTACCCGTTCCCAATCTACTTGTATCAGTACCATCCGGACTAATGATATTAAAGTTTAATTCATAGACATTAGGATCTCTCATATTACTATGAATAGAAATCGGCAGAAAACCATCAGGCGTTGAAGTTGCTGCATTATAATGCGACCATGGAATCTGTGTGTATTGATTTATTAAAGTTGAAGGAATTTCAGAAATAGCGATATCACCAAAGTATTGATCAGTAGTAGATCCGTTAGCAAACAATCTAACATAATCTAAATGCCAATGATCCATGGCTCCATTCAAGTTACCAAGTGAAATAAACCTGAACTGAAATTGATGATGCAATAGTAGCGGATGTTCTATAGCTAACAAAACTTGTTCGAAAGGTTTGTTTTCTGTACCTAAAGCTTCCCATACTTTAATCCAGTCTCCATTAGCATTAAGCATTTCTAGCTTAAATCTATCATCATCATTAGGTTGATCTCCTAATCCTTGTGGTTGAAAAAAGAAGGAAAGAATAATACTATCGGCTGCTTTATATCTGCTTAGATTAATTAGATTAGAACTTAAAGTATCCGAACCTCCCCATGCTTCTAATATTTCAGAATATGGTGATCCATTTTTATCTAAACCATCGAAAGTAGCAACTCCGATACTTGGTGGATACAAAGCCAAACTTCTATTTACAAATACATTACTGTCTGCCCATAAGCTAAATTGTGTATGTTGACTAAGCTGAGTATCAATGATAATTTGCTGGTAAGTTAAAGTGTCTAAAGTTTGTAATACTTGAATCGTCATTGCTATTTGCATGACTTTTAAATTAGGAATGGAAACACCTTCAATATCTGCATCCCCTTCAAAGTTAGAAAACGAATCTATTCTTATATTCAACACATAATCCCCTCCACTAGAGTAATTTAAATCAGCTTTTCTAAAGCTATTAATTAAATCTATATTGTTTAGGATTAATGAATCATACCATCCTTCTGTTGGTGTAATGTCTGTCATCCAAACCGTATCTTCATTTAAAATACTATCTACAGATATGGTTCTAATTTCAAAACCATTCACAAAGACAAAAGGATATTTCTGAATAGTATCTTCTCCGGTAATTGAATCTAATTCTAAGTAGAATCCAATTTCGAAACTCGTTCCAAATAAGTCATCATCAAATAAGCACAGATTGCTTAAGGGACCAAAGCTGGCATTTTGATATCTATTAGAATCGAAAGTACTATTAGAATCAACCACAAACTGATATACAAATGAAGTATCTGTTAAAGTATCGTTATACATTCCTATTTGAGGATATCGACTATCCGCGGAGAAATCATCCACTAAAGGCAAAGCCAATGATTGAATATGATCATCAATGACTGATCTTGATGTTGTAGTTAAATTAGATAATGAAGTATTGTTGATTATAGTTTGAGTGATAGGCGCAATATATTCCTGTCCAAATACAGGCAAACAAATCACAATTGCTATCAATAGACTACTTAACTTCATTAATATCCTTACTTTTATTTAAAGAGCTATCAATCACTAAACTATCTAATTGGAAAAATTCAGATGAGTCATTTGTTAACCATATGTCTACTATTCCGCCAATTCTCATCTTATTTGTAATATTCCCTTTTAGCGTGTCTAACGGTCTTTGTATGAAAATTCTTGCACTAGGTGTATCTGTAACAATATTAGTATCTATTTCGACATGCCCAAGATTAAGGCTGTGCTCTACTAACACAGATTGAGCTTCATCCTTAGTTAATCCAAATAAGTTAGGCACTGGAACTTTTTGGTTACTCTTTAACCCTATACTTACTAATAAATCTACTCTACTGCCTTTTGCTAATTTATCACCAGGTTGTAATAATTTCCCTTCATGCTTAATACCTCTTACTACATTAGGTACTAAATAAGGAACAGGTTCATTAGAGTCATAGATTAAACCAAGTATATCTAATTCTTCCTTTGCAGACCTAATAGACCAATTGATCATCTCTGGAATTGGAACCATTGGAGGATTAGAAGTATTGATTGTAATATAGATTTTTCTATCTTCTTTAACTTTGGAATAAGCTACTGGATCTTGCTTCACTACTACTCCTGCAGGTTTTCCGGTAACAAATATAGAATCGCTAAGTACTAACTTAAGTTGCTTCTTATCAATGATGTCTTCTGCTTCGTCAACTTTAAAACCATCTAAGTCAGGCACTCTAATTTCAATATTATGCTTAGTGTAGACATTTAATCTCCACTTAACTATCTGTAATACCACCACAACTATGATCACTAAAGCGATTAAGTTGTAAAAAAAAATCTTACTCTTAAAAAAACCTATCCAGAACTTCATTTTTACTTTATTCTTAAGTCTATCAAAAATAATTTTTAAAAATTAAATATGAATAAACCTACCTCATATTTATCCACTAATAAGAAGTAAAACGTTGAAAATTCGAATATTGAGATAAATACTTTAGATTTGAGTTATTAATTTGACAAATTAAAACCATACCAATGAACTTTACCAAAACAATTACCAGTTTATTAATTGTATTTCTTTCTTTCTTTTCTGTAAGGGCAGACGAAGGAATGTGGTTGCCATTCTTACTGAATGAACACAATTATGAAGACATGAAAAAAATGGGACTAAATCTTACTCCAGAGCAATTATATGACATTAATCAATCTAGCTTAAAAGATGCTATTGTTTCTTTTGGGGGTTTTTGTACTGGCGAAATTATTTCTAAAGAAGGATTAGTGTTAACTAACCATCACTGTGGATTTGGAGCTATTCAATCTCACTCTACTGTTGAACATGATTATTTAACAAACGGATTTTGGGCAATGGACAAACAACAAGAACTTCCTGTTGAAGGTTTATTTGTGAGATTCTTAGTAAAAATTGAAGATGTTACAGATTCTGTATTATTAGACATTGATTATAAGACACCTGAAGAAGATAGAAAGAAATTAGTCAAAGAGAGAATAAAACATATTACTGAACAAACGCAAGAAGGAAATGATTACACTGCAAGTATCAAACCTTTCTTTAAAGGGAATAGATACTATATGTATGTTTTTGAGACTTACACAGATATAAGATTGGTAGGTGCTCCCCCATCTTCAATCGGAAAATATGGTGGAGATACTGATAACTGGAAATGGCCAAGACATACTGGAGATTTTTCAATGTTTAGAGTATATGGATCTAAAGATGGTAAGCCTGCAGACTATAGTAACGAGAACATTCCTATTACTCCAAAACATCATTTACCAATTTCACTTAAAGGAATTGAAGAAGGTGATTTCTCTATGGTATTTGGTTATCCTGGATCTACTCAACGATACAAAACTTCTTTTGGAATAGAGCAAGACTTAAACAATATCAATCCTACTAGAATCAAAATTAGAGACAAGCGTCTCAAGATCTTAAAAAAGCAAATGAATGCTTCTGATAAAGTAAGAATCCAATATGCTAGTAAGTATGCAGGGATCGCTAATTACTACAAATACTTCATTGGTCAGAATGAAGGATTAAGAAAGCTAAATACGATTGATAAGAAGAAAGAAGGTGAAGCGAAGTTTATTGAATGGGCTAACCAAAATGAATCTAGAAAAGCTAAATATGCAGATGTGTTAGCTAATATTGGAGACATGTATAAGAATAGAGAAGATTTAATCCAAGTCTTATATTATTTTATCGAAGCAGGTTATGCACCGGACTTAATAAACTTTATAGGTCAAGTTTATCCTTTAATTAAGCGTGTTGGAAGACATCATAATGAAGAGGGATTAGTAGAAATTAAAACAGACCTTTTACAATTAGCTGAAAAGCACTTTAAGGATTATGACCTTAATACAGATAAGGAAGTATGCTCTGAGTTATATGGCATGTTTTATAAAAATGTAGCTTCAGAAGAACATCCATCAGTATTTAGTACAATAATTGAATATTACAAAGGAGACTTTAGTAGATATGCTAATACAATTTATAAGACATCTGTTTTTGCTGATAAGAAGAAATTCATCGATTTTGTAGAATCAATTGAAGACTTCCAAGTAGAAAAAGATGCAGCTATTTCTTTATATAATTCAGTTGAATCTAAATTCATCACTACTAAGACAGCTTACTTTGATATTAAT
>JBELBA010000142.1:0-6055 GCA_042095635.1 Chitinophagales bacterium
CTTCTGGTGTTTCTACAAACTCTATAAAACCAGTATTAACAAACAAATGCCCTGCTATAGTAGCAAAGGCATTGACTTGATCATTCTTTACAACATGGATCTTATAATCGTAATCTGTCAGTTCGATCCCCTTTTCCAAGCGCATCAGAATTTCATGCATCGCGGCATCCAATGTATCATCATGGATTTCTATCATACCAGTCATTTCATCTGCATGTAACAGGTCCGCTAATTGTTCTTCATTCTCTACTGTAAACTCAATATCGAATGTATCTTCTAAAGGATTCCAATATGAAAATACTCCCCAAAGCACAGCAAAAGGGAGTAGTAGTTTGAAAATATCTAAGATTATTTTTTTAGCCACTATTGAGGAGGTTTATTTTCAAATGATTGATCTGCAGCTACTTTGTTCTTGTAAGCATAGTGATATGCGATTCTGCCAAAAAAAACGAAGTAATAAAATCGTCCTTTTCTTGCATTTACTGCTCCAACAATACTATAGATGAAGTAGACTAGGTTAAATATCCCACAAGTGATTAAATAACCGAAGTATACATCTGTCCACTCTGATTGAGTAATAAAGTTTCTTACCGTCCACCCTGTCAATAACATATTACAAAGCGTCGTTGGTAATTGAGATATTAAAGATTGTAAAGCATGAAAATGAATGAAGCGGCTCTTATTTTTATTTATATAGAAATAAATCACCGCTGCAATTAAATTCAATATTGGTAGAGGCAGACCGATGGCTACTGAAGCAAACATCATTAGATAGGAGCCCATCGCATCTTCTCTCTCTCTTAACGGTATATCCTCTGGCTGAGGAAGTCCTAAATATTGACCCATCTTAATTACTTAAAGAGAACGGAGGATATACATCTGTCATATTATTTAAGTATAAATTTACTCTAATAGACCATCTCATAAATCCAACTTGGAAGTCGAACATAGATTGAGGATATCTTCCTGTAAATAAGATTGCCCAGAAAGCAATGAAGTTAATAATAGCAGAAATCACCATTAAGAAATACATTGCGATAACGTGAGGAATCAATACATATAACCATCCAAAGAAGAACTTTAATAATAACTTCCCTCTAGATAATGATTCTGGAAACTCTACATTAAGTTCGATGTCTTCATGCTCTGAAGATAGTCCAAATGCAGGATATCCATCAATTAAGTTTAATAAAGAAGAATTAACTCTTAGGTTCCATTTCATCAACTTTACTTGAAACTCGAAGAAACTCTCTGGATATCTACCAGTAAATAATATAATCCAAAAAGAAATGAAGCTTAAGATTGAACCCCAAATTCCTAAAAACATTAATAAGAACAGGTGAGGAATACCAATGTAAATGATTCCGAATAATGTTCTCATGATTAATTGACCTCTCGAGTGAGATGCTGCATTTCTAATATCTAATTGCATGACTTATTTATTTTTATAATTTATGAGACGCAATTTACACAAAGATTTCAATATTATATGTTTCTAAATATAATAGGTTAAGAGTCCACCTTAAGTGGTATCAAATAATAGAATTTTGGTTATTTCGACTTCAATATAATCATTGGGATATTACTATTGATCATTACCTTTAGATCTATCAACTCATCGGTCTCATGAGACAAATCATAGACAAAGCTTACGGTATCCAAATCCTTTACACCCATTAATTTTTCTACAAATAAGTATGGGTCATCCTTCTCTAAACTATACTTAAAACAATTGGGCTTGTTAGAGCGTCTCTTCCTAGAAGACCACTCTTCTATCTCTACATATACAACTGACATATACTAATGTACTATGCAAAAACGTAATGTATTTGAGGTCTAAAAATTAATATAGAATTATTGTTTGTAATAGATATCTAAAGCCTCTTGCGCTTTTAAGATATAATCCGATCTATAAGGATAAGAGAATAAAGCGAATAAAGCGAATACAAACACTGATCTTTGGCATAAGCGAGCAGATGATGTCGATGATGTACAAGGATTTTTATTTTAGCTTTCTAAGCTTTCCTTCAAATTTACTAGCGTCTTAAAAGGACCATCTACAATAAACATTTCTACAATCCAATTAGGTATCCCAGTTTCATTTTTGGTAGTATTAGTATGTTCTATAGTAGTAGAACCATTATCATCACAAAAAGTCCAAACACCCTTAGTAGATTTAACTCTTACATTATCTTCAGAGATTGGATAAGCATCGGGTTTGCTCAGATAAGCAACTTCCCAACATACATCACTCGTTTGCTTCAGTGTTTTTTCAGCTACAATATCTCTATTCTTATAAGGCCATGGCAAGTAAATTTCATTATATTCTAAAGAAGCCTTATCTCTTAATAATTGCTTGCTGGTATCTACCAATTTAGCATATAGCATATCCGATTGCCAATTCGGATAATCTTCTACTTTATCGAAGAATAACAATACATCTTCCAGCTTTCTATTAACCGCACAAGTTGCTTTCATTGAAAAGAATTCTGATCCAACAATAAAATTAGTTGCAACTTTTACTCCTTTATCGTCCTTTCTTAATGTCCAAGTGATGTCGTCTTTTTGGGCATAAGCAATGGAGAAAGAAAATATAGAAAGTAGTAATAATAGTTTCATAGGTTTAAGTTACAAATATCTTAGCAATAAAAAAGCCCCATCATTACTGACAGGGCTCTTAATATTATATCTAAACTTGGATTATCCTCCGAAGTCATCAAATGACACATTCTCTGGTGGTACACCAAAGTCATCTACCATCTTAATAACTGCAGCATTCATCAATGGAGGTCCACAGAAGTAATACTCTACTTCTTCTGGCTCTGGATGATCCGCTAAATAATTATCAATTAAAGATTGGTGTACGAATCCTGAGAATCCATCTCCTTCACCATCTAATGATTCTTTATTCTTCCAATTATCCTCTTCAGTAGCGTCAGATAATACTAGATAGAATTTAAAGTTAGGATACTCTTTTTCGATTTCTCTAAAGTAATCTTCATAGAATAACTCTCTTCTAGATCTACCACCATACCAGTAACTAACCTTTCTATCAGTTGTTTTTAATGTATGGAATAAATGGAAGATATGAGATCTTAATGGCGCCATTCCAGCTCCACCACCGATATAAATCATTTCCTTTTTTGTTTCCTTAATGAAGAACTCTCCATAAGGTCCAGAGATCGTTACTTTATCTCCTGGCTTTTGTGCGAACACATAAGAAGAACATACACCTGGGTTTACATCCATCCATTTATTCTTAGCTCTATCCCAAGGTGGCGTAGCAATTCTGATATTCAGTTTGATAACGTTACCTTCTGCAGGGTAAGAGGCCATAGAATAAGCTCTGAATAATGGCTCATCGTTAACCATTTTAAGATCCCATAAACCAAACTTATCCCATTCCGATTTGAAGTCATCTGGGTCTCTTCCCAACTCTGGGTGAGATGTAATATCGAAGTCCTTATAATCGATAGTAGTTTTAGGTACATCGATTTGGATATAACCACCCGCCTCAAAGTCACAAGTTTCACCTTCTGGTAACTTAACATAGAACTCTTTAATAAAAGTAGCCACGTTGTAGTTAGATACTACTTCCGTTTCCCACTTCTGAATTCCAAAGATTTCTTCGTCGATATGAATTTTCATATCGTTCTTAACTTTTACCTGACAAGCTAATCTCCAGTTTTCTTTTGCCTCAGATCTGCTAATAGAACCAGTCTCTGTTGGTAAAAGATCTCCTCCACCTTCATGAACTTGACATTTACACATTGCGCAAGTACCACCTCCACCACAAGCGGATGGTAAGAAAATACCTTCGTTAGATAAAACAGTTAATAAACTAGATCCTGCTGAAGTAACAACAGGCTTATCATCATCTCCATTGATGATGATATTTAAATCACCAGATGGAACTAATTTTGCTTTTGCATATAATAGTGCACTGACTAAGGTCATAATCACTATTAAAATTGCTATTAAACTTCCTACAATTATCATAATAATCTGTTTTTTATAGTGAAATACCCATAAAACTCATAAATGCTAATCCCATCAAACCAGTAATGATGAATGCTATACCTAATCCTCTTAATCCTGATGGAACATGAGAATATCTGATTTTTTCTCTGATAGCTGCAATACCAACGATTGCAATTAACCATCCAATTCCAGATCCTAAAGCATAAACTAAAGATTCATCAAAAGCATATTCTCTTTGGTTCATGAATAACGCACCACCAAGGATAGAACAGTTTACTGTTATCAATGGTAAGAAAATACCTAAGGAGTTATATAATGCAGGGAAAAATTTCTCTACGATCATCTCAACCAATTGTACCGTCGATGCAATTACAGCGATGTATACAATAAATGTTAAGAATGATAAATCAATATCTCCGAACATTTCTTCACTAATCCATGACATTGCGCCTGGTTGTAAAAGATATTTAGAAACTACCCAGTTAATAGGAATAGTAACAATAAGTACGAAAATAACTGCCGAACCTAATCCCATAGCTGTTTTAACAGACTTAGATACCGCTAAGTATGAACACATTCCTAAAAAGAATGTAAGGATCATATTCTCAACGAAGATCGACTTAATAAATAATGGCAAATAACTTGCTAACATAATCTTACTTTTTAAATTCTTCGGTTAATATTAAGAGATATCTACTAATTCTTTATTTCTAGCTCTTTGGATCCAAATATAAATACCAATTAAGAACATTGCAGCTGAAGGCATTAACATAACACCGTTATTGGTCCAGTTAATTCCATTTTCAATTAACATTGTTCCGAAATCAATCTCCATTGGTGTTCCGATAAATAATTTACCCGCTCCAAATATTTCTCTAAATACAGCAACAACGATTAAGATTAAACCATATCCTACTCCATTTCCAATTCCATCTAAAGTAGAAGGCCAAGGCTTATTAGCCATTGCAAATGCTTCTAATCTTCCCATTACAATACAGTTAGTAATGATCAACCCAATGAATACTGAAAGTTTAGTAAAGATATCGTAAACGAATGCTTCCAATACTTCACTTACTAAGATTACGAACATTGCAATAACTGCTAATTGAACGATCATTCTAATCCTAGGAGGCATAATGTTTCTAATTAAAGAAACAATTAAGTTTGAAGCTGTTGTTACTACAATTACTCCTAAAGCCATAAAAAATGAAGGCTTCACTTGCACTGTTACTGCTAATGCAGAACAAACTCCTAATACCTGAACCGTAATTGGGTTATTTGCCCCGATAGGGTCAGATATAAGCTTTTTATTTTTCTTCGAAAATAAAGGCTCTTTTACTTCTACTACTTGCACGTCTGACATACACCTTGATTTATTGCTTTAAAAACTCTAAATAATTACCTAAGCTACCTTGCATCATAGAAGTAACTCCATTACAAGTCATTGTAGCTCCAGAAATACCGTCTACTTGGTTAGCGGATGCATTCGCTTTCACGTTTCCACCTTCACCCTTTAAAACGGTAATACCTACAAAGTCATCACCTTTGAATAATTGCTTTCCACTAAAATCTGCATAGAATCCTGCATCATCTTTAATTTTAGCTCCTAAACCAGGTGTTTCAGCTTTATGTCCAAATACAGCTCCAGAGATTGTATTCTTATCTTCTGCTAATGCTAGGTAAACCCAGATTGCATCCCAAAGACCAGAACCTCTAGCTTGTAAAATATATTGAACCTTACCGTTATCGTCCTTATAAATAAATACTGGCAAAGATTTTTCAGCATCATCTTTCTTTGCTTCTTTAGCCATATCAACAACGAAAGCAGCAGCTTTATCGCCAATTTCTTTTCCAGTGTTATTTACAACCATTCCAGTAAACTTAGTTTCATAGATGGTATTAACCTCTTCTTTTTCAATTGACTGAGCGTCAATTCCTACAGCATTTAAAAGATTCTTCTTCATTGCGAATTCAGCGTTAATATCTTGCTTCCCTTGTAGAGAGCTAGATACCAATGCTAATACAACTCCAATGATTAATGCCATAAACACAGCAAATACAACTGTATAGCTAT
>JBELBA010000143.1:0-5983 GCA_042095635.1 Chitinophagales bacterium
ATGTGGTAGCATAGAAGTTAGGCACACCTGGCGTTACATTCCCTGGTTTCTCTAAATAAGGAATAACCTTTTTAACTGGCATTTGACAACTTGCAACAGTTGCAGCAGTTAAAGAGAATCCCATCATTTTTAAGAAGTCTCTTCTAGGAGCTTTCATTGATTCTAGATCATTACTCACTTCTTCAACAGCAGGTAATTTCTCTGGAAATTCATTGTGCTTCTGTTTTTCGAATTCAGGAGAATTTTCTAATTCTTCTAAACCTTTCCAAACTTTTTGATTCGTTTTCATCAGCTTAAGCTTTTGACTTTATTTATTAGTAATGACATCTACTACAATTAGTACCACCAATTGTTTCAACAGTCACTTTGTCTAATTCACCTTTTTGTAATTTATCATGGATCTCTTTGTAATCCTCATAGAATTCGTTAGATGTAAACTTAACTTCAGTTTCTCTATGACAATTAATACACCATCCCATTGATAATGGAGAATGTTGTTCTACTACATCCATTTCTTGGATTGGCCCATGACACTCCTGACATTCAATCTTACCAGCTACAACATGTTGAGCATGGTTAAAGTAAACGTGTTCAGGCAAGTTATGGATTCTAGTCCATTCGATTGGTTTAGCCTCAGCTACTTTTTCTTTTGTTTTTGGATCTAATCCTAGGTAGTTATAGATTTTATGAATCTCTTCTGTACCGCTTCCACCTGTATAGATAACATCATCACAAGAAGAATACTCATCGATTGCTTTATGACAGTTCAAACATAAATCTAAAGCTGGAACATTTGATACTTTGTTTTGTCTAGCAGCACTATGACAATACTGACATTCAATTTTATTAATTCCAGCGTGGATTTTATGAGAGAAAGCAATTGGCTGTTCCGGCTTATAACCATGATCTCTTGCGCCATAAACATGTTGCCTTCCTAGATTAGAATGGAAGCTCCATGCTTTACCAGCAGCAAAAATTAAGAAAACGATTAATACAGGAACCATAACAGCATTGTTGTTTAATAATCCCTTAATCGTGAACTTATCATTTTTAAGCTCCTCAGCAATGTTCTCCATTTTCTCACCATCCTTCACAGCGTTAGCTACTCTAGATAATCTTCTACCAATTCTTGCAATTGCAATAGCAGCAATTAAAAGAACTGAAATACCAATCCAAAGAATTAAACTTAAAGTATTATCTCCTTTTTCTGCAGACTTCGCTTGCGCTTCAGTCTCGCAAGGATCAGGTCCATCAGCAGCAACTGCAACTGGAGCAGCAGGATCTTCGTTATTTAAGAACACTAATAAAGCAGCAAGATCTTCATCCTTTAAAGCAGGGAAAGCATTCATTGCTGCTTTATTCCACTTGTTATAAACTTCGATAGCATAAACGTCTCCACTATTTCTTAGTTTCACGTTATTTCTAACCCATTCCGAAAACCATTCATCACTGGGGATACGCTCTGATATATTTACCAAAGATGGTCCCGTCATGTCTTTGTACTTATTGTGACAACTTGCACAATTTGACTTGAACAATTTTTTACCGAGATTGTACTGCGCTTCATCAACAGCCTTTAGTGAAAAATTAGCAAATAATAAAAATGCTAACACCGCTGCAGAGATACTTGATTTTACTAGTTTATAAGCCATTCTTGACAAGAATTTAGGAAACAAATGTATGAATTACTCCCCTAAAATACACAGATTACGAGATAAAAAAGGGAGGATAATCGACGTAAGCGCTTATTTAGAAATCATCTAAATAAACACAATCTTAAGAAGAAGACTCACAATAACATGAATTTCAACGTGTTTAGGTACATAAATTGAATTTTCTAATACGAGTAATCAAGATTATTAATGACAATTATCGATGATTTCATATAAAAAAAATAGCCCCTGAAAAAATCAGAGGCTACTTACTATTACTATGTTTATACTTATTCTTATTAATCTACATTATCATGTAAAAATGAATTGTTAGACCTAATCTCAGGCTTTTCATCTTCATTCTCGGACAATGTATATCTAGAAAACTTATTCTCTGAAGAATGTGGTTGATCTTCTAAATCAACTTCTCTTCTTTTATATGCTGGAACATTTTCGATATCAGAATAATGACTAGGGCTTTTTAATTGCTTACTAAGGCCTTTTAACTTATTCACTCTTTCGTCCTGCTGTTTTTGTAATCGATCTCTATCGATCTGAAAGTTATCATCCACAAACTCACCTTCTGTTGAAGCTTCTTCAGCAGTATTTTCAATATCACTATTCAATTCATGCCTAACGAAACCTTCTGTTTCTTCAGAAGTGTTCTCAGCAGTATTATCTAATGGTTGAGATTCAGTCATTTTTGGCTCCCATGCATAAGACTCTTCCGGAGTAGCCGAAGGCGTCGGTTTATCTTCTACTTTGTCAAAAATCACATCATCAATCGGCTTTTCAACCACTGGAGGTGTTTGAAACTCCATTCTGCTTTGAGTTATTTCTTTTACCGGCCCTTCAACAACTGGAGGTGTATCCTCTAATTGCATTACCGTCTTCTCCGAAGAAGTAGTTAATGTAGTTCCATTTCTACCTTCAAATCCAGTTGCAATAATGATCACATTAAGCTCATCTCCTAAATCATCATTCTTACATGTTCCAAAAAGAATATCTGTTCCTCTACCTGCAATGTCTTGCACATAATCCATGATTTCAGATATCTCATCCATTAATACTTCTTCAGCACCATAACTGATATTTAATAAAATATAGTTAGCACCTTGAATATTATTGTCTTCTAATAAAGGAGAATTTAATGCTGTTTCAATTGCTTGTCTAGCTCTATTATCTCCTTTAGCATTAGCCGTACCCATCACTGCTAAACCACTATCCTTCATAACAGTTTGTACATCTTGGAAATCGACGTTTATATTACCAGCAACTGTAATAATCTCCGCAATACCTCTTGCAGCATTTGATAAGATATCATCTGCTTTAGCAAAAGCCTCTGCGAAAACTAAGTTTCCATAAATCTCTCTAACCTTGTCGTTATTAATAACGATTAAAGTATCCACTGACTTCCTTAAGTCTTCTAAACCTAAATCAGCTGAATCTTTCCTTCTTCTTCCTTCAAACGAGAATGGAGTTGTAACAATGGCAACTGTTAAGATTCCCATCTCTCTTGCAATCTCTGCAATTACGGGCGCTCCTCCAGTTCCTGTTCCACCACCCATCCCAGCAGTGATAAAGACCATCTTAGTATTATGTCCTAAAATCTCCTTAATCTCTTCTAAACTCGCTTTAGTACACTCTTTACCAACTTCAGGATTGGCACCTGCACCTAATCCTTCTGTTAACTCAAGTCCTAATTGAATTTTGTTTGGCACTGAAGATAATTCCAATGCTTGTTTGTCTGTATTACATAGTACAAAATCAACACCTGTAATACCTCTCTCATACATATAGTTAACAGCGTTTCCTCCGCCACCTCCTATACCAATCACCTTTATAATAGACGATTGTTCTTTTGGTAAATCAAATTCCATAGTAATAAATTTATTCAATAAGTATATTTCCCTTAATCATTAAAATCAACATCCTCTTCTTCTAACCACTCTTTACCTTTCTTTAACCAGCCTTTTAAGAATGTCATCTTTTCATCAAACTTCGGCGCAGGTTTTGTCGATGTACTTTCACTCCTTACAACACCTTCACTTAATGCTTTTCTTTCCAATTCATTAAAACCTACTACTATTAAACCAATAGCTGTAGAATACATTGGCATTTTTAAATCTTCAATTGGTGTATCTGCTAAATGCTCTGTAGGAAACCCTGTTCTTGCATCTGCACCAGTAACGTATTGTGTTAAGTGATTAATGTATCTCAATTGAGCTCCACCGCCAGTAACTACAATACCACCAATTAATCTTTTCTCATATCCAGAGCACTTTGTCTCGTAGGCCATATGCTCCATCATCTCTTCCACTCTTGCCTGTACAATATGTGCAAGATTCTTAATAGAGATCTCTTTTGGCTCTCTTCCTCTTAAACCAGGAATGGATACAATTTCATTCTCATGTTGATCCATAGCTAATGCAGATCCAAACCTAACTTTTAAAAGTTCGGCTTGCTTCTTCATGATCATGCAACCTTCCTTGATGTCTTCCGTGATGATGTTACCTCCTAATGGAATAACAGCAGTATGTCTTAAAATTCCATCTTGGAAAATAGCAACATCAGAAGTACCACCACCAATATCGACCATTGCGATACCAGCTTCTTTCTCTTCATCAGATAATGCTGCAGCAGCAGATGCAATTGGTTCTAATATTAAATCAGCGACTTCAATTCCTGCCTTCTGAACACATCTGTATATGTTTTGTATATGTAAGATTTGACCTGTAATAACATGGAAGTTAGCTTCTAATCTAGAACCACACATCCCTACAGGACTCTTAATTTCTGATTCACCGTCTACAATAAACTCTTCTGGTAAAACATGAATAATCTTTTCTCCTGGAGGCAATGCCAACTTATGCATATCTTCAATCATCTTATCGATATCTTCATAAGTAATCTCTTCGTCTCCGTTTTCTCTAACTCTTAGCCCTCTATGTTGTAAACTCTTGATATGCTGACCAGCAATACCAACATATACTTTATTGATTTCTACACCAGATTTTGCTTCGGCTTCTGCAATTGCTATTTTGATAGCCTCAGTAGTATCATTAATGTTTCTAACCACTCCTCTGTTTACACCTAAAGAGTCGGTTTTACCCATACCTAATACTTCAATCTTACCAAACTCATTCTTCTTACCAACGATGGCACAGATTTTCGTTGTTCCAATATCTAATCCAACTATTATTTCATCACTATGCATATGCCTAGAATTTTTTACAAACTATTTGATGTTTATATTTTAAGTTGACTGCTTTATATTTCGAAAGATCCACTTTATCCTTACTTGCCTTATAAAACGCAATTAGACCATTCAGCTTATCATCTAAGTCCGAAAGGTCTCCAAGTAATACTGTGTGACTACCAAATAATGTCACCAATTCATATTCTTTTGCCTTGTTTACATAAATCTGCTGAACAGCAGTTTTTAACTCGGGCAAAGCATGAATTTGTTTAGTTAACTTATACAAATCCTGTAATACTGTGCTTTTTAGCGTATCATTATTTGGATAATCTCCAGTTATATAGCCGTTTGCAACAATTACACGACTAGTAAATTTAGCACTAAAAGGCATCTTTTTCCCGTGATGATCTACATAGTAACTCACACCTTTCTTGTTGATTATCCTTAAAAGTGGATAGCGCTCTTTTAAGCTTACAATCAATTCGGATTGATTATTAATAAACACATCTGCATTAGCAACATATTTATACTTAACTAAATCTTTCTCTATCTTTAATAGATTGATATCTCCTCGTTTTACACCAATGAAACCTGTTGGTTCTATCTCATATAAGACATTCATTAAATCGTTCTCATCTAAGAACATATTATCATTCTCTCTATGGATATCTGCAACCACTGTTTTACAAACTTCTTTTTTGTATTCTATCCTAGCAAAGCAGAACAAAGTCACAAAACCAGTTGCTAATAAAAGATGCAATGTCCACATCCCAGCATTTAACCACTTTTTTTTATTCATAAGACAAATGGTTTTTAATCGGTGTAATTAATTGATCTATATCTCCAGCTCCAATAGTTAAAACTAATTCTGGCTCTTCATTCGCTAACCAAGTCATAACCTCTTCCTTCTGGAGAATTCTTTTATCATCTAGCAGAATATTTTCTAACAACATCTCACTAGTAACACCTATAATTGCTTCTTCTCTTGCTGGGTAAATTGGTAATAAAACCAGCTGGTCTACCTTAGATAACTCCAGGCAAAATTCTTCAGCAAAGTCTTTTGTTCTAGTAAATAAATGGGGTTGAAATATAGTAGTAAGCTTCTTATTAGGATATAACCTCCTTACTGCAT
>JBELBA010000144.1:0-5981 GCA_042095635.1 Chitinophagales bacterium
AGTATTAAACGTTGGTATACAGAATGTAAGTGCTTTTGATATACAGTATGCAAAAGAGAAAGGACTTAGAATTAAGTTATTAGCTACTGCATCAAAAACTGAAAAAGGTTATAAGTTACATGTATTACCAGCATTTGTAGATAGAGACTCTTTACTATATGATATCACATTTGAGAACAATGCAATTGAAATTGAAGGTGCTTTTTGTGATAGACAATTCTTAGTAGGTAAAGGTGCTGGAAGTCATCCAACAGGAAGTGCAGTATTATCAGATTTATCTGCCTTGACTTACAAGTATTCTTATGATTATAGAAAGTTGAAAAAGAACTTATTGATTGATAATAGAGATTTCAATGCTTTACAAGCTAACGATTACTTAATTAAGCTTTATGTAAGGTATGCTAATGAAGATCAATTAAATCGATTGGGTATTAATAAAATTCACGAGCAATACTCTTCTGAGTCATATAGCTATGTCATTGCAGATGTAACATTCTCTTCCTTATTTTATTTAATGGATAAAGATGTAAAAGATATTTTTGTAGCTCAGATACAATAATTTACTTTTGTAGCATGAAGTACTTGATTAAGAATGCTAAAATTGTAAATGAAGGAAGCATTACAGAAGGTGATGTTTTAATTAGTGATCAAATTATCCAGCAGATAGGTAGTAACCTTTCTGATGATAAAGCAACTGTTATTGATGCTAAGGGCAAGTATTTATTACCTGGTGTAATTGATGATCAAGTACATTTTAGAGAGCCAGGATTAACGCATAAAGCAAATATCTATACAGAATCTAGAGCAGCGGTTGCTGGTGGTGTTACTTCATTTATGGAGATGCCTAATGTTAAGCCTGCTACTTTAACGATAGACTTATTAGAAGAAAAGTACAAAATGGGTGAAGAAAATTCTTTAGCCAACTATTCTTTCTATTTAGGCGCATCTAATGAAAACTTAGATGTTGTAAAATCTGTTAACCCACAGAATGTTTGTGGTGTTAAGGTATTTATGGGGTCTTCAACTGGTAATATGTTGGTAGATGATAGAGAAGTATTGGAAGGAATCTTTCAAAGTTCTCCAATATTAGTTGCTACACATTGCGAAGATGAAGCAACGATTAGAGCTAATTCTGCCAAAGCAAAAGAACAATATGGGGAAGATGTGCCAATCGCTCAACATCCTGTAATTAGAAATGAGGAAGCTTGTTATAAGTCTTCTTCATTGGCAGTAGAGCTAGCTAAAAAATACAATACTAGATTACATATACTTCATATTTCTACAGAAAAAGAAATTGAGTTATTCGATAATAATAAGCCATTAGAGGAGAAAAGAATTACCGCTGAGGTATGTGTTCATCATCTTTGGTTTAATGAAGCTGATTACGATAAAAAGGGTACTTATATTAAATGGAACCCAGCTGTAAAATCTAAGACAGATCAGGATGCTTTATTTGAAGCATTATTAGACGATCATTTCGATGTAATAGCTACGGATCATGCTCCTCATACAATTGAAGAGAAAGAAAACAAATATTTCGATGCACCATCTGGCGGTCCTTTAGTGCAGCATCCTTTATATGTGATGTTAGAGTTTTGGAAAAAAGGAAAGATTTCTATCGAAAGAGTAGTAGAGAAAATGTCACATGCAGTTGCTGTATGTTTCGAAATAGAGAAAAGAGGTTATATCAAGGAAGGTTATTTTGCAGATCTAGTATTAGTAGATCCTAACCAGAGCCATGAAGTAACTAAAGATAAGTTGCTATATAAGTGTGGTTGGTCTCCTTTTGAAGGAACAACTTTCTCTAACTTAATTACACATACATTTATTAGTGGTCATCTTTCTTATGAGAATGGGAAGATTATTGAAGGTAAGCATGGAATGAGATTAACCTTCGAGAGATAGTTAATTAATAAGATATTAAGCATAAAAAAGCCTCGAATCATATTAATTCAAGGCTTTTTTTATGTTTTGAACTTTGCTTAGTATTAGAAAGTGAATCCCATATCGAAACCAAAGAAAGGATATACTCCAGCTGGTTTAACTCTCCTTGTTAATGTGTTTCTTTCACGCTTTAACTCCTGATATTTATTATCAGTCATTAATTCGGGATTATAGATCTCTGGGTAGATGTCAGCATTATATCCACCTTCACCGTCTTCATTTGGAGGTGTATGTTCACCAATTCTTTCAATGTCTCTAAATACAGATTGGGTTGTAGGATTGTCTAAAGAATAATCCCAGAAGTTGGCTCTAAATCCTACACCTGCATATACATCGATAACAAACACATTATGTATTACAAATTGATAGCCAATATTTGTAGAGATATTAATTCTATAACCTCTCATTACGTCTCCTGACTGTATGATGAAGTCTTCATCATCTACAAAAAGAACATCCGCATCATCATCTACTTTAAATCTAGACCAAAAGAAACTCAAGGAAGGAGATACATATAATCCTTTAGGTGCAGCTCTATAATAGGTTTGTAAGTATTTCTTAATACCACCAGCAAGTCCCCATCCACCAACAGAGTAGTTAATAGACCAAGGTACATGCTCTTTAAATAATAGACGTTTATTTAAGAATGGATATTTCTCTAATCTAGAGATACTGAAGTAGTATCCTACGTCCTGATAAACAATACGCTCATAACTTCCTCTATATTCAATATTATAAGGGATAGTTGCATAAGCATTGAAAATTCCATAGGGATTAAACTTAACAACGTTATTCGTTACTTTCTTGGCGGAAACTAAACTAGTACTAACCAAGGCTATTACTAGTATCAATGTTTTATATGTGAGATGAAGTTTATGCACTTAATGTCTCCACCTTACGATCTACTTTTTTAATTAAACCTTGTAATACTTTACCAGGTCCTACCTCTGTAAAATGATTAGCACCAGCTGCTAACATATTCTCTGAAGTTTGTGTCCATTTAACAGCACCAGTTAATTGTTGTATTAAATTAGACTTGATTTTATCTGCATCCGTATATGCATTAGCATCTACATTTTGATATATCGGACAAATTGGAGAACTAAACGAAGTTTCATTTATGGCAGCTTCTAATTCAGCTTTCGCTGATTCCATCATAGTAGAATGGAAACCTCCACCTACCGGAAGCGGCAAAGCTCTTTTAGCTCCTGCTGCTTTTAAAGCTTCACATGCTTTTTCAATTCCTTCATTAGAACCAGAAATAACAATTTGTCCAGGACAGTTATAGTTAGCAGGTACAACTGCTTCTTCAATCTCTCCACAAACTTTTTCTACTATTTCATTCTCTAATCCAAGAATGGCTGCCATACCAGAAGGATTGCTTTCGCAGGCCTTTTGCATAGCTATTGCTCTTTTAGCAACTAATTTTAGACCATCTTCAAATGATAAAGCGTCTGCTGCAACTAATGCAGAAAATTCTCCTAAACTATGACCTGCAACCATATCAGGTTTAAAGTCTGCTCCTAAAGTTTTTGCTAATATAACCGAATGTAAGAAGATAGCAGGTTGAGTAACTTTAGTCTGTTTAAGTTCCTCATCTGTTCCTTCAAACATGATGTCTGTAATTTTAAATCCAAGGATGTCGTTTGCTTGTTCGAACAAAGCTCTTGCTGTTTCGTTGTTATCGTAAAGGTCTTTACCCATTCCCACAAACTGAGAACCTTGACCTGGAAATACGTACGCTTTCATAGGATTATTGTTTTTTTCTTATTTATTAAAAATAGTTTTATTCCCCGTAATATTCAACAAATATGGTGGGTGTCTCGATGAGTTTCAATTTATGTAACTCGCATTTTCCTTCTAAATAAGGCAATAACTTTTGCCATATACTCATACAAAGGATCTCTGTAGTTGGTTGTTCTGCAATTAAGAAATCAATATCCTCATTTAAGTTTCTATGATCTAAGACAT
Source organism: Chitinophagales bacterium (assembly GCA_042095635.1). GTDB lineage: Bacteria > Bacteroidota > Bacteroidia > Chitinophagales > CAJXBJ01 > JBELBA01. The sequence goes on from JBELBA010000144.1 coordinate 3,916, forward strand.
CTGTTATTTCATCTTTAACGATCTGTGATAATTCTTTTGCATTGATAAAATAACCGGTATCAGGGCTTGGTTTACCTTTAACAGTTACTTCTAATTTGTAATTATGCCCATGCCAATTAGCATTTGCACAACTACCAAAAATTGCAACGTTTTGTTCTTTAGACCAATTTTTATTGTACAATTTATGTGCTGCATTAAAATGTTCTACTCTTGTTAGATATACCATCTTCAGAAATTTTACTAAAAATAAGATTTTCTATTCTCAATTGTCCTTATATTTAATGAAAAGATATCATCATGATAGTAATTACAGGTGCATATGGGTTTATTGGAAGTTGTTTGGCTTCTTATCTTAACCAGAAAGGTCATGTAGATCTTGTACTTGTGGATGATTTCGCTAAGTCTTATAAAGCTAAGAATATTAACCATCTTCAATATAGCAAATGTATTGAAAGAGATCAATTTATAGAATGGTTTAAAGCCAATACTTCAGAGATCTCTTATGTTTATCATTTAGGTGCAAGAACTGATACAACGGAGTTTGATGAAGCGATCTTTTTAGAACTCAATCTTAATTATTCAAAATCCATATGGAGCATCTGTACTTCTGATAAAATTCCATTAATCTATGCGTCTTCTGCAGCCACCTATGGGGATGGAGAATATGGCTATAAAGATGGATTAGAAGGAATTGATAAGTTAAAGCCATTAAACCCATATGGACGATCTAAGCAAGATTTTGATTTATGGGTGAAAGATCAAAATCAGTTTCCTCCTTTCTGGGCTGGTTTAAAGTTCTTTAATGTGTTTGGGCCAAATGAATATCATAAAGGCAGAATGGCTTCTGTTATTATGCATGCATATCATCAAATTATAGAGAATGAAAGTATAAAGCTCTTTAGATCTCATCACAAGGATTATAATGATGGTGGGCAATTAAGAGACTTTATTTATATCAAAGAGCTATTGCATATCATTGAATTTATTAGAGATAATCAAATCCCATCAGACATTTATAATGTGGGTACAGGTAAAGCAAATACTTTTAATGATTTGGCTAAAGGTGTTTTTAATGCTTTAAATATCGAAGCAGCTATTACTTATATCGATACACCTGAAGATATTAGAGATAAATATCAATATTATACAGAAGCAGATATGAGTCGCTTGTTAGATTTAGGCTATCAATCTAAGTATATAGATTTTGAAAAGTCTATTGCGGATTATGTTTCTTCTTATCTTTCCTGCGCTGCTTTCTTTTAAAAACAATCCATCCAATTTTCCTTCCAACTTTAGTCGAGACTATAAATTTTGCAAGAGGTGCAGAAACTTTTAATTCTTTGGCTAAATAAGCAAAGGAAGCTTTTTTGGTTTGCTTAACATGATATTCTGGAAGGAGAAAATAACTTGCACAAAGCAAGAATAGGATAGTAATGAATATTTTAAGTGACTTCTTCAATTGGTTTGAAGCATTTAACTAAAGTGTATAATGTATTGACTCTTCTGGGTATATTATAATGAATTCCAAATGATCTTTTAAAGTTTCTATAAAAGAAAAATACATTATCGATCCATCGTATCTGCAATTTACAAATCCTAAACACTTACTAACTTATATTCTCGGCCAGTTCAATAAACTTTAGAACGAATAAAACATATCTTCGGTTAATATAACACGTAAGTATTTAAACAAGGTAGTTTTATGAATATATTTTTAACAGGTGCAACAGGGTATATTGGCAAGCGCTTATTACCAAGGTTAGTAAAGGAGGGACACTTTGTTTATTGCGCTGTTAGAGATCTTCAGCGTTTTAAAATTCCAGAGGTTTTAGCATCAAGGGTTAAGGCAATACAAGTTGATTTATTAGATGATGAATGGTATAAAGATTTTGATATAGAAGTAGATGTCGCTTATTATCTTGTGCATTCCATGTCCAGGAATGAAAACTATTATACTTTCGAAGCAAGATGTGCAATGAATTTTAGGTTAGCCATGGAAAAATATGGGGTGGATCAGGTCGTTTATTTGAGCGGTATAGCCAATGAAGATGAATTGAGCAAACATC
>JBELBA010000145.1:0-5949 GCA_042095635.1 Chitinophagales bacterium
CTGCTGCATCAGTTGGTTTAACGGTCAAAGATTCTAATAATTGTGAAGCAACAGATACAGTAATAGTAAACCAAGTATTTAACGCCGGATTTACTTTAGGTGCAGACACTATCCTTTGTACAAATGAAGAAATTACTTTAATTCCGGATACTACATATACTTCTTATAGTTGGAGTGATAGTTCTACTTCAGATTCTATTGAAGTCAGCAGTCCTGGTTGTTATAAATTAATGGTAACTGATCAATATGGATGTATATATGCAGATAGCATAGTTATTGGCTATCAAGACACTATTGTATGGGATGTAGACGAAACATTAACAATCTGTCTTGGAGGAACACAAACAATTAAAGTTGAAGATTATTTTGAAACTTATGTTTGGGCATCAGATTCTTCAAATGATACAGCAATGATTACAATCAATGATTCTGGAACATATATATTAACTGCTACTCATTCTTCTGGATGTTTAGCACAAGATAGTTTTAATGTAATTATTGAACCTGTAGATTATGAGCTATCATTTATTTCGAGTGTTTCTGCGCCAAATAAAGCTATCTTTGGTAACCAAACACCAGATTTAGAAGATTATACTTTTAAATGGTTCTTTGGAGATGGAGATTCTTCTAACTCTTATAATCCAATACACAACTATGACGTAAATGGTGATTACACTGTTATATTAATTGCGACTAATACTATCAATGCATGCATGGATACGTTAACTAAAGAGAATGAGATAAGTATTACTCAGGTTCCTGGATGTGATCATAGTTCAAACATCACTTATGATGACGCTGTTATGACTTGTGAAGGAGATACTATGCTATTAACTGCTAACGAAGTAGAAGATGCAGTTTATGCTTGGTATAAAGGAGGTTTAGCTATAGGTGGAGCTAATAAAATTACATACCCTGCAATCGAAAGTGGATCTTATGTGGTTAAAATAATTGCTGGGGCATGTGAAGAAAATTCTGATGCAGTGTCAATTGATATATTAGAATTAATAGACACACCTGTAATTGAAACGAATGAAGAAATTGATGGTTGCTCTAGAATTACTTTGAGTACTACTTCAACTTTTGAAAACTACTTATGGTCTAATGGAGATAATGAATCTACGACTACCACCAAGACTTCAGGGTTATTTACTGTTACTGCTTGGAATGAAGGAACATGTAAAATGACATCTGACACCTTTGTTGTAGGAACAGGAGAAATTACAGCAACAGATATCTGTTTTGCTGCAAGATCTGAAGACAGTATGGTTGCCTTATTCTATGATACTACTCTAGTTAATGGAGCTATTGATAAAATCTATGTATTAAGAAAAAGAATAGAAGAGCCGAGATACTCAACCATTCAATTAGAAAGTAATTTTGATGGTGTAGTCTATGATAGACCGGGTACACATCGATTAGACTCTTTTAGATATAAATTCTCTTTTAAAGATACTTGTAAGGTTAGAGATACTTCTGATATTGCATTTAGAGTAAGTATGCTTAAAGTCCTAAATAAAGGACCAATCTGGGAATTGAATTGGAATGAGTATGAAGGTTTAGATTACGATAGTGTTATTCTTTATAGAAAAACTTTAGATGGATCTGATACAAGTAACTTTGCAGCTATAGATACTTTCCCTAAATCAAGAAAGATATATAGTGAGGACAAAAACCAACTGTATGATTTCCAATATAAAATCAAATTTATGGGGGCTACTTCATGTGCAGATACTGGTGGAGTCTTTACTAATGTATTTGATACCGATATGGGAATACCAGTTAGCGCTGAACACAATATCGCTAATGGTAGCTTATTAGTCTATCCTAACCCAGTAAGTAATTATTTAACTATTGAATATATCGCTCTAGATGTCAAGTCAATTTCAATATATAATATCATGGGAAGTCAATTAGATTACAGAAATAATTTGGAAGGATCCATTGGTCAAATAGATATAGACTTAAGCCAATATCAAAGCGGAATTTACTTTATAGAGGTAAAAACTCAACAAGGAAATGAAGTAATCAAAATTCAAAAAGACTAAATTAAAATTATATCAAAATTTCATTACTTTTATAATACACTCAAAACATCAAAATGATAGCACAATTATTTTTTGTTATTGCTTCGGGACTAGCAGCATTTCTAGTGTTTAAAAGGGCAAAATTTATTACAAGAAACATCAAATTAGGAAAGGAATTAGACCGTTCTGATCATTCTAGTGAGCGATGGAAAAACATGTTACTTGTGGCATTTGGTCAGAAGAAAATGTTTAAAAGACTTATCCCTGCTATATTACACTTATTTCTATACTTAGGTTTCTTAATCATCAATATTGAAGTATTAGAAATTGTTTTAGATGGTATAACTGGTCAGCACAGAATCTTTTTAAATTTCTTATCTCCAACATTCTATGGATTATTAATTTCGAATTTTGAAGTATTAGCAGTGCTAGTATTAGTTGGTTGTTTAGTATTCTTTACTAGAAGAAATGTAGTTAGAATTAAACGTTTCCATTCTAAAGAAATGACTTCATGGCCTAAGAATGATGCCAACTTAATATTAATCATTGAGGTTGTATTAATGTCTGCTGTATTAATGATGAATGGTGCAGATACTGTATTACAAAATATGGGTCATGAGCATTACCCACAAGCAGGAAACTTCTTAGTTTCTAATCACCTTGCAGGAATATTAAATGGATTAGGAGAAGGGACATTAGTTTTCATTGAGCGTTTTTGCTGGTGGTTACACATTATTGGGATTATGGCTTTCTCTGTATATATAACTTATTCTAAGCATTTACACTTGTTCTTAGCTTTCCCAAATACATTCTATGCTAACCTAGAAAAGAAAGGTAAGATGAGAAATATGCCAGAAGTGGCACATGAAGTAAAAATGATGTTAGATCCTAGTGCTGCAAGTGCAGGTGGTGAAATGCCTCCTCCACCAGATAGATTTGGTGCTAAAGATGTAACAGACCTGTCATGGAAACAATTAATGGAAGCTTATACATGCACCGAGTGTGGTAGATGTACAAGTGTTTGTCCTGCTAATATCACTGGTAAAGAGCTTTCTCCAAGAAAGATCATGATGGATACTAGAGATAGAATGGAAGAAGTTGGTAGAAACATTGATACGAACGATGGAGCATTTAAGGACGATGGTAAATCATTATTAGGTGATTATATCACAGCAGAAGAATTAAGAGCATGTACAACTTGTAATGCTTGTATAGAAGCTTGTCCTATACAGATAGAACCAGTTTCTATCATTAACGAATTAAGAAGACATCAAATAATGGATCTTGCAGATGCACCAGGAGAATGGAACATGATGTTTACAAATGTTGAGAATAACCAAGCACCTTGGCAGTTCTCTCCATCAGATAGATTTAACTGGGCACAAGATTTAAATAACGAAAATAAATAAACATGGCAGAGATTAAAGTACCTACAATGGCAGAAATGTTGGCTACCGGAGAACAACCAGAAATATTATTTTGGACAGGATGCGCAGGTAGTTTTGACGAAAGAGCTCAGAAGATAACAAAGGCCTTTGTTAAGATATTAAACCATGCCAATGTAAAGTTTGCGGTATTAGGAACGGAAGAATCTTGTACTGGAGATCCTGCAAGAAGAGCAGGTAATGAGTTCTTATTTCAAATGACTGCTGCAATGAACATTGAGGTATTAAAGGGATATGAAGTAAAGAAAATCGTTACAGCTTGTCCGCACTGTTTCAATACATTAAAAAATGAATATCCAGAATTAGGTGGAGAGTTTGAAGTAATACACCACACAGAATTCTTAGATGAGTTATTAAAATCTGGAAAGATCACTGTTGAAGGTGGTGCATTTGAAGGTAAGAAAATCACTTATCATGATTCTTGTTATTTAGGTAGATCTAATGATATCTATGAAGCGCCAAGAACATTGCTAAGTAAGTTAGATAATGAGTTATCTGAAATGAAAAAGGCAAAGAAAAATGGTCTTTGTTGCGGTGCCGGTGGTGCTCAGATGTTTAAAGAAGACGAACCAGGAGACAAGAGAATTAATACAGAACGTATTGAGGGTGCATTAGAAACAGGCGCAGAGATTATTGCTACTAATTGTCCTTTTTGTACAAATATGCTAACAGATGGATTAAAGAACGTTAACCAAGAGGAGAACGTTAAGATCTATGATGTTGCAGAGTTAATTGTAAATGCTAAGGATTTATAAACTAAACCTAATAAGAATAAACTAAAAGCCTACTCTATTTAGAGTGGGCTTTTTTATTTCCCAAACAATTGCTTCCATAGACTCTTCCCACTCTTCTTCTTCACTACACCATCAGACTTTTTAGTAACAGCTAATTTAGGGATAGCAATGGACTCAACTTCTTTTCCGTCTGCAATCTTTCTTGCATAGTCTGAGATTAACTTGATGTGATCAAAAAGAATAGTAATCGCATTACTAGGAGCTGCCATTCTTTCTAATTCAATAGAAAGATTAAAGGCAATTAAATTTGATTGAGCTGCAACATTAGTAATGATAGATAAATCTGCTTCCATTACTGCATCTGTCTGACGAATCAAATCTTCAATTTCTTCCAGAACTAGAAAAAGTCCGCTTTCATCTTTAGTACTAGAATCTTCCTTAATAGCATTAATTACGGGCAATAATTGATTTAATTTATCAAATAATAGCTCTACTGTTTCTTGCTGTTCCATAACTTATTTTTTTCTTGTCTTATTGTCTTCATTAATCATATAAATACCAAATGCGACCATTCCAAAAGCGACCATCCATAAAGCATAGCTTCCTCTTTCTTCTTCTAAAGTTAATTCTATTTTATAATGCTTTTTAATATGATCAATAACATGTTGTGGACGCGCTTTGGCAAAAGTTTTCATTTGCAGCTTTGCTTTTTCCCAAGCAGCTTCATCCTCTGGAAGTGACCATCTATTAGATTGATGCAGAATTTCATCATCTACTAAGCCGGTCATACTATCTATTTGGTTGATGATATGATTGGTAGATAAAGTTGTTTGTAGAAGTGTTTGATAACGCGCAAAGAATCGAGTTTTAAAAGTATCCTGCTTTAATAATTGAAAATACAGTCTGCCGACCATACTTTTCTCATTCTCTTTAAGAAAAGCAAACATATCTTGATCTGCCGCCTGAAACCCAGCATCTAGGTCTATTAGTAAAAATCGCCACTTGCCATCTGTACCCTCTTGCCAGAATATGGTATTGTTATTATTAACCAACCAATCTTTATTTCTAAAGAAGGTCTGTAAAACGATGTAATCGATAAAAGAAGGTATATCAATCAATGCTTCTACTTTAGCAAAAGCAATTGAATCTTTCATGTTCAATTGCTCTACTTGATGCACTAATCCACCAAATTTTTTCCAATCTCCAAAAGCAATTTCACTTTTATTTAAGCCATAATGATTTTTAATATACTTTTCATCCATTCGTTCTCTGAGAAAGTGTAATCCCCAATATTCGCCATTAACATATAAGACAACAGGTGTAGCACTCATTCTATCTACATGAGTGATTTTTGCTAATTCATGGATGATTGGGTCTACCATTAAACGCTGACCATGACAACTAAATGGTGTTCTAACAATCATTCTTTTAAGACTATCTATTCCAAAGAAAGCATGCTTAATATATTTAGATCCATATTTTTCCCTAGCATAAATTCTGAATGACTTTTGTGGTGCACTACCTGATTTTAAGCCATGAATTCGAACCCCAAAATATTGCTCAAAGACTTTTTGATAATCTTCAAAGTATTCGGCATGAACTGACCTTTCCCAATCTTTCCCTTTTTGATGATAATTACCCGTCCAAACGCTATTCTCAGGATTACAATGCACTCCTGGTTGGTAAATTCCTGTATCATGGTTAAACCAACTGTTTGAATCTATATGGATGGAAAGGATTGGT
>JBELBA010000146.1:0-5925 GCA_042095635.1 Chitinophagales bacterium
AAGAGCATTAGACTTAGGTTTAACAAAGATTGATATTATTACATTAGCTTCTATTATAGAAGAGGAGACCTACATGAATGTAGAGAAACCAAAAATAGCTGGTGTTTACTTAAATAGATTAAGAAAAGGAATGAAACTGCAAGCAGATCCAACTGTGCGATTTGCTGTCGGAGATTTTAATATAAAAAGAGTCTTAAATAAACATCTTAGAATTGAGTCTCCATATAATACTTATAAATATAAAGGACTACCTCCAGGACCTATTTGCATACCTTCTATTAAATCTGTAGATGCGGTCTTAAATCCGGCTTCACATGATTTTTTATATTTCTGTGCAAAACCAGACTTTTCTGGGTATCATAATTTTGCTAATAATTATGCACAGCATTTACGTTATGCAAGGATGTATCAAAAGAAATTGAAGTCCAAATAATTTAGCTCCTTGAGGATTATGGATTGTAGATTTATGTACTTATTTTTACAAGTATAATGAATGAAAAACCAAGATTATTAATAGATAAAGAAAGACTTGATTTAATTATCAATCGTCTTTGCTGTCAATTAATAGAATGTCATTCTGATCTAAAGAATACAGCTATTCTTGGTATTCAACCAAGAGGAAGTTACTTCTCCGATAGAATTGTAAAAAGATTAAAGGAAATGGATCCTAACCTAGATCTTAACTATGGTAAGATTGATCCCACTTTTTATAGAGATGACTTCAGAACAAAAGATGAACCAATTATACCTAGCTCTACAGAGTTCGATTTTGAAATAGACAATAAGCATTTAATCTTAATTGATGATGTGTTTTATACTGGTAGAACGGTAAGATCTGCATTAGATGCTATTCATGATTTTGGAAGACCATCTAAAGTAAATTTGCTAGTTCTAATCAATAGAAGGTTTAGTAAAGAATTACCTATTCAACCTGATTACGTTGGTGAAAGAGTAGATTCAATTGCTTCTGAGAAAGTAATTGTAGAGTGGACAGAAACTCATGGAGAAGATAAAGTCTTATTATACAGAGAAAATATTTAATTGATGGAAAAGTTAACTGTAGATCATTTGTTGGGTATTGAGGATTTAAGTTCAGAAGATATTCAACTGATTTTTAAGACTGCAGATAACTTTAAAGAGGTTATTAATAGACCTATCAAGAAAGTTCCATCTTTAAGAGATGTAACTATCGTTAACTTATTTTTCGAAAACTCTACAAGAACAAGAATTTCATTTGAATTAGCAGAGAAAAGATTATCTGCCGATGTAGTTAACTTTTCATCTTCTAGTTCTTCAGTTAGTAAAGGAGAAACTTTAATTGATACAGTAAATAACATTTTATCAATGAAAGTGGATATGGTAGTTATGAGACATCCTAGTCCAGGAGCTCATCAATTTCTATCGAAACATATTGATGCGACTATAATCAATGCAGGAGACGGAACACATGAACATCCAACACAAGCCTTGTTAGATACTTTCTCTATGAGAGATAAGGTCGGTGAGTTAAAAGGAAAGAAAGTTGTTATAGTAGGAGATATTATGCATTCAAGAGTTGCATTGTCTAATATTCATGCACTAAAGAAGTTAGGAGCAGAAGTAATGCTTTGTGGACCAACTACATTAATGCCAAAACATATCGAAAGTCTGGGTGTAGTTATAGAACATGATATTAAAAAAGCCTTAAAATGGTGTGATATTGCAAACATTCTAAGAATTCAGTTAGAGCGTCAAGAAACTAAATACTTCCCAACCTTAAGAGAGTATTCTAATATGTATGGCGTAACAACAGAATTATTAGAAGAAATTGGAAGAGATGATATCATTATTATGCATCCTGGCCCAATTAACAGAGGTATTGAAATTAGTAGTGAGGTTGCAGATTCTAAAAATGCAATTATTCTTGATCAAGTAGAAAATGGGGTAGCTATAAGAATGGCTATACTTTACTTACTTGCAGGTAAAAGAGGTTAATCTTAATTTCTTGATTCAATAATCTTTTCGATAGCATCTATTAGATTGCTTAAATTCTTAATTAGTGCTTGTTGTTGTCTAAAGTATTTAATCCTATACATCATCAGAACATGAATTATGAAAACCGAAATTCTATAAAATATTCCTGATTAAAAGAACTTCAGAAGCTCCAATTATAAATCCTAATATTGCACCTATAATTTCAATAAACCTTAATTCTTTACTTAAGATATGATTAATAACAGATTCAAATTTATCAGTAGAGAAGGCAGCGACTTTTTCCTCAACGATTTTCTTGATATCTATTTCTTCATCTAAGTTTTTAGTAAATGATTCAACCATATTTGGTAAAAGCTCATCTAACTCTTTGAGGAATACATCTTTAAATTGTTGAATCATTGTATCATTGATAAACATAGCCAACATAGGAAAGTTTTCTTTAAGTCTATCAGCAAGATGATTATCTAAATGATCAGCTACTACATGTTTAATCGTTATAGCTGTTTTATCTAGATCAATGTGCTTAACTAGATCATCAACTGATAAGATTTCTTCGGAAATTGTATCTGCAATCTTTTTTGCAAATTCCTTCTGTCTTTTAGGGAATATCCCTTGTAACTTGAAGATGACAAGATTTACAGGCTTCTTTGGATAAAACAACATTTTGATTGCAAAATAGTTGGTAATCCAACCAATAAAGGCAGATATGATAGGAATAAGGTATAACATTAATTACCCCATTTTGATGGGTCCTTTCTCCATTCTTCTAATAATGACTTTTCTTCAGCCTTAATATATCCAGTCTTAATGGCTTCATCTAACATTACATTATAATCAGATAATGTTAAGTATGGTACTTTAGCATCTTTTAGATTTTGATCTGCATGATCAAAAGAATAAGTGAATATTGCAGCTAACCCTAATACTTCAGCACCTGCTCTTCTAAGCGCATCAATTGCTTTTATACTGCTTCCTCCTGTCGAAATTAAGTCTTCAATAACAACTACTTTTTTTCCGGTTGGTACTTTTCCTTCAATTTGTCTTCCAGCTCCATGTTTTTTTGGTTCTGGTCTAACATAGGTAAATGGTAAATTTAATTCATCAGCAATTAAGGCTCCATGAGAGATACCAGCAGTAGCAACGCCAGCAATTACTTCAGCATCTTTAAATGTTTCCATAATTTTATCACAAAATCCTTTTTTGATTAAATTTCTAATATCAGGATAGCTTAGAGTAGATCTATTATCACAGTATATTGGAGACTTCCATCCAGAAGACCAAGTGAAAGGATCATTAGGCTGTAATTTGATTGCATTAATTTTTAATAAATTTGATGCAATCTCTTTTTCGATATTATTAATTTCTACCATGATGCAAAATTACAAAATATTTATAAAAAATGTAGCCTTTTATTTTGTTACCAATACAAACAAATTAGAAAATGCCACATCAAAAGTAATTGATCAATCTCAATTAGTGTTAGACATTCTTTCCTTACATCAAATGGCAGAGAAACACAATGAAATTATTATAGTATGTTCTAAGCCAAGAGAAATTTTTAATTCAGTTTCTGAATTATTTGTGCCAATAGAAGCTGCAGGAGGAATTGTATTAAATGCTAATCAGGAAATGTTATGGATAAAACGTTTAGGTAAATGGGATTTACCTAAAGGGAAAATTGAAATAGGAGAGTCTAGAGAAGCTGCAGCAATTAGAGAGGTAGAAGAGGAGACTGGTATCGGTGATTTGGACTTGAAGAAGTTACTTCATACTTCCTACCATACTTATAATATATATGGAGATGAGAATATAAAAAGAACAGATTGGTATTTAATGAATACAGATAGTATGTCTGAAGGAATACCACAACAAGAAGAGGATATTACCGAAGTTATATGGGTCAAATTGGAAGAAAATAGTATTCAATTAGCAAATACCTACCCTAGTATACTTGATGTAATTAAAGCATATAGATAAAAAAAAAGGCCTTCATAATTGAAGGCCTTTTTAATATATAATTGAACGTTAATTCTTAACAGTCTTCTCCACCGAAGTTATCACAAAAGAAGTTTTCAATTGTTTCTAATAAAGGTTGCATCACTTGGTCAAGTGGTTTAATTGTACTGTCATTAAACATAACAGCAGGCATAATTACCTGATCTCCCCATTCATCAACAGAATCTAATTTAGTAAGAATAATTTCTCCAATTTTAGTTCCGGATGGATGCGCGTAAATAATAGCATCAGCCATTTGATTAACTTTTTCAATGGCTTCATCTTCCGATATTTCATCGTTTTCAATAGATTCAATTGTCTCTACTATATCACTTGCACTAACTTCTAGCTTTAATCCAAACATTCTGAAAGATCCTACTACTGCATCTGGAGCCATTTCAGTTTCTCCATCTCCATCTTCAATTTCTTTCATATCAACATCTGCTAGAATATCAACTACAACATTCCCATTTTTAGAGAATTTAAAGCTTCCATCTAAAGTTGAACTTGTTCTTAAGGCATCAAATTCAACTTTGAAAGGTAATACTTCAATCATTGCATCAACTGAAGTAGGCTCTCCTTCAACATCGAAGTCTAGAGCGATGTCAACATCAACATATTTTGTTCCACTTACTACTAAGTCTAATTTGATTTTACTTGGCTGATAGATGGTGTCTGTACAATCTTCACCAACCCATTCACCCATTCCATTCTCATACCAGCAAGAATCTTCAAATATGAATTCTTCTGTTTCAATATTATGAATAGTTAATGTAGCATTATTAGAAGAAGAACCTTTAGTAGGGTAGATAAATACGATTTTATTATCTGTTCTATCTTCTTCTGCATCCCAGTTTTTTTCTGATGAATTCCATGTTAAGGTGAAGTTTTTCATTTCTTCAGGATCCATTACATCATCTTCATTATCGTCTTCGTAATCATCTTCTAAATCTGAGGAATCTTCGGCAGCAGAATAAGACACTGTAGGAATAAAATTAGATTTCATAATAGATATGATATCTTTAGTAATAGATGCATTGGAGTACATCGATCTAGAGTTAAAATCACCATCATTCATTAACTCTAAGAAGTCCATAGCAGCTTTCATTCCTTCTGAGTTAACTAACGCTGTTGCATCACCATCCATAGCATCAGCTGTTTCTTGCACTAAGTTAGCGGATAGTTCAACTGACGCAGAGTCATCTCCACCTAATGATACTGTGTCCTCAGCAGCTGTGCTATCTGTAGACGTACTGTCTGTCCCGTCAGTTACTCCATCATCTGTTGTATCCTTATCACAAGACACAAAGAAGACAATACTAGCTAACATAAAGACACCTAAAATTCTCTTTAACATGTTTAATTAATTTAGTTAATAATTTAGCAATTTTTTTTACGGCATAAAGATACTACTAAGTTAGATTAAATCCTTATTAATTAGATATTGTTAAGGTGAATGTGCACGAACAGTATTTTAATATAGTTGCGCCGCCTATAGTTTATTAATTAGGATAGTAGCTATGTGATGTTAATAAGCATTAAAAAAAATAATTAGAATATATTGATATTATGCTTTAGTTTTGCCATCCGAATTTAATCGTGTTGTCCACGATTTTTTAATTGAATAAATAAAATAAAAAGATGGAATCAATTGCAATTTACTTACCTATAATACTATCCGTAGTAGGGTTATTGTACATGTTTACAAAGAAGTCTTGGGTAATGAAACAAGATGCCGGAGATGGGAAAATGAAAGAAATTTCTGATCACATTTACGAAGGTGCCTTAGCATTTTTAAATGCAGAGTATAGATTACTTGCAATGTTTGTGGTTGGAGCAAGTATTGTTCTTGCTGGTGTTGCTTATGCTGTGCCAACTACTGACTATTTAATTATTGTTGATTTTATTATTGGAGCTATATTTTCTGCGTTTGCAGGTAATATGGGAATGAAAATC
>JBELBA010000147.1:0-5874 GCA_042095635.1 Chitinophagales bacterium
TATTTGTAGATGATATTATAATATTCTGAGTCTTCTTCAATATCTCCTAACATAGATACAGGAACAGTTTCGGGGTTAGCACCCATTTTTTCTAGTACAAATAATAGGTAGTAAGCAAACTCTTCTTTATTGGCAAACTCGAAGGAGTTATATAAGTTCAGTTTTTGATCCTTATAGATATATAAATCAAATTCTCCTTTCTCAATATGTATATAGATTTGATTTTCATCCTTACTAATAGGAAGTAAATCAAACATCTTTTCAGATCCAAAATGAATCTGTGCATTCTTCCAATGCTTATGTATAAATGCATCTATATATTTAGGGATTCCAAAAACACAAGTCATACCTTGTGAAGCAATTGTTCTGTGTTGCGGAATTAGATTGATTGTACTGGTATTAAAGCCTAATAGTTCTTTAATACTCTTTAGGTCAAATAATTCATTTGGAACAAATGTAAAATCGTTGGTATTATAGTAAACTTCAACTTTGTTAGGACTTAAGCTTAACAAACGCTCTGCGATATCCATAATTTGATCAAGGATATCTATATGGAATAAAACTGAACTTGGTCTTTTATAATGAAAAGACTTAGCAGCTAAAATTACTCCGTCCGTTAAGGCAATGTAAATAAATTTCTGAGGTCCAATGTAAAGTCTCAGTTCATCTATTGCAGATTCATCAAAATGCTTTGCAACAAATTCATGGAATACGGTAAATTTATTACCAGTTCCCTGCATAAGATTGTTCTCTCAATGAACCGATATGGAAATCCTTGTTAGCTCCGTACTTGTTCTCATCAAAGTCATTTAAGAAACTTTTAAATGGTGCAGTGATTTTAAATACGTTTACAGGGAATTTACCACTTCTGATCGTTTTTGCTTCAATCTTAAATTGTTCCGTATTTCCAACCGGAAGCGGAATAATTCCGATAGAACTAGAAGCAATATCTAATTTTAATGAATCCTTAACCATTTTATAATTCTTAATCGTATCATAAATTGGCTCGTTCTCATCATCAAATCCTTTTTCTACTAAAGTGATTAATGTAAAACTATCCGTATCAATGAATTGTTGAACTTCTTGCCAAGAACCAGCGAATTTTCCTTTTTCACTTTTAAACTTCGTTTGGATTTCTTTTAAAAGGTCAAATCTTTCAATGATAGCGGCTTTTCTACTTTCATATTCTGAAGAATAATGAATCTCTGTATAAATCGAGTTACATAAAATGTAGCATAAAATCATTGCTGTTACCGTAAGTCCAATGTTAATTCCTAGTCTCATAAGGCTATAAATAGTTTGTACAATATTAATGTTTTTTATTCAAAATATAAATCAAAATTTAAGCTAACTTTGCTTTATGTTAAAGGCTAAAAACGAAAACTTTAAGGAAAAGGTATTACAAAAACTGAAAGGTCAGGAATTCATGAAATTAATGGGTTTTAATCTTACAGAAATAATTGCTGGTCAGACATCTGGAGAAATGGAAATTGGAAAGCAAATTGAACAGCAAGATGGATTTGTACATGGTGGAGCAGTTGCAACAATAGCAGATATCGTAGCTGGTTTTGCAGCTTATACTTTAGTGGATGTTGAAGAACGTGTAGTAACTGCAGAGATTAAAGTTTCTTATTTTAGACCTGCTAAAGGAGATCGTATTTATGCCACAGGTAAAGTGATAAAACCAGGATCTAAATTTCACTTCTGTGAAGCTGAAGTTTGGGTGCAAACAGGAGAAAAACATAGTTTGGTTGCCAAAGCAACAACTACGATGGCTGTGGTATAGTTACAATCTGATAAGTACTTTGTGACTTAGATTCCATTAAGATCTTTTTGTCTTTACATAGCTCATAGATGATTTCGTAGTCGTAATGTCTAATCGTTAGTAATTCTACATCGGATTTAATTTCCATATGAAACTGTTCTGAGAGATTAGCCAATACATGCTTTGTTTTGTAAGGCTTGTCATCACACACTAAAGTTAAACTTACTGCAGAATGTTGCATCAAGTTAATCTTCAATTGATTGGCAGCACATACCTTATAGATATCACTTAGATTTTGCTCTGATATAAAGCTTAAATCTTTCGTTCTTACTTTAATTTGAAGTTGTTTCTTTTCAAGAATAGTAATGGGTTTGTAATCCAATTCTTGTTCTAATTTTTCTACA
Organism: Chitinophagales bacterium; assembly: GCA_042095635.1. GTDB lineage: Bacteria > Bacteroidota > Bacteroidia > Chitinophagales > CAJXBJ01 > JBELBA01. The sequence goes on from JBELBA010000147.1 coordinate 2,170, forward strand.
ACAGTTCCTTTTTGTTTTGGTTCGATAAATGACTTAACATTTAAAGGAATTCCTTTGTTCTCTAAAGGTTTTATCGTTTTAGGGTGCAATACTTTTGCGCCATAATAAGTCATCTCAATGGCTTCATTGTAAGAGATTCTATCTAATAATTGAGCTGACTCAAATACTTTAGGATCTCCAGTTAATATACCTGGTACATCTTTCCATACAGTTACAGATGCTGCATCAAGTGCTGCACCAATTATAGCTGCAGTAAAATCCGATCCTTCTCTGCCTAAAGTAGTAGTTAATTGTTCTGGTGTAGAACCAATAAATCCTTGTGTAATAACAACATCAACTTCATTAAATTTGTTTTCAACTCTAGCTTTGATTTGTTCATTGGTATTATCCCAAAGTATATTTGCTTCTCTATATTTGTTATCTGTTCTGATGATAGATTTAGCGTTAATCCATCTGTTATTTACACCATTATCATGTGCGTAATGGCTAATGATCTTGGTAGATAATAATTCACCATAAGACACAATCTGATCGTATTGATAATTAGCGTTATCAAAAGGCTCTTTATCTAGAATAGCTTGTAATTCCTTTAATGTAGCATCAAATATGTCATAGACTGGATGATCCTTAGATTTAAATAAGTCTCCAATTACAGTTAAATGAAAATCCTTTAAAGTTTGTAATTCTTCGCTATAATTAGCTTTAGACATATAGGCCTTAAATAATGCTTCTAATGCATTGGTGGTTTTTCCCATAGCAGATATTACAACTACTATTTTTTCATTAGGAAAAAGGCTTAAAATGTTAGTGATATTGCGTACTGCAGTTGCATCTTTTACAGACGCTCCTCCAAATTTGAAAACTTTCATGATTTACTTTCTTATCCCGTGATGTTTTATGTCTGGATCCTTAATGGTCCATGCATAACCAAACCCGGCGTATGGTCTTAATTCTATTGGTTGATCTCCTTCACTACCTGTTCCAAAGGTATCGTATTGAATTCCCAACCCAAGATCAAGAATAAAATGTTTAAATAATACTACTGTATAACCAGATTGAAATCCGTAAATACCTTTAAACTCCTCTGTTTCTAGATTTTTACCGATGGCAAAGTATGGTGCTACATATAATCCTATGTTTTCTAAGAAATAGAACCTAGGCATAAATTCAAATCTTAAGTTAGCTGGGATACTAGTAATGATGATACTAGAATCAGGAACCATATCTCTAGATGTTGTATCCGTTAATGGATCCAATAATGATGCTTTTGATACTGTCCCATATTCTGTAAATCCATCAAACTGTCTAACCGTAAAGTTCATGGAGTATTTTCTACCGATGTTTCCAAACTCGAAACTAAAAGCGTGTCCCATGATTATATCGTCTCCACCAAAGGCACTATAAGTAGGGGTATATTTAATAGCGTTCTTATCTATAAAATAACCGTGTCTATCTTTTAAAGCCATTTCCTCTTTAGCCAACTTAGGCAAAGAGTCATAGATCTGTCCAACTGAGTAAAGGGAAGTACTTGCGAAGATGACTAATAATAGGTTTTTCATATCTCTAATATAGTATTATACCTTAAAGTTATTTAAGATCACCCTTAAAGGCTCCATAATCTTAACATCTACATTAAGGTGTGTTACAAATCTAACTTTGTTTTCTCCAAAGTATACTGCATTAACATTATTATTCGCTAAATATTCAATGAAAGTTTCTGGATCTACTGTAGACTTTAGTTTGAACATAATAATATTTGTATGCACTGTATTCACTTTCTCTACATAATCAATATCTGAAAGCATCGCTCCAATTTCTGCTGCTAACTGATGATCTTCTTTTAGTCTTTGGATATGATGATCTAAAGCATAAATACCTGCTGCAGCAATATAACCTACCTGACGCATTCCGCCACCAAATAATTTTCTTGCTCTTAATGCTTTCCCTATAAGCTCCTTACTACCTAATAAGATACTTCCAATTGGGCATCCTAATGCTTTAGATAAACATACAGATGCAGAATCGAAATATTTGCCATAATCACTTGGGTTATTATTTCCAGCAACTATTGCATTCCAAATTCTAGCACCATCTAAATGCATCTTTAGGTCATTGTCTTTAGCTACTTCAGCAATCGATTTAATTTCATCCATAGTGTAATAAGTACCTCCAGCTTTATTACAAGTATTTTCTAATGCGATTAAACTAGTGATAGGATAGTGAGGGTCTTTAGGATTGATATTAGCTTTTATTTGTGCTGGCGTCATTTTACCGTTTTCACCATTAATACATCTTGCACTAACATTACTATGAAAGGCCATACCACTACCTTCATATTGATAGATATGTGCGGTACTATCACAAATGACTTGTTCTGCAGGGTTAGTATTTAAGTATATACCAATCTGGTTAGCCATTACACCACTAGGACAGAATATTCCTGCTTCAAATCCCAAGTAATCTGCAGCCTTTTGTTCTAAAATCTTAACAGTAGGATCTTCTCCAAAAACATCATCTCCAACTTCAGCATTCATCATCGCTTCTAGCATTGGTGCTGTAGGTTTGGTGGAGGTATCACTTCTTAAATCGATAATCATGTATCTAATATACAAAATTAGACATCACCCTCTATCCTCGTCACTATAGAGAGGGACGTACAGCTTGTTTAAGTTATGAATGACCAGACAACCAAAGTCATCATCTTGCCAAGATGCTAACCCTCGTTATGGTAAGGATCTCCATTAAGAATAGAGAAAGCTCTATAAATTTGTTCTAGGAAAATAACACGGATCAATTGATGAGAAAAAGTCATTTTAGATAAGGATAGCATACCATTAACTGCTTTCCTAAATTCATCCGAAAAGCCATAAGCACCGCCAATAACAAATGTGATGCATGGATGATTAATAGCGATCTTCTCAATTTTTTTAGCGAATTCTACAGATTTTAAACTATCTCCACGCTCATCTAAAATATAGACAAAGTCCCTCGGGTCAATCTTAGCTTTTATTTCCTCAATTTCTTTAGACTTTAATTCATCTACAGAAAGATGTTTAGCGTTCTTGATTGGCTTAATAGTGATGATATCTACTTTAGCATATTTCTTGAGCCGTTTTAAGTATTCATTAATACCTTCTTTTAGATATTTTTCATTTGTATCCTGAATTTGTATTAATTTTATTTTCATAGCCTAAAGCTAAAATTAAAATCGCAAATATGCTTGGAACAATTACCTATTTATTGCCTGCAGTTATCGCATCGATTACCTTAGGTTTATTTGTTTTAAAGCCATTTGCTGAGGTTTATAAAAATGGTTTAATTAGTTTAATTAGCACTGTTTTGTTTCAGTTGTTCTTTCTAGTGATGATCTATAATGGAAGATTTGAGGTGGAAGCAGATCTATTAGTACTACAATTTTTATTGATAGCAGAGTTTTCTATTCTTTTGGTATGGTTAATTATGCGATTACAAGTTATAGCGATTACAGAATTTAATCTATTTAGAGTAGCGATGTTGCTAGGGATATTGACCCAGTGGTATGTTTCTCTTCAAATATTTAATGAATAGTTTTCTTTTTGCAGTGATAATCTTAACTTTACTACTCACAGACTTTGGCTCCGTGGCTCAATTGGATAGAGTACCACATTACGGCTGTGGCGGTTATAGGTTCGAATCCTATCGGAGTCACTTAAAATGAAGCCTTGT
>JBELBA010000148.1:0-5843 GCA_042095635.1 Chitinophagales bacterium
AATAATTACCAAAAAGACATGTCAGAACAAAAAGAACTTGTGAGAAAGACTTTATCAGATTGGCAAGGCGATCAAAGACAAATAGATGATATCCTTGTGATTGGATTAAGACTTTAATCTCTAATTGGAGAAAAGGTAAAAGGCAGATCAATGATACTTTCTATTTCTTTACCTCTTGTTTCCATTAACTCATCTTCTTCCTCGTATAACCAGATAATTGTAACCTTGCAGTCTTTCTTGTCTAATGCCTCTAAAAGAATCATTAGTTCTACCAATTGCTTAGCTGAAGAAGAATTAAAATAGTCAAGGTTGATATTCAGGGCAAATTCAGACTTAGGTTTTTCACAAAAGGCTTTAACCCAATCTACTAATTGATCATAAAACTTAGTAGCATCCTCTGGTAAAGATCTCCCAGAAATAGTATAAACACTAGTTTCAGTATTAAATTCAACTTGAGGAGTTTCCTCCGTTCCATCAATTAGTAAAGTTTCCATGCTCTAAATTGTAGTATTTAAAGAGAAAAATACAGCATCTTGATCAAAATCAATAAAATCATAATCTAATTTACTACCACTCTCTCTAGCAATATCAATAATTCCAATTCCTGCACCACCATCTTCCGATATTTGACCATCCCTAAGTGTTTGTTTATATAAAGCTGATAGTGCATTATTATCTAGTTGATTAATCTTATCTAAATGTTTTTGAAATTTAAGTACATCATTTTTGTGCATCAAATTTCCTGTAGAAACATAATACCTATTATCCTGATCTCTTCCTAACATGAAGATTCCGTCTGTCACTTCTAATTCGATTCCATGCTTTGAGATGTTTTGCAACATCTCAACTAAGACCCAGAAAATCTTTTTCTGTAAGCCTTCCTCTCCTCCATTAGCAGCAAGATTCTCTTCAATCATCTTTAATACTGGAAGAATGGCATTTTGAGAAAAATCACCTTTATAAATCATCAGGATATTATTGCCCATCATTTCATGTCTAAATCCTCTTGCGAGATGTAAGATAACTTTCTCTCCTGCATTAACAGGTTGTCCTAAACTTGATGTGGTAGCTCTAGAAATCTTTATTCTAAGGTAAAAATAAGTATACTCGTCATCCAATGGCTCAAAGTCAAACTCTAATTTATTACCAGACTTTCTAGCCATCTCAATTAGGCCTAAACCTGCACCACCCTTTTCGGTAAACTCATTATTTTCTAATCGCTCTAAATACAATTCTTTAAGATCGTCTTTAGATAGGGCATTGATATTCTTTAATTTTTCTTTTAGATCTTCAACTGCATGTTTTTCGATAATATTTGCAGAAGTAATGAAATAGTCATCACCGATATTTCTAGTAAGAAACAATCCAGCAACACTATCATTCTTTTTAGTTTCAATCTTTTCTTTATGTCTTACAATGTTCTGAAAACATTCAACCATAATAAAAGAAACCTTTCTCTTTAACTTAGAAAGTGATTCGTAATTATCAATATTATTTTCACTTAAATGTAGAATTTTAGCTGTTACATCATCACTAAAGTCGCCTTGATATATAAGACTAAGATTATCATCAATCAATTCTTTATAGATGCTAAAAACAACTTTGATATCCATGTAATAGTATAAGGTTATTAGTTTATTGCGGGACCATTATCGGTAAACGAGATAAGTATGAAATAGTTACGTTAATCTAAAAAAATCAACGTACTACAGCACCACTAATCATAGCACTTTCAGGTTTTACAAATTGTAACTTACCTTCCTCATCTTCAGCCATTAAAACCATCCCTTGAGATTCTACTCCTCTCATTTTTCTAGGTGCTAAATTGGTTAATACTACTACTTGTTTATTTAATACCTCTTCTGGCGAAAACTGCTCTGCAATACCAGATAAAATCGTTCTTTGTTCAGTCCCGACATCTATTAAAAGCTTTAACAACTTATCTGCTTTTGGCACTTTCTCTGCTTCTTGGATCGTTCCTACTTTCAAATCTAACTTCGTGAAGTCATCAAATTGAATGGTAGGCTTTGCTGGAACTTCAGGTTTCTTTTCTTCTTCCTTAGCTTGATTAGCTTTGAGTTTATCTAACTGCTTCTCAATCTCTTCATCCTCAATTTTATTGAATAGATGCTGAGCCTTTCCTATAACATGACCTTCAGGTAATAAATCTAATCTACCAGCATTTTTCCATTCTAATATAGAAGCATCCATATTTAACATCTCTAATAACTTCTTAGTAGTAAATGGAATAAATGGAGCAGATAATATTGCTAAATTAGCAGTTAACTGTAAACCTAAGTGCATAATACTTTCAACAGTTTTAGGATCTTCTTTAACCATTCTCCATGGTTCTGTATCTGCTAGGAATTTATTTCCTTCCCTAGCTAATCTCATAAACTCTGATAAAGCTTCTTTAAACCTATATGCTTCAATAGAGCTCTCTACTTTAGTTGGGATATTTTTAATGGCTACCTGTACTTCTTTAATTCCATCTACATTACAGCTAGGATCGAAGGCAGGTAATTTACCATCATAATACTTACTAGATAATACTACTATTCTATTGACAAAATTACCTAGCACATCTACAAGCTCTCCTTTGTTTCTAGACTGAAAATCTTTCCATTTAAAATCATTGTCTTTCGATTCTGGTGCATTTGCTAATAGCGTGTATCTCAATACATCTTCCTTTCCAGGAAAATCTTCTAAGTATTCGTGTAACCAAACTGCCCAATTTCTTGATGTAGAAATCTTATCTCCTTCTAGGTTTAAGAATTCATTAGCAGGTACATTATCAGGTAAAACATAATTACCATGAGCCATTAACATAGCGGGGAAAATGATACAATGGAATACGATGTTATCCTTCCCAATAAAGTGAACTAATTTGCTATCCTCTTTTTTCCAATAATCTTCCCAATTATTACCTGTTTCTTCTGCCCACTTCTTAGTGGCAGATATATATCCAATTGGTGCATCAAACCACACATACATTACTTTTCCATCTGCACCTTCAACTGGCACTTTAACACCCCAGTCTAAATCTCTTGTTACAGCTCTTGGCTGTAATCCTTGATTTAACCATGATTTACATTGTCCCATCACATTAGATTTCCAATCTTTCTGATGACTTTCAATCCATGGTTGAATTTGAGCTTGCATCTCATCTAATGGTAAATACCAATGCTTAGTATCTTTCATTACAGGAGTAGCTCCACTTAATTTACTTTTAGGATTTATAAGGTCTGTTGGATTTAAACTTGCACCACATTTCTCACATTGATCTCCATATGCAGCTTCATTATCGCATTTAGGACATCCTCCTTCCACATACCTATCTGCCAAAAATTGCTTAGCTTCAGGATCAAATAACTGCTGTGACTCTTTAGAAATTAATTTACCATCATTATATAAGTTTTCGAAGAATGTTGTTGCAGTTTCGTGATGTAATGGATCCGAAGTTCTAAAGTATTTATCGAAAGAAACTCCAATACCATCGAAACTCTTTTTTATAATTGCATGATATTCATCTACAACTTCTTGTGGTGTTCTATTCTCATTTTTTGCCTTAATTGTTATAGGTACACCATGTTCATCAGAACCACAAATAAATACAACATCTTCCCCTCTTAATCGCATAAACCTAGCATATACATCTGCAGGTAAATAAGCGCCAGCCAAATGCCCAATATGAAGTGGTCCATTTGTATAAGGTAAAGCAGCGGTGATAGTATATCTTTTCGGTTCCATAATTTTGTATTACTTTAAGCGCCCAAAGATAATCAATAAAATCATATATGATGGTACTTCCAGATAATTTACAAGCCGGCGATAAGATTGGAATTTTAAGCACAGCAAGAAAGATAAATAAGGAAGATCTTAGTTATGCTATAGCCTGTTTAGAAGAATGGGGATACGTTCCTGTTCTTGGTCAAACTATTGAGGCAGAACAGGATCAATTTGCAGGATCTGATCAATTAAGGGCAGATGACCTTCAAAATTTTACTAATGATGATAATATCAAAGCTATCTTATGCGCCAGAGGTGGATATGGTACAGTTAGAATTATTGATAAAATTGATTTTACACCTTTAAAAAATAAGCCTAAATGGATAATCGGATATAGTGATGTAACTGTAATACACAGTCATCTGCATCAACTTGGTATTGCTACCTTACATGCAACAATGCCCATCAACTTTCCTAAAAGCAAAGATGAATCTCAAGAAGCAATAGCAACTTTAAGATCTCATCTAAAAGGAGAAAAATTAAGCTATACTAATATTGAAGCTCATCAACTTAACAGATCTGGAAAAGCAACAGGGCAAATTGTTGGAGGAAATCTTTCTATAATATATTCACTTTTAGGTTCTCCATCTTCTTTAAACACAGATGGAAAAATCTTGTTCTTAGAAGATTTGGACGAATACCTTTATCATATAGATAGAATGATGATGAACATTAAGAGAAATGGGCTATTAGATCAATTAGCGGGATTGATTATTGGAGGAATGTCTGATATGAATGATAATGCTATTGCTTATGGAAAATCAGCAGTTGAAATAATAGCAGAACATTTAGCAGAATATGATTATCCTGTAATGTTTAACTTCCCTGCAGGACATATTGAAAGAAATCTAGCATTACCACTTGGTAAGCAAGCAGAAATGGTAGTAGGAATAGAAAATAAATTAAGCTTTACTTAATCTTCAGCACTTTCTCTTTCCCTTTGTCTACGCTTATAGTCTTTTACATATAAGATAGTCGAACTAATTAAACATAGAATAGATACGGCTATGAAAGTATAACCTAGTGTATCGTTATGAAATACCATTGCAGCTATAAACCATAATCCAAAAAATATATATCCTACGACCTTAAGTATTAAAATCTTCTTGATCATACTTTTACTCAACTTTTCCATCACTTGCTAATTTATTACAAACATTTAAGCATTCTTCAAAAGAAGCAATAGGATCTTCAGACTCCCATATACTACCCATTACAACAACACCATCAAAACCTAATTCTTGACAGTGAGGAATACGACTAGCAGTGATACCACCTCCTGCATATACTTCATAATTCTTCTTTGTTTTGAATGCCTTTTTTAATCTCGAATGATTAAACTTACTTCTTTTACCTTTCTTAGAAATGGAGTCATAAACAGGAGATAACATCACATAATCATATGGATATCTAGATGCATTAAATTGAGTTAATGAATCAAACTCACTGGTAACAATAAGTTTCTTATTGATTAACTTCATTTTTAATACCTTCCAAAAGGTCTTAAGTTTTGTTCTTTTATGGTTTCTACCCAGATTAATTCCTTTCAATTTATACCTAAACGCCATATTATGCCTAGAATGGATAATAATATGTTTTCTAAATTTTGGGTGTAATCTATCTAAGAAAGTTTCATAGTCTTTGGTAGTATAATTAGGCTTTCTTAAATGAAATTTATCCATACCTTTTCGAAACATTAATTCGATAAGACCAATTTCATTTTCAATATCATATGCCGAGGAAACTACTATTAATTTCATAAGACTAACCTTGCTTAAATATACACTTATTTTTCCTCAAGTTTACTTCTTAATTCGTTTTTCAAATTCTTCCATCCTACTATTTCAGCTTTCACTTCACCGATCAATATAGGTGAAGATACTCGTAAAGGAATTTTATTTGCATCATCAGTAACCCAAACCACCATATCTTCTCCAGATTCGAAGATGGTACCAGCTATTAATAACGGAGAAAACTTAACAGCACTAAACTTTCCTTGATTGGTATTGATTATTTCTTTACCTAAGTATCTAACATAGACCTGATGTGCAGAG
>JBELBA010000149.1:0-5782 GCA_042095635.1 Chitinophagales bacterium
ACAACGCATCTTTAAATAGTCTGCTTGCAACATTTGGGGAAGTTAAGAATCCGTTTTTAAACATTGGTTTGAGCTATAGAATAGCGCTATTAAATGCTAATGATTAGGTTCAATCTTTTTTACTGTATCATAAACCACTCCGCAATATTTAGCATTCGTAAACGCTAAGTCTAGCATTCCGTTAGTATTTACATCATCTAAATGCGGATATTCTCTACAAGCTTTAGGTCTGGCTTTGTATACTTTACATTTGTTATCTTCCAAATTAAGCATAGGACATGGTTGAGATTGAAAAACGAAATCGCCATCCTCATCCATCTCTAGATAGGTCTTTATAAAGTCTCCAGCACCCACATTTAATACTTTTGCCATATTATGAATGTCATTAAACTCTACAATAGGTGAAATGGTCTTGCAACAATTGGCACACTTTAAACAATTAGAACAGCTCCATACCTCATTAGAAGTACTAATAAATTGTTCTTTTAGGTCAGCTTTAGAAAGTTGATGAAGCTCTGACTGTTTTTGATCTAATTGATGTTTTTCAGCTTTAACTAATTGATGTAATTCTTGAACCTTTTTCATGTTTAGATTTCTACTGTAAATATACAGATATTATCGATATGTTTATTTTCTCCAATTATTAATAAATTGGTCCATTTCTCTAAATGGATTGGCCATAGTTCTTCTTTAACATGTCCATTGAAAATGTAAATCATATTGATATATAATAAAAAAGCCTCCAATATCAGTTGGAGGCTTTCTTTTATCCTTAGTATTATGAATGTGTTCTTATGCTTCTTTCTTTACATTAACACAATTCATCCCTTTCATTCCTTGCTCTAACTCAAAAGAAACTTTATTTCCTTCTGTGATTTCTTCTGTACATCCATTGATATGAACGAAGTATTTATCTCTAGTATCTGTTTCTTTAATAAAACCGAAACCTTTAGAATGGTCGAAGAAGTCAACTATACCATATTTAACAGGATCTACATGAGCAACTCTATCACCTTTAGGAACACTGATTTCAATGTTCTCAGCCTTTATTTTCTTCTTAAGAGCTGGATCCGGAGGAGTATCAGTAAAGTTTCCATCTGCATCTACGTACATAATCATGTCCTCAAGATTTCCAGATTTAGCGTTTTCTTTTCTAGCTTCTTTTTTCTTTGCTTTCTCTTCACGCTTTTCTCTACGCTTCTTTTCTTTCTCTTTCTTTCCGAATGTTTGTTGTGATTTAGCCATCTATTTTATTCAATTGGTTATTGTAAGTCTTTCCTATAAACGATTTGAAGGTTAAAGGTACTATTTATTTCTTCGATATGGGAATTTCCTTAAAAATTGTATTTGTAGGAATACAGAACCTAGAATACATCAAGGTTTTATTATAATGCTATCATTTCTATAAAGATCTAATGCAGTTTGTAATAGCAGATTTATTTCTTTCAGATTTAATTAAACGTATATCTAACCAGCACTTCATTGCAATGGTAAATGGCTGGTATAATCTAAATTTGTTTTTAACATTATTATCAACTGATGAGCATTGTTTAATTTTAAAAAGGGATATTCAAAAATTGTTCAAATTATTTTAGCTTCATTTTATCAGAACCCACTTCTAATAAAAAGAAGATACAATATCTGATCATATCTTACTTGTTGTGTTTTGCCTTTACCATCCTTTAAAGTCCTCTCCATCACATCCGATGTGTATGAAGTATCTCATTTTTACTGCTTCCAAAGGCGATTTAGGAAATTTAGCACATTATTATTACTAATAGCTTCAACGTATTCTCCTGATACTTTTGATTTTATATTAGCATTAATAGAAGGGTAGCAACTGGCATTTCCATGATCTTGGAAATAGAATGGAACTCTAGATCTGTCTGGATGGTCAGATGTGTTGAAGTAATCTGCACCGAAACATATGGCATTTTTACCACCTAATCTTAAGCCATGATTAATGTGATCATACATTGCATTCGGATCATCATTGTTCATAAATGCTCTAAGGAAATTAAGTCCTATTAATCCTTTTCTATTGATAACCTCTTTAGCCAAATCATCTGGTAGATTTCTACAATGATCCCAAATTGGTCTATAGTTAGAATGACTTGCAAGGATAGCTATGTCTAATTTATTTTCATCTATATAAGTTAGAATGTCTCTAGCTAATGTATCACTAGTATGCGAAAAGTCAACTGCTATTTTTCTACCATTCAAGTAATCTAATAGTTTTTTACCATCTTCTTTTAGACCTACAGTACTATTGTTTCCACCACCAAATCGGTTCTCTGCATGATGCGTAAAACCAATATATAAGATGCGCTGGACATTAGATATGATTTGTTCTAATCTTTTGAAACCATCTTCCAATGGCTCATCTTCTTCACAGAATCCTGAAGCATTCTCAATTGATGCAATCATTCCTAATTTAGACGAAGTCTCAATTTGACTTAATGATTCTTGGTCTTTTATCAAGTAACAATCATTAGAATAGTCTTTCAATAATGATGCAAAGATCTCGCTTTGTTTTATTGCCAATTCAGTACTTTTAGGACAAGTAGGCGTGAAGATCGCCATTACTTGCATTTTTACATTACCTGCTTTCAAATCTGGGAAAGAGCATCCGATTTCCTTCGTATCAAAAGGGTCTGGTTGGTCAATCATATGAATTAGTAAATCACAGTGAAGGTCTATTACAGCTTGTATCATCAAGTGAAAATAATAATTTTTCGCTTGTCAATACCTCTTCATGAAAAAGACGTAGTTTTATCATAGTATGAATAAAGATATCCTCCTAAAAGAAGTTACTTATAAAGCGGTAAGAAGTTCCGGTGCTGGAGGTCAGCATGTCAATAAAGTCTCAACCAAAGTGGTAATCTCCTTTAATCTTGCTAAGTCTGAAGGTCTCAGTGATGCAGAGAAAGTTTTATTAAATAAGACGATTTCTAATCGATTGACTTCAGATAAAGTGCTTATCCTTTCTTGTGATACAAGTAGAAGTCAATTAAAGAATAAAACTATAGTTATTAGGCGTTTATTGGAAATACTAACTGAGGGTTTAAAGGTTCAAAATAAACGTATACCTGCCAAGCCTAGTAAAAATTCCATTAAGAAAGCTAAAGCCAAAAAAAGTCAAAGAGGTGAGTTAAAGCAACTCAGAAGAAAGCCTGGTTTGGATTAAGGACGTTCAAAACTTTAAATGGATTGGTAGTTTTTTTGTAAATAATTCTTGGTAAATAGCGAAATAGTCCCAAAAAATTACGGGATTTTATAGCTAGCCACAAAATACATCTGATCTGTACGAAAAGCTAGCTCGTGAATTTCAATATTCTGATTCAGATGAACTACTTCATTTTTTTAAATTCTTGAAGTGCTAAATAAAACCCCACACTAAAAAGTATAGTCACTAGACCTGCGAAATATGGTATTAATTCAATCATTTTTATTAATTAGTTTTAGGTAAATTCCAAATGCTAATATTGATGGGACCCACAGTCCCATAAAAGTACCATCTTCCTTAAACCCTTGAAAATACAAGGCTTCAGAAAAAACAAGCGACAAAATAGCAGCAACAAACAGTAATTTGTCAGTGTATGTAAATTTTTTGAACATTTCTTTTTATTTGTTTAACTATCCTACGTTTTAATGTAGTTTAGGTTTTATTATATGTTTTTTCTGACTCCTTAATTTGATCAATTTCCCTTAAAAATTGATTAATTTCAATTGTATTCGTATCATTTATACTACGATTAACTGTACATAGTCTTTGAGCTTTATTAAGGAGTCACCTGCATTTTAATTTTAAGCTTGTTAAATAATCCTAACATTTATTATTGCTTTATTGTTGAATAACCGCCATCAACATGCAGTATTTGACCAGTTACCCATGATGATTTTGGAGTTAACAAGTAGACGGCAGCTTCGGCTATATCTTTTACCTCTCCTAATTTATTTAATGGGTGTTTTTTAGATTGCAGATCAATTTTCTCTTCCGTATTTAAAAATCTATTTGCCAAATTAGTTTTTGTAAGAGATGGTGCTATTGCATTTACTCTTACAGTCGGAGATAGCTCTGCTGCTAAAGCTCTTGTCAATCCTTCAATTGCACCTTTTGATATAGCAACTTGTGAATGAAAGTTAAAACCAAATTGGACAGCGATTGTTGAAAATAGTAAAATTGACGAATCTCGACTTTTCTTAATTTTTGGTAATAAAAGTTGAATAATTTTGGTTGCACCTAAAACTTGTAGTTTAAAATCATCAATAAAATCTTCGTCTTTAAAACGGTGAAATGGTTTTAAATTAATGCTACCAGGACAATATGCTAGACCGTGAATTTCATCAGGGAAGTCTTCAATATTTAAAACATCTGTTTTTACATCAAATTTAAAATATTTTACATTTTGTCGGTCTTGGACTATATTATTATTGTAGGTGGCTATTACGTTAGCATTTTCCTTCTCAAGCATGCTTACAAGCTCTAGACCTATTCCTGAAGATCCTCCTATGATTACATAGTTTCTCATTTTTTTTATCAATTTATTATAAGATGAAGCTAGAATACGTTTAAATATAATTTAGGTTTTGTTATGGACTTCTATCTCATTTTTATCAGCCTTATGGATTGATTTTCAATATTCAAAATATAAACATTAGGAGCTAATGAAGATAAATCAATTATACTTATTTGGGCATTCAGAACTCCACTTAAGACTAATTCTCCAATTGAATTATATAATCTAAATTCCTTTTCCTCTGCTACCCCAATATCTACTGCTATTTTTGTTTTAACAGGGTTAGGATAAACCTTATAATTTTCATGTGTAATATTATTTTCATTTATTGAATTTGTCGCACATCCAATTAACCCATTTATATCATATTGTGAAACAAAATTCCAAATCACCTCATCCGAATTAATATCCATATTGCCCCAACTTCCAGGCCAATCATGGTTGCCACCTATTACTTTGTAATGCTCCAATGAAGTACAGTTGTCTCCATTATTATAACGGCTAAGTTCTACGGTGCTTCCATCGGACGTATTAATATTTGAAAGCGTACTAATAGCCGGAGGATCTACTATATTGTTAAAATTTGCCCAGTATGAATTAACATCAGCAAGTGATTTCGAATTCGTTGGTGTAGCACCGTCATAACTAATTGTAGCATCAACTGTTCCATGTATCGTGACAACAGGAGTGGGATGCAGCGGATTACATGAAGTATATGTTTCTGTGCTCATCGAACCCCCAACGGAACCTATCGCTGCAATTTTATCGCTTAGTTGACAAGCAAGTTCAAAGCTGAAATATCCACCGTTTGAATATCCGCAACTGTAAACTCTCTTTAAATCAATATCGTAGTTGGTAGCAAGTTTATCAATCATTGCTTCTGTGAAGCCAATGTCGTCTGCATTACTACCTAATGTCCAAGAGCCTACATTCCAATGGGGAGAACCCCAATGGAGCGTACCTTGTGGATAAACAATAATAAACCCTGCTGTATCTGCGACAGCTCGCATATTAAGCACAGTCATTTGATCGTTTGCGGACATTCCATAACCATGAAAATTAAAAAGTAGTGGAACAGGGTTTAATCCATCATAAATTGCAGGGATATATACTATGTATTCCCTTGTTACACCATGATGTAACATCGTCTCATTAAGTATCTGCTGAGCATTCGTATATAGAGTAGCAAATAAAAAAATAACGGATAGCAAGTTTCCTTTTCTCAGACATCAAAGTTTTATAATGAATATTAAACCGTTTTT
>JBELBA010000150.1:0-5720 GCA_042095635.1 Chitinophagales bacterium
TAATTCTTCTTTCGAAGTAAACTGTAAATCCTTCGTTTAACCAGAAGTCTTCCCAAGTAGCATTAGTAACTAAATTACCAGACCAAGAATGCGCTAACTCGTGGGCAACTAAAGAAGTCAATGACTTATCTCCAGCTAAGATTGTTGGTGTTGCAAAGGTTAATCTAGGATTCTCCATACCACCAAAAGGGAAACTTGGTGGTAAAACGATTAAATCAAACCTTTCCCATCTATATGGACCATACAAATCTTCCGCGATATCCAACATCTTCTCCATGTCTTCAAACTCGTACTTTGCATCTTCTAACATTTCAGGCTCTGCGTATATTCCAGTTCTAAAACCAACTTCTGCAAACTCTAAATGACCTACAGCCAATGCTAATAAGTAAGAAGGAACCGCTTGCTTCATTTCAAATTCATAAGTACCACTAGTATCTCGCTTAGTTACATTAGAAGCACTCATTACTGCCATTAACTCTTTTGGTACTTTAACTTTAGCATTATAAGTTAGTCTTACACCAGGACCGTCTTGGCAAGGCAACCATGTCCTGGCTAAAATAGCTTGAGACTGCGTATATAAAAAAGGATATTGCTGACCGGCAGTCTTACGTGGTTCAATCCATTGTAATGCTTCTGCTTTTGGATTAGTAGAATAATTAATCACTACATTTTTAGTTTCAGGCTTTAGGTATATTGTTAAGCTCTGACCTAAGAAACCTCTATCATCCCCTAATTGATAAACTGCTTCTTCATTATCATCCAAATAAATACTCTTAATATTAAGATCCTTGGTATCTAACATTAAGTGGTCCGCATCAGACTTATTCTCAATAATATAAGATGCTTTACCATCAATAGTTTTATCTCTAAAATTAACATCTAATTCTAGATCTAAATGTTTGGTAACTACCTGATCAATTTTAGCACAAGAGTGTACATCATTATATAACATATCCTTTACCTTTTTTTCCTTAACATTGGTATCATTACACGATTGAAAAATCATTAATAACATCAATCCAACAATTTGAATTCTCATTCTATACTAGTTTAATTTTTTTTACAAATTCCCAAGCAACAATACCCATAGTTACCGAAACATTAAAAGAATGTTTCGTACCAAATTGTGGTATTTCAATTACGCCATCTGCCAATGCAATTACTTCATCAGCTACACCATCCACTTCATTACCCATAATTAAGGCGTATTGCTGGTCCTTTTGCACACTAACTTCATGTAATAATATTGGTGTATCTACCTGTTCTATGGCATATACTTTATAACCTTCTTCTTTTAATGCTTTAATAGCGGATTTAGTCTCTTTATAGTATATCCAATCTACCGAGGCAGTGGCCCCAATTGCTGTCTTATGAATATCTCTATGCGGAGGCTGAGCAGTAATACCACAAAGCACTAATTTTTTACATGCAAAAGCATCAGATGTTCTAAAAGCTGCTCCAACATTGTGTGCACTTCTAACATTATCTAGAACAAACACGATAGGCGTCTTCTCTACCTCTTTAAAGGTTTTGATATCAATCCTATTGAGCTCATCCAGTTTTAGCTTTTTCATGTTACTAAAATATGGATAACTTTTAGAAAGTCTTAGCTTATTAATTAACATTCATAGTTATTTTTAAGGCACGAGTATCTATCCCTAACCATTCCCTCAAAAGGAAAGGGATATGGATAGTGAAAATTGATAATATATCCTCCCTTGAAGGAGGACTAAGGTGGGTGTTAAGTATAAAAGAAAAGTAAAAGAATTATGGCCGCTCCAAAAGCAAAAAAGAAAGCTAAGAAAGTAAGTCCAATGATGGAACAATATTATCAGGTAAAAGGGAAATACCCAGATACCATAATATTGATTAGAGTTGGAGACTTTTATGAGACTTTTGGAGAAGATGCTATTACTGCGTCAAGCGTACTAGGAATTACGCTAACCAAACGAGGAGCAGGAACAGATGGAGAAATAGAATTAGCAGGTTTCCCATATCACGCTATGGATACTTACTTGCCTAAATTGGTAAAAGCAGGTTTTAGAGTTGCGATTATGGATCAGTTAGAAGATCCTAAAGCCACTAAAGGATTAGTTAAAAGAGGAATAACAGAAATTGTAACACCTGGTGTTGCAAGTAGCGATAAGATTCTAGATCATAAATCTAACAACTTCTTATGTGCTATACATCTAGATAAAAAAGCAAATGGTATTTCTTTTATCGACATCTCTACTGGAGAATTCTATATTGCTGAAGGAAGTATAGCTTATTTAGATAAACTGATTCAAAGTCTTAAGCCTTCCGAAATCTTATATTTCAAAAGAAAGAAAAACGATATATTAGAGCACTTTGGAGAAAGATTCTATTCTTATCCATTAGAGGATTGGGTTTTCCAATTCGATTACACCAATGAGTTATTGCTCAATCATTTCAAAACCAAATCGCTAAAAGGTTTTGGTATTGAAGGTCATGGTGCAGGAATCATTGCTGGAGGTGCAGCACTGCATTACATCAAAGAGAATCATTTAAATAACCTCAATCATATCAAAGCTATTCAGCGTATCGATTCTGACAACTTTGTTTGGTTAGATCGATTTACAATTAGAAACTTAGAATTAATCTATTCTAATAATGATCTTGGTAAGAGTTTATTTGATGTTCTTGATCATACTTCTAGCCCAATGGGATCTCGATTACTAAAGAAGTGGATTGCTTTACCATTAAAGGATAAACAAGCCATTGAGACTAGATTGAATATTGTAGATAGTTTTAAATCTAACAGACCTAGTTCTGAAACTATCATCTCTAATATTAAAGAGATTGGAGATTTAGAAAGACTTATTGCTAAAGTACCATTAGGGAAGATTAATCCTAAAGATATGGTACAATTGAAGCGCAGCTTGATAGCAACTGCTGATATCAAATCGGAATTGAGTCAATTAGATGATGCTGCTATACATACTATTGCTAATCATTTACAGCCTTTAACTGCTATTAAGGATAGAATTGAAAGAGAAATTCAATCAGAACCTCCTGTATTAATAGACAAAGGAAATGTAATAGCAGAAGGTGTTTCTAAAGATTTAGACGAACTAAGAAAAATTAAGAATAACGGTAAAACAAAGCTGGATGAAATCTTAGAAAGAGAAACAACAGCGACTGGTATTCCTTCACTTAAGATCAGCTTCAATAATGTATTTGGTTATTACTTAGAAGTTAGAAATACCCATAAAGATAAAGTCCCTGCAGACTGGACCAGAAAACAAACTTTAGTTAGTGCAGAACGATATATTACCCAAGAGTTAAAAGAATACGAAGAGCAAATCTTAACTGCTGAAGATAAGATTAAGGCTATTGAAGCTGATTTGTTCCAACAAATAGTTGTAACGCTAAATGAGCATATCCAAGCCATACAAATCAATGCGCAGTTAATAGCACAGACGGATGTTCTCATCAACTTTGCTAGTATCGCAAATAAATACAACTATTGTAAGCCAAGCTTAGATGAGACCTATGAATTAGATATTAAAGATGGAAGACATCCTGTTATAGAACAACAATTAGAGAACTTAGAAGATTATGTGCCTAATGATGTTTATTTGGATAATAGCATGCAACAGATGATTATTATTACTGGACCCAACATGGCTGGTAAATCTGCATTGTTAAGACAAACAGCATTAATTACTTTAATGGCACAAATGGGCTCTTATGTACCTGCTAGTTCTGCTAATATTGGTATTGTAGACAAAGTCTTTACTAGAGTTGGTGCATCGGATAATATCTCTAGCGGAGAATCTACTTTTATGGTAGAAATGAATGAGACTGCAAGTATCATTAATAACCTTAGTGAGCGTAGTTTAATTCTTTTAGATGAGATTGGAAGAGGAACTTCAACTTATGATGGTGTTTCTTTAGCATGGTCAATATCAGAATATATCCATGACCACCCTACTAAAGCTAAGACTCTATTTGCTACGCATTACCATGAGTTAAATGAATTAGAGCATAAGCTGGATAGCGTGAAGAACTTTAATGTTTCCGTAAAAGAACATCAAGGAAAGATCATCTTCCTTAGAAAGCTAGTAAGAGGTGGCTCTGCACATAGTTTCGGTATACATGTTGCACAATTAGCCGGAATGCCAAATGAAGTCTTAATAAGAGCAAATGAAGTCTTAAAGCACTTAGAAGAATTAAGAGAAACCAATGGAGATACTTCAGATCAATTGAAGACTATGCCAGAAAGTCAATTCCAAATGAATTTATTTAATGCAGAAGATCCAAAAACTAAAAAAATAATAGATGAACTTGACTCCTTGGAAATCAATACAATGAGTCCCTTAGATGCCCTCTTAAAGCTCAGTGAGTTAAAGAAAACTTTACAATAATTTTGCATAAGACTTGCACAAGAAAGAATAATCTATATCTTTACATCACATTTCCGCTCGGGTGGTGGAATTGGTAGACACGTTGGACTTAAAATCCAATGCTTATTGTTAGCGTGCGGGTTCAAGTCCCGCCCCGAGTACAAAAAAGCCTCAGCAAATGCTGAGGCTTTTTTTATTACCACTTGTCTTCTTTTTCTTAAAATGCATGTCTAATTAAACTTATTTAACACCAACAATTGCTTTAGACAATCCTTTAAATATATAACCATGAAATGGCACTACAAGGTACCAGTACAAGCGACCTACAATACCTCTAGGTCTATAGGTTGCTTCTAACAGAAAACAATCATCAACAAACTTAAACTCTAACCAAGCTTCACCAGGAAGTTTCATTTCAGCTATCAATAATAAACGTCCCTCTTCTTTATTAGCATATATCACTCTCCAAAAATCAATAGAATCTCCTTCACTAATCGTTACTGGGTGTGTTCTACCTCTTTGCAAACCCACGCCACCAGCAAACTTATCCAATAATCCTCTTAAATTCCAAAGCCATTGAGCATGATACCAACCAGTATCTCCTCCAATAGCCCATATATTTTCAATGCTAGCCGCTTTATCTTTATACTTCATGATCGTTTTATCCTTAAAACAACCGAATTTAGGCACCTCAATAAAATCAGATAGGTTCATTTCCAAATCACCACTTATAAAAGCATCTTTCCAAGTCGACAAAATGTCTGCATTTTGAATTCTTTGATTAGCCATATCTAAAGCCTCTGAGTAGCTTAAAACTTCCATAGGAATAAATGCTTGAATATCTCCTTCTTTGCATACTACCTCAACTTTCATACTGCTTACCAAAGCCTTCGCTAAGCTATAGGAAGTAGAGGTTACAAAATAAAGCCAATAAGATGATAATTTTGGGGTCATTACAGGAACTGTAAATATCCACCTTTTCAGATTTCTAGATTTAGCAAAACCCAATAGCATTTCTTTGTAAGTTAAAATGTCTTTCCCTCCTATATCAAAAACTTGGTCAAAAACCTTTTCATTACCAGCAGCTAAAAGTAAATAATCTAAGACATCTCTTATTCCTATAGGTTGGCATCTAGTCTTTAACCATTTGGGCGTAATCATAATAGGAAGCTTCTCTGCTAAATCTCTTATAATTTCAAATGAAGCACTTCCAGAACCAATAATAATACCAGCTCTAAAGGTAGTATTATGATACAATCCTTCGTGCAATATTCTTTCTACATTTCGCCTTGAAGAGAGATGTTTGCTCAATTCATCTTCATTGGCTATACCGCTCAAATAAACGACCTGATC
>JBELBA010000151.1:0-5648 GCA_042095635.1 Chitinophagales bacterium
GTGCTAGTCCAGGTAACTCTATTGACATAGTTACCTACTGTAATTACTTTAGGAGAGCATTGCCAAAGGCTAACTACAGAGCCGTTGTTATCTGGCATTAAATAATTTTTGAAAGCAGGAACAATATTACTATCGGGGACATCTGCAACATTTTGAGAAAAATAACTATCATATTGGTAATTACTATAAAAATCTATTTTACCTCCTCCTGTTAAAAACATCGATGCAATACAATTGGCCGAATCCGCCCAATAGGTATCATTGACTTCCCACCATGCTTGTAACCAATATACGCCTCCTTGTTCAGAAATAATTTTTGTTTTCATTCTAGCAACATAGGCAGAATCATTATCGAAAATACTATCAATGCGCCAATCTCCTTCATCTATTCTATCTGGTTGATCTACAATATTTATGAAATCTGTTTTTCCTTTATGTCTGTAGGCATTACTAGCTGCATCCATAATATCTACACCGAATGCATATCTTACTTGCTTCATGTCATTGGAATCTGCAAACATGGTCGTAAAAGCATCATTGGCTTGCCATGAGCCTGTCCAATCGTTAAAGTAGGTAAAAACCGTATCTGATCCTAAGGTGGCCCCAATATGCACATTAGAGGATCCAGAGTTACCAGCAGCAGCTACGACCACTCTTCCGTTTTTTTCTTCTAGTAATGCTTCAATTGCTTGGGTGCTCAAGTCTTGTCCATCGTGTGCACCGTAATGAGAGCCAACACTTAAATTTATTACGCAGGGTTTATTGAGACTATCTGCATAGTTAAAAATAAAATGTATTCCATCGGTTACACCATCACTAAAAATGGAGTTATTATAACTTACCATGATGATTTCTGAATTGTAAGCATATCCTCTATAAGTAGAATCTGCTCTACCATTACCAGCAACTGTACCGGCCGAACCAGATCCATGTGTACCAATCTCAGCATGATCACATGCTCCATTATTGATCATAGTAGAATCCCAAAATTCTCCATAATCGTAGGGTTGAGGTGTGCTATCATCAATACCTGCAGTCATGTTCTGATCCCATAAAGCTAATATTCTTGTAGTTCCGTCATCATTTAAAAAGTCTGGATGGTCTATGTCAATTCCTTTATCAACAAAACCTACAATTACACCTTCTCCTGTATATATTTGACCATTTGGTAATTGACCATTTTCAATGGCTTCCGTTCTACTCATGACTTTACTAGTGTCATTCAGAGGTCCAATATGGTTGTTACTAACCTGAATTCTATTAACCCCTTCTTTAGCCATTAAAGCTTCTATATTATTAATAGGAATTTTAATATTGGCTATAGTACCAACGCAATATTTAAAAGTTCCATCTAATGCTGCTAAATGTGATTTGATGAGTTCTACATCTCCTTCTACTAATACAGCAACCATTTCGGTAGAATTGGAGATAGAGAAACCACCGCCCGAATTTTCTTTAATTTGATTTGCTGATTTATTATTAGCTTGGAATTCTGGCCCAAACTTATAGCTCTGACCAAAAGAGATACTTGCAATAGTTGTGAAAGCAAGTAATAGTATATGTTTTAAATTATTCATTTTGTTAAAGAGGTGAACTGATTTTGTACGAAAATATAGCTAATTTTGTTCTATAAAATTAACATTACGATATTTTGACATTATATTGTAATTTATATAAATTATAAAAACTATTCTAATGGATTCAAAGACACTGATACTAAATAATACAGAAGTTAAGCAGAAGCTTAATAGAATTGCATTTCAAATATTAGAAGATACTTATCAGGATGATGATATTTATTTCTTAGGATTACAAAAGAATGGTTTTATTATTGCTGAGCTGCTACAACAGATTATCGGTGATAAGAAGAAGTGTAATTTAATTGATATTGTTGTCGACAAAGAAAACCCTATTGATACCGAGGTAAAAATGAGTATGCCTTTAGCAGATTTAAATGATAAGACGGTTGTAATTTGTGATGATGTTGCTAATACAGGTAGAATCTTAAGTTATGCTATTAAACCTTTATTAAATGTATTGCCAAAGAAAATTAGGGTAATGGTATTGGTTGATAGAAAACATAAAAAATATCCAGTTAGTGCAGATTTCGTTGGCTTATCCCTAGCAACAACTATGCAAGAGCATATCTCAGTTGTATTTAATGATAACAAAGAAGCGGAAGTTTATTTAAACTAATCTAGTAATTCAATTATAGTATCTATAGGAGACTTGAAGTCTGAAATATGATGGTCTGCCTTCTTGTAAAAAGCTTTACGCTTATTTAAAGCAGTTTCAATAAATTGAACTAATTCTGCTTGGCTAAGATCTTTTATTAAAGGACGTTTAGCTTTTCCAATATCTAATCTTGAGGCTAGCATTTTTGCAGGATAATCTAAATAAAAGCTAGTCGAATGATTTTTAACCATATCCATATTAGCATGAAAGCAAGGTGTACCTCCACCTAAGGAAAGTACAATGTTTTTCTTTTCATGCAATGTAATATGCAAGATTTTACTTTCTATTTGTCTGAAATAATCTTCTCCTTTTTCTGCAAATATATCATTGATAGATTGTTCTTCGCAATGTTCTATTGCATGATCAAGGTCGATAAATACATAATTTAGTTTCTTAGCTAATTTCTTGCCAATGGTAGTTTTACCACTACCCATAAAGCCTAATAAAGTAACAATCATTATTTGCTAGATTTTAGCGATACTCTAGGATCCAATACAGAGTATAGGATATCTACAAAGAAGTTAGTAAGTACAAAGATGATAGCAATGAATACCACACAACCCATTACTACAGGTTTGTCATTTTGTTCAATTCCCATTATTGTTTCAAACCCGATTCCTTTTAGATTAAATACACTTTCTACAAAAAAGGCACCTGCTAATAAAGAAGCAAACCATCCAGATACTGCTGTAACAACAGGGTTAAGTGCATTTCTTAAAGAGTGCTTAAATAACACCACACTAGTCTTTAATCCTTTAGCAAAGGCAGTTCTTACATAATCTTGCGAAAGCGCATCTAGTAAAGAACTTCTAGTTAATAGCATGATAATACTTACAGGTCTAATACCTAAGGTAATAGCAGGTAAGATTAAGTTTTTTAAGTTGACATAACTTACTGTATTTAAGTTATCGTCAATAGTTTCTTCAAATAACTCTCCTTGCACATTAAGTCCTGTCCAGTCGTATAATAAATAAGCGAAAATAAATGCTAAAATAGGACCGGAGACAAAGGAGGGTGTACTTATCCCTGCAGTTGCAAAGACTAGTGCTATTCGATCCCAGAAAGTGTCTTTATATACTGCACTTACTATTCCTAATATTAGCCCAATAATAAGGGCAATAATTATGGAAGTTAAAGCGAGTATTGCTGTACTTGGAACTGCATTATAAATAATTTCGGATACTTCTGTTCGCCTTTGATAGGAGGTTCTAAAATAAGGTGCTTTTAAAACGAGAACATTTTTTCCCATATCTAAACTCATGGCATAAGAATACTTCTCTTCGTTTTCTTCTGAGTTCTCATGCACTGCAATTGGAGAAAGGTCATTTAAATAGCTGACTAACCTAATATGCATGGGTTGATCTAAACCTAAACTCTTTCTTATATTGATTAAGGTTTCTTTATCAACTCTTTTACCTGCCATTGCTCTTGCAGGGTCAGGAAATCTTTCAAACAAAAAGAATATAATTACTATTACCCCAAGCAGGATAGCAAAACTATAGATGGTCTTTTTGACTAAATACCTTAACATTATTCAATGATAGCTTTTATTTCTTCAGCAGTTGGGATATCATTATAATGCCATTTTTTAATGACTTGATCGCCTTTTAATAATACCAATCCTGGATTAGATCTGATAAAAGTAGCTAATACTTTTTCGTCACAAGTATAGAAGTTAAACTCCAATCCAGTTGCTGCTTTTACTGCTTCTATTTCAGTGATTCCGCTAGCAGTAAGGCCAATTGTTGCAATTCCAGTATGTCCAAAGGCTAATTCAACAGCTTTAACTAAACCATCTGTTTCAGCGTCTTCAATATGTTTGCAAATCAAAAAGAAATAATAGTTGTTGTTAGCTAAAATAGCTGCAGTGAAATCATTTCCATCTTCGTCCATGATATTAAAATCTTCGATAGATGGTTTCTTTTCAGCTTTGATAATCTTCTCTTCATAAGATTTCATGCTCCATCCATTAGAAGAGTAGTCTCCATATTCTGCAGCAGCAATTAATTTTTCTTCAGTTCCTTTGGTCATTAAATAGAAGTATTCGATGACTGCAGGTTCTCCATCATTAATTCCATCATTGATATGCGCGCCTTCTTTAAAGGCTCTAAAATCAACCAATGGAAGATGTATTAATCCATATACCGAAATAGCTATAGAAAGAACACCACCTAAATAGGTGAAGTTTCTTAACATGTTTGATGATCCTATAACAGGGATAATAGATTTTCTTCTAAAATAAATTAATCCGGTAAAGACTAATAGAATTAAGTCTTTTATAAAGGATTGGCCTGCAGTTAAAGGAATTGCATTACCAAAACAACCACATTCTTTTACTACATCAAACCCCCAAGAATAACCTGTCAGGAATGTAAAGAATATAATCATTAAGACTAATGGTTTAGACCATAACTTCATATTATGCCTTACAATTAATCCAAATCCTAAGAAGATTTCAAATCCACAGATTAATACAGATTGAACTAAAGATGTATCGATTAATAAATCGGTAGCAAAGAATCTAAATTCATCTAATAAAAAGTATTCTGTTAGCTTATATGCAAATCCAGAAGGATCAACAGCTTTTACAAATCCAGAAAAGACAAATAATACACCTACAAGTAGGCATGAAATGTTAGTTAAGAACCTCATTGGCTTCATTAATTTTTATCATTGCGAATATGGCATAATTAATCATGTCCTGATAATTTGCATCAATCCCCTCAGAGTCAATTGTTTCACCTTCGTTTTCTTCAATTTGCTTAATTCTTTTAATTCGAACTAAAATCATGTCCGAAAAAGTTCCAATTCTCATACTTCTCCAAGCTTCACCGTAGTCATGATTTTTCAATAACATTAAGTCAAACGTACTTTGGATCTTTTCAGTATAGAATTTTTCTACTTCGTCTAATTTAAGATCTTCTCTTGTGTCATCTTGAAGATCTAATTGTATTAAAGCGATAATACAGTAGTTGATTATTCCCATGAATTCACTTTCACGTCCTTCATCTACCTTTGTAAAACCAGTTTGTTCAATTGTTCTAATACGGTTCGCTTTGATGTAAATCTGATCCGTAATTGATGGTAATCTAAATAGCCTCCAGCTAGTGCCATAATCTCTAGTTTTATTCAAGAATATATTCTTGCAATTGTCTATAACTTCCCAGTACTGGTTTTCTGTTTTATTTGACATATGCTGCTTTGCTTGAAGCTATTTTGTTATTTTTGTATCAAAGCCTAAATATAAGGAATTTTGACGAAGAAGACTTTAAATATCAAGGGTAAAATATTAGACCTTTCCACACCTAAGGTGATGGGTATACTTAACTTAAACGATGATTCCTTTTATGATGGTGGAAAGTTTGTTGAGCAAGATGCGGCAATTAACCAGGTGTCAAACCTGATTGAGGCTG
>JBELBA010000152.1:0-5647 GCA_042095635.1 Chitinophagales bacterium
AACTTACTGATGAACTATTGCCAAAGGCCTGATCAAATATCATTGCATTATAATTGGTTAGGGGATCTTGCTCTGTTTTATTAGTAACAGCATTAAGTACAGCAATTCCTAGACCGTTTTTAGTTCTTCCTGTAACTTTTGAAGCATTTAATAAATCATCTTGAAGCCTTCTGCTATAAAACATATCATCTCCTTTTTCAAATAGCTCTGTTCCTTCATTAAAAAACTGTCTCTTTTCTTCATATTTAACCTCAAAAGGAGAGAGGTTTAATACCATGGCATCAGCCGAGACTTGACCAAAATCAGGAATAAGTGTCATATCAAGCGTAAAGCTTTCATTTATTCCGTATTTAAGATCTGCTCCATAATTGTAAGGGAAGTTAGTTTCACCATCATAGTTATCAGCATAAATGGATGCATAAGGCATAAATGAAAGACGAATGGGTGAATCAATATCTTTTATGCCATTAAGAAGACCAGCTTGTAATGCAAAATTAGAATATTCAACCTTTATTGGATTCCAGCTATAGTCTTCTCGATATCTTCTTATTCCTCTAGCCATATTAATTGACCATGATTTATTATTGTCTGGGAATCTTAATTGAGAGAAGGGTAAAGCAAATTCTACTACCCAGCCTTCTTTATTTATTTTAGCAGATGACTTCCACACTGCATCCCATGAATTATCATAAGAAGATGTAGTAATCTTGGCATCTGTCTGTACCCCTGAAGCTGAGATCATGAATTCATATTCAATTTGCCCGTTATTGAATGGATCAATATAAATGCCGAAGTGGTCTGAATTTGCATTATTATTATCTCTTATTGCTAGCTCTTTTAATATACTATCTGGTGCGTTATCGTACATCATTACACCAAAATAGATATTCTTACTATCATAGCAGATTCTTACTTCAGTACTTTGATGATTTCTTTCAGGAGTTCCGTTATTTGGAGAAATTTGAGAGAAATTTTTTGCAATATCTATCTTAGTCCAAACATTATCATTTAGATTTCCATCTATTTTAGGTGCATACTGCACCTTTTCAATATGATATACTTTCTTTTTTAAAAATTGACCAAAAGAAAGAAGAGGTAAAAGTGTAAAAAAGAATAAAAGACCTTTAATATTCATTAGGTTAAAAATTTGAAGCGCAAATATATAATTTTATAGCAATAGAAGATTGTTATTCAAATCAATCGTATATTTTTGCACAACTAAAATTTTAAAATGAATTTACACGAATATCAAGGAAAAGAATTGTTAAATAGCTTTGGAGTAAGAATCCAAAGAGGAATTGTTGCAACAACACCTGAGGAAGCTGTAGCTGCTGCTGAGAAATTAAATACTGATACTGGCACTAGCTGGTGGGTAGTTAAAGCACAAGTTCATGCAGGAGGTAGAGGTAAAGGTGGAGGGGTAAAATTGGCTAAATCTTTAGATGATGTAAAGTTAATTGCAAATGATATTCTTGGAATGCATTTAGTAACGCCACAAACTTCAGCTGAAGGTAAATTGGTGAGCCAAATACTTATTTGTGAGGATGTATATTACCCAGGAGAAAGTGAAACTTCTGAGATTTATATGTCAGTTCTATTAAACAGAAGTACAGGTAGAAACTTGATAATGTACTCTACTGAAGGAGGTATGGATATTGAAGCAGTAGCTGAAGAAACTCCACACTTAATTTTCCATGATGAAATTGATCCTAAGGTTGGACTTACAGGATTCCAATGCAGAAAAATAGCTTTCAATTTAGGTTTGTCAGGTGTTGCTTTTAAAGAAATGACAAAATTTGTTCACGCTTTATATACTGCTTATGATAAAACTGATTCTTCATTATTTGAGATTAATCCAGTATTAAAAACTTCTGATAATAAAATAATGGCAGTTGATGCTAAAGTAACTCTTGATGATAATGCACTTTTCAGACATAAAGATTATGCTAAATTAAGAGATACTAGAGAGGAAGATGCTACCGAGGTAGAAGCAGGGGAGTACGGACTTAACTTTGTAAAGTTAGATGGTAATGTTGGATGTATGGTAAATGGCGCAGGACTTGCTATGGCAACTATGGATATTATTAAAATGGCAGGTGGTAACCCGGCTAATTTCTTAGATGTTGGCGGTACTGCTGATTCTAAAAGAGTTGAGCAAGCATTCCGTATTATTTTAAAAGATGATAATGTAAAAGCTATATTAGTTAATATTTTTGGTGGTATTGTTAGGTGTGACAGAGTGGCTCAAGGTATTGTTGATGCTTATAATAATATTGGTGATATTAATATTCCTTTAATTGTAAGATTAGAAGGAACAAATGCTGTAGAAGCTAAAAAGTTAATTGATGAAAGTGGGCTTAAAGTAGAATCTGTAATTCTATTACAAGAAGCTGCTGATAGAGTTGCTGAACTACTAGCATAAGCTAGTTATTAGTTACTAGTTATTTTGAATAAAAAAGCTGAGCAAATGCTCGGCTTTTCTTATTTTTACAAAATGAAAAAGAAAACGCTTACTATTAAAGGTTCTAAAGAAAAACCTATCCTTATTGATTATACTTATAATAAAGAAAATTACTCTAATGGTGTAGTGGTTTTCTCACATGGTTTTAAAGGTTTTAAAGATTGGGGTCCGTTTAATAAAATTGGAGCTTATTTTACACAACAAGGGTATGTATTTGTAAAGTTTAATTTTTCCCATAATGGAACTACTCCAGAAAATCCTATAGATTTTGTAGATTTAAAAGCATTTGGAAATAATAATTTCTCCAAGGAACTAGATGATTTAGAATTAGTTCTAAATTGGGTTGAAAAGGAATTTCCTAAGCAAGAAATTATACTGTTTGGACATAGTAGAGGAGGAGCAATTTCTATGTTAAAGCAAGCTGAAGATAACAGAATTTCAAAAGTTGTGAGTTGGTCATCACCTTCTAATTTGTTAAACAGATTACCAAAAGGAGAGAAGCAAGAAAAATGGAAAACAACAAATATTGCATATATTTATAATGGGCGAACAAAGCAAAATATGCCTCTGTATTATCAGTTTTATTTGGATTGTAAAGCCAATCCTCAAAGGTTAAATATTGAAAAATCAATAAGTAATATGCAAATTCCACATTTAGTAGTACATGGAAGTGATGATCCTACCGTTTTAATTGATGAGGCGAACAACATTAAATACTGGAATTCAGCAGCAGAGCTCCATATAATAAAAGGTGCTAATCATGTATTTGATGGTTGTCATCCGTTTAATTCAGAAGTTTTTCCAAAAGATTTACAAGAGGCTATAGATGTTACAATTAAGTTTCTTAATAACTAAAAACATAACCTATACCAATTTGAATAGAGGAGTTACGAATACTAACTTCCTCTATCACATCTGTAAAAGCTATACCATACTTTAAATCAAGATGTAACAGATCATTTATATTATATATTGCTCCTAAATTAGTTCCGAATTCAATTCTATTAATATCATCCCAATCCGTAATGCTGCCATTTTCAGTTGTTCCACTTACAGCATATCCCATGTACGGACCAATAGCTAAAGCTAGTTCATCATTAATATGGAAAAGACCATTAACACCTATATCAAGATAATTCATGCTTAATTCGCTATCTCCTCCATCCTCTTGGGCTCCTTTTTGATGAAAAAGTACTTCAGGCATCCAT
This sequence comes from Chitinophagales bacterium, assembly GCA_042095635.1. Taxonomy (GTDB): domain Bacteria; phylum Bacteroidota; class Bacteroidia; order Chitinophagales; family CAJXBJ01; genus JBELBA01. Next base: position 3,670 of record JBELBA010000152.1, read on the forward strand.
TCTATATTTCCCTCCCCCAATTTCATAAAAGCACCAAGGAAAAAGCCTTTACGTGATTCTGTATCTAATAGATCAGCATCTGAACCTATAAAATTTGTAATTGTAGCACCACCTTTTAATCCAAATGATTGTGCTGAAATGTTTGAAGCAAAAACAAAAGAAACTATTAAAATTATATATCTTTTCATCTTAAAATTATTTAAATTAATCCATATTTATCCAGTTAACATTTGTTGGTTGCTGGCTCTTACCCCAAGCTACTCCAACATCTCTAATAGCTTTTATAGCTTGCTTTTCTACATCAACAAAATCATCATGTACTTTTACTTTAAAGTCCCATTCTCTATCTTCATCTGCTTTAAGTTTAGCTTTGATTTCATTACCTAAAGCCATTGCTTCTTTATAACATTTTGAATCTGAAGCAACCTCACCTAACCATCTACCTGCAGAGCGAGAATCTCCTGAGGACCATGCTCCTTTCGCTTTTCCCAAAGCAATAGCACATCTATGATCTTCAATCTCTTTTAAAAGTGCCTGTACGTCAGCATAACAACTTACATCAGGCAAAATACCTGCTAAATAAGATGCTGCTAAATCATAATCATCTTTTGCCTTAGCTGCTCTTGCAGCAGCAATATATTGCATACACTCATTCTCCATCTTTTGTTTAAAAATATCAATTGCAACATCTTGACCCTTCATATAACAATCTTTACAAAGATCAGGGATTGACATGACGGTATAAATAGCTTCATCAAACTCTTTTCTACCAGCTAATGACTCAGCATCTTTCAAAATAAAATCACATTTAGAATTGTAAAATTCTATAATCTTATTTTTGCCTTCCTCAACAAAGGATTTAATCTCAGGCCTCTTATTGTTAAGCATCTTTAAAGCACCTACATATGCTTTAGTAGTATTTTTACCAACACCTTTTAATGCGATTGTTGCTGAAGAAAATATTGTTTGAGTCATATTGTCTGCAATATATAAAGTTACATCCAAATTATAAGCATGCATAGGAGGAGCTGTTGCAGTTATATCCTGACTCATAATAGTAACATGTGGATACATAATAAATCTGTTTCCATAACTAGCCATACCATTTTTAGTGGTAATCTGTCCCATTTTATTTAACAGCATTCTTTCAGCTGAAGCTGGCATATCAGGAATAGCCCCAACAACTGGGCATATTGCAATTCTACCAACATCATCTGTCTTTCCTAATTTGTTTTGTGCATCTACATTTACTCCAAATATAAGAAGTACTACAATAACTATTAACTTTTTCATAATTCTATTGTTTTATTTATGACCTATCCATAATGTGACTTGTCCTAATCCCTCATTTTCTGCTTTAGCTTCCAGCCCTATTTCTTTTAGTTGATCGCGCAAGTCTTTACCTAATCTTCTTACATCATAAGCTCTTTGTTTGCCTTTTCTCTCATAAAAAAGAGGAATTCTAACTTGTTCAAAAAGCATCATATTCTCAGTAGCATCTGTTAGGTTAAACACTCCGTTTACAGTCAGGTCAGACATCCAATCTTCAATTAATATGCCTAACTCATCATCGCCATAATCTTCAGTTTCTAGATCTTCCCCCCAATCATCCCAAACCTTTATACGAACAACAACCTCTCTTCCGTTTACAAACATATCCTCGAAGTATGTCATTAATGTAGAGTTAAAGTTATCTAAATGTGCTAAAACAGCCTCCTGCATCAATTCTGGTGTAGAGCCAGAAGAAGGCTCGCCATTACCAGTAGCTGTAGCAACTTGCTTGTCAGTATAAGCATCAAGCCCTTGTAATGTAAATTGGATAGATGATTTTGGGCCTTTCTTATTTACATTATAAGTTATCTGCATCCATATGTCTGCTTTAGCAACCATCTTTAATTGGTCTGTTGGGCTTGTATTTACCCCTCCACCTGTCTTTGAGGACATACGCATATTATCATCAGCAGCTTGTTTTTCTAAG
>JBELBA010000153.1:0-5640 GCA_042095635.1 Chitinophagales bacterium
TTGATTTCCTTTTCTATCAAATTGTGTTTTACTTCTTTGGTTTAAATCCATTAAGTAAATATCCGCACTCGTAATCTTCCCGTTAGCTTGCTCAATTTCAATTTCACAGAAAGGCTTAGACTTGATGATAGAGTCCTTTTTTGGATAGTCATTTTCAAACCCTTCGATTTCTAGATGCTTGAAGAACCCTAAATATTGCAAGCCAATTTCACTGTCTGTAAGATCTTGAGTTAGCTTTGTTTTGGAATTTGTAATCTGAATCTTCTTATTTTTCTGAGTTATTACAAAGCTTTCTAAATTAGGTATGCGCTCATCATAATCGACGCTAATTCTTTTAATGTCTTTAGGATCGTTCTCAAAAATGACTCTAGATCTCCAGTCTTTCTCAACTGTAAAGTATCTTGGTGTAAGATAACCTTCAAAGCCAGGAATTAGCACTACATATGGTCGCTCATCATTCTCTAAGTAGAAGTAAGTTCCCGTTAAATCTTGTGTATGATCTCCAACGAAGTAGGTTTTAAGCTTTTCTCCTTTATTATAAATTTCAACCTTAATATGTTTAGCAGCGATGGATTTAATAATTCCTTTTTGCTCTTTCTTTGCAACTGGATAATTGACTTGGACTTTTTTTATGGTCGTCAATAGAATATCGATCATGTCTTGCCTTGCAACAAATTGATCATTCACTAACCATTGCTTTCCATCTTTTGTTAGTTTAATCGTTTCTCCATTAGCGTTGGCCAGCAAGATTTGATCTATAGCAGTCTTGACAGCAAATGCATTATGATTTGAGTTTTTACTTTCTGTACAAGCAGCAATTATAATAAGTACTATAATTAGAAATGCAGATAAGATGCTTTTATTCATTCGACTTGTATTTTCTATATCTAACATATATGAAGATGACTCTAAAAATTAGAATCATTGCAATCGGTAAAATTAAATTCAAGAGCTTCCAATAATTCTTCGTTTTTTCAATTCTTTTGGTATCTAATGGACGAAGTGTTACTGTTTTAGAGTTGGCTTCTAATATGTTAATTCCACACAGATACTCAACGCAATTCATTAAGAATTTCTTATTAGAAAATTGATCTCCAGTGTATTTGTAAAATCCACAAGGATAGATGTTTCCTTGTCTATCAAAACCATTTTTGATAATATCTCCATCTGCCACAACAATCATTTTAGAACCAATGCTTGCCGTTTTAAAATCAATACCAGTACTTTGTTTAACCGCCTTTACAAACTTTCCATTACTTCTAGATTTGTACAAAGATTCAATAGGCCCTTCCATTAATAAAGCTGTAGTAAGATTAGGTTGATTAAACATTCCAGGCGCTGGTTTGTTCTTAACAATGTTATGGCTAACTCTAGCGCCTGTAAAGACACTTCTAGCATATTTAGAGCTTGTTAATAAAGGTGTTTTTTTAATGTTACTATTACCTACAGTGTCTATAGAACTGGCAAATTGTAATAAGATAGCATCCATATTATTGACAATTGGATGACTACTGCTTGGTAAAGCAATAGGGAAGTAAAGCCATTCAAATAATTCGAACTGAGGTACATTACCCATAAATCCGGTACTAAATGGATGGGGTGCACATTGAACATCTTGTATTAAGTTTTTATTCAGTCTAGCTCCATACTGGAATAACTGGTCATCTATGTTTAAGTCCATTGGTATAATAGGGAATCCTTCTCTTCCTTGCAAGCTATCCATTGCTGCAATGATTGGGTCTACTAACCAAAGTATAGCACCGCCATTCATGGCATATTGATCAATAATGAATTTGTCTTGCTCCGAGAATCGCTCAGTTGGTTTTGCAATTACTATAGTTTTAAATGAATTAGGAATGAATAATAAAGAATCATTCATTTCTATTCTTTCTACCTGATAAAATGCTTCTAATGAATTTACAAAGTCGTAAATGAATTGATCGGCTATTTCTCCATGGCCAGTAATCATTCCTACTTTAGGTTTCTTAACCGTCATAGCTTTTCTAATCCCGGATATAAAGCTGTATTCTAATCCACTAACCGAATTGTTTAAAGCTTCAGCAGGCGAGATGCCCAATTGAGAATGCAAGAAGTTAACCGGTATCTCATTACCCTGATAGGTAATTAATGCACTTGGGAATATATAAGTCTGTTCTGACGAAGCACTTCCCATGCTTTTAATATTGGTAGGTTTTAATCCTTTACCAGCCAATTGAATCATTATGTTTTGTATCTCTTTCGGGTCAGATATACCATCAAAAGGATTGATAAATTCAAACTCTAAATAATGAGGGTTATAAGATTGAAATTCTTCTAATACATCTTCTGCAGCTTTACTTAAGCGTTTAAAGCCTGCTGGGAAATCACCTTCTAAATAGACTTTAATGTAAATAATATCATTGATGTCTTGTATCATTTGCTCCGAAGCATCTGTAAGACTGTGCCTTTTCTCTTTAGTTAAATCAATTCTAGTGTAAATCTCTCCTGCAATGAAATTAATAGCAATGAATATTGCAATCATCCCAATGATTTCAATAGCCCTTTGCTGATATGTATTTTTCTTATCCATTATTTTTTCCAGCTAACCGCTTTATTTGATAAGCCTAAGAATAAAGCAATGAATGAAATAAAGAAGATTAAATCTCTAGTATCTAATACCCCTTTTCTAATGGCTGCAAAGTGATGACTTAATCCAAAGTTCTGGATAATATCATCCGTCTTTCCAAAGAAAATAGGAAGTCTGCTAATGTCATCGAAACCTCTATAAGCGAAGTAGCAAACAAATAGACCTAGAATAAAAGCAACAATCTGATTTTTAGAAATGGCAGAAGCAAAAATACCGACTGCAACAAATGCAGCACCTAGAAATGCTAAACCTATATAAGATGAAACTGTAGCTCCGAGATCTAAATTACCTTTAGGAAGACCTAAAGAATAAATGGAATATACATAGACCAATGTTGGAAGAATAGCACTTAATACGATAATCCAACTTGCTAAGAATTTGGCTAATAAAACCTGAATAATATGCACAGGTCTAGTTAATAGAAATTCTATCGTTCCATTAGCATATTCCTCTGCAAATGATCGCATGGTAATAGCTGGTATCAAAAGCATCATGATTAATGGCGCAATTTCAAAAAGTAAGTCCAATTGCGCAAAACCATATTCTAATAAATTACTACCTGTATTGATCCAAACAAAGAATGCTGTCAATATTAAGAATCCTATAATAGCGATATAGCCAATAAACGAACCAAAAAAGTGAGTGAGTTCTTTTCTTAGTATTGCAGAGAATGCAGTCTTATTCACTAGCTTTCCAAACAATAAACTTGTAAATGTACAAGCAGCTAATCCTACTAAAATGCTGATGATCAACCATAAGGTTTCAGCCAAATGGAATTGATCTAGAATACTAGTACTAAGTATATAGTAGAGTACCGGGATAAGCCCAGATATCACTAGAACAATATTGTTGCTTGCTATTTTGTTTTGATTATCCATTATTTAGTTAATGCTTGGAAAACTGCCTCTAAAGATTGTTTTTCCATATTTAGGGTCAATAATATCAAACCTTCTTTTACACAGTATTCAAATAAAGCTTTTCTTATATCAGTGTCTGCTTCAATAGTGTAATAAGTGTTGTTCTTTCTTACTTTCTGAATAGTAGTGATGGAATCAGATAAATGACTTTCATCTAAATTTCCATCTACCTCTAATTGAATAATATAAGTGCTTTTATCTTTCTGCTGAATATCTTCAATTGTTGTATTAGCAATGATATCACCTTTGTTGATGATAATTACGCGGTCACATAATGCTTGTATCTCTTGCATAATGTGGGAAGACAACATGATGGTTTTATTCTTACTAATCTCTTTTATTAAACCTCTAATCTCTAAGATTTGATTGGGGTCCAAACCAGTGGTGGGTTCATCTAATATTAAGACTTCAGGGTCATGGATTAATGCAGATGCCAAACCAACTCTTTGTCTATAACCTTTAGATAGTTGTTCAATCTTCTTTTTACGCTCTTGCTCTAATCCTGTAATTCGGATCATTTCATTCACTCTGTCCGTAATTGAACCATCAATTTTATTGATACGTGCAACAAATTCTAAGTATTCTTCCACATACATTTCCAAATAGACTGGATTGTGTTCTGGTAAGTATCCAATTTTTTTTCTTGCCGCTAAAGGTTGTTCTTGTACATTGATATCACAAACAAAGGTATTTCCTTCTGTAGGTGCTACAAAACTAGTGATCATCTTCATGGTTGTAGACTTGCCAGCACCGTTAGGTCCTAAAAAACCAACTATTTCTCCTTTCTTTATTTCGAAAGAAATAGCATTTACGGCCTTTTGTTCCTCATATATTTTGGTGAGTTGTTCTACTCTGATAGACATAATGTAAATATAGTGAATTAGACCTGATTTCACTATCTTTAAGCTATGGCTAATCAAGACGATAATTTCAAAAAGATAATTGCACATGCCAAGGAGTATGGATATATCTTTCAATCATCAGAGATTTATGATGGTTTAAGTGCTGTATATGACTACGGTCAATTAGGTGCTGAAATGAAAAATAACATCAAACAATATTGGTGGAAATCAATGGTGAACCTACATGATAATATTGTAGGTATTGATGCTGCCATTTTTATGCATCCACAAACTTGGAAAGCTTCAGGGCATGTTGATGCATTTAATGATCCTTTAATTGATAATAAGGATTCTAAGAAAAGATATAGAGCAGATGTTTTAATTGAAGAACATGTAGCTAAGATTGAAGCTAAAATCGAGAAAGATGTTCAGAAAGCTGCAAAGCGTTTTGGCGATGCTTTTAACAGAGAAGAATTTGTTTCTACTAATGGTAGGATCTTAGATAGACAAAAGCAAATTGATGAGATTGAAGACAAGTTTAGAACTTGTATGAATGCAGATGATTTAGCTGGAGTTAAAGCCTTAATTGAAGAGTTAGAAATTGCTTGTCCGGTGTCTGGGTCTAAGAATTGGACAGATGTAAGACAGTTTAACTTAATGTTTGATACTCAGTTAGGAGCAGTATCTGGAGAAAATGGAAAGATCTATTTAAGACCAGAAACAGCACAAGGTATCTTCGTAAATTATTTAAATGTTCAGAAATCTGGCAGAATGAAGATCCCATTTGGAATTGCACAGATTGGTAAAGCATTTAGAAATGAGATTGTGGCTCGTCAGTTTATTTTTAGAATGAGAGAGTTTGAACAAATGGAAATGCAATTCTTTGTGAAGCCAGGTGAAGAAATGAAATGGTATGAGCATTGGAAGCAGTTTAGAATGAAATGGCATAACTTATTAGGATTAGGGGAAGAGAAATATAAATTCCATGATCACATCAAGTTAGCGCACTATGCTAACGCCGCTGCAGATATCGAGTTTGACTTCCCATTCGGATTTAAAGAATTAGAAGGCATTCATTCTAGGACAGATTTCGATTTAAAGCAACATTCAGAATTGTCTGGTAAGAAGATTCAATACTTCGATACAGAAATGAATGAGTCTTATACACCTTATGTAGTAGAGACTTCAATTGGATTAGATAGAATGTTCTTATCTGTGCTTTCTACTGCATTTAGGGAAGAGAAATTAGCAGATG
>JBELBA010000154.1:0-5592 GCA_042095635.1 Chitinophagales bacterium
GCACTGTTAATGACGATGTCGGCTCCAATATCTAATGGTTTTAAATTATAAGGCGTTAAAAATGTATTATCAATAACTAGTCTTAGGTTATATTTTTTTGCTAGATAAACGATGTCATGCAATGGAATTAACTTTAACAATGGATTTGTTAAAGATTCAAAGTATAACATCTTTGTGTTTTTTTGTATGGATGCCTCTATAGCTGAAATATCGGTAGGGTCAACATAACTTACTTCCATTCCATACTTCTGTAAGTCTTCATAGATGAAGTTATAAGTTCCACCATACAAATCTCTAGAACTAATCACATGAGATCCCTTATCTAATAAAGCCATTAAAGTGGTAGAAATTGCAGCCATACCAGATGAGAATACAATACTACTTTCTGCGTTTTCTAATGCAGAAAGTTTGTTCTGTAATGCCCATTGAGTTGGATTACCATATCTAGTGTAGGTTAATGCATCTCTACCACGTCCTTCTTCAATTGCTTGATAACTATTTTCATTTAAATAAAAAGTAGAAGATTGAAATATTGGTGTACCTAATGCTCCTGTAATAGGATCATCGTACTGGCCACTATGAATGGCTTTTGTACTAAAATCTGCATCTTCTAAATTACTATTATCAACTAAGCTAGGTCCGTTTGATCTTGATCTTCCTAAATGATTAAACCAAATTGAACCTTTGGAATCTTCCAAGTTTACGTTTTGAAAAGGTTTGTTTTTCAAATCCATAAATAGAAATTATAAAGTTAATAATTCTTCAATTTTCTTTGAGATTGTATCAGAAGTTTCATTAGTGTATCTCCACTGTCTATCAGCCATTTTATCGGCCAAATATTTTGCATCTTTACCAACTCCTCCTAATGTTGCAGATCCTCTAGTATACATCCAAGGTAATCCTACGAAGTATAAATCTTCTTCTGTAGATATTCCTCTTTGTTGCTTTGGATAACCATCAGTATTGATCAGATTATCAAACTTTAACATGCTGAAATCCGGTCTATATCCTGTTGCCCAAACAATATTTTCTACTCTTGCAACATGGTTACTAAATACTAATGCACCATTTTCAAATTTATTCGCTCTACCAACTTTAACAACATTCGTTTTATTGAATAATGCTTTGATGTCTGTACCAATAATTGGTTGCATTTTACTACTTAACCACCTACCAAAACGACTTGTAACCTTAACAGAAAGTAATCCGGTTTTTTCAAACCACCACCAAAGTGTCTTACCTAGAAACTCTTGAGGTAAAGTATTAAAGTTATTTTGATCACAAGAAATGTAAACTTGCTTTCCACTTTCCGCTAATTCATTAGCAATTTGAACACCACTATCTCCACCACCAACTACACAAACTGATCCTTCTTTAAATTGTTTAGGATTTAAATAGTTCTTACTGTGCATTTGAAATACATTTCTAGAGATTTCTTTAGAGAAATTTGGAATGAAAGGAATCTGGAACGGTCCAGTTGCTAAAATGACTTCTCTCGCATAAAATACCTCTTCTTGACATTCTACTCTAAAAATGCCTTCTTCTTTTTCAATCGCAAATACCATTTGATTTAATTCGATATTAAATTCAAACCTCTTCGTATAATCTTTTAGGTATTGAGCTACCTCAAATTTATCTGGATAGTGTCCTTTAGGACAAGGGAAATTCATTCCTGGTAAGTGATTAAATTCTGTAGGCGTAAACAGCTTTAATGAATCCCATCTTCTTTTCCAAGAACCACCAATTTCGTTGTCTCCATCAATAATGATGAAGTTTCTGTTGATCCTTTTTAAGTGATAAGCCATAGCTAATCCACTTTGACCTGCACCAACGATAATCGTATCTAAAATTTGCCTTTCCATAGTAACTACAAATGTTATTGTTGTGAAATAACGATTAACAGAATTAAATTACAAATAATTCGTAGATAAACTTATAAAATATGTTTAAGTTAATTGTTTGTCAATTTATTATTCTGGTTAATTAATTTTAACGAAATTATATTTTTTTACTTTAACTTAATACTGATTTGATATGGTTAATCCCTCATTTAAGGCTTTTTGTAAAATTGAAAAACCTTCAGCTCCAACGGATAAACGTACCAAAGAATCACTTATTCCTCTCAGTGATCTATCTTCTTCTGGAACAACTGAGTGTGTCATACTTGCTGGATGTTCTATGTAGGATATAACTGAACCTAAACTTACGGCTAATTCCATAGGAGTATCAACTCTTGCAAAATAGTTCATGAGTTTTACACCTGCTTCAAAACCTCCTTTAACCTCAAAACTAATCATTGCACCTCCATTTCTCATTTGTTTTTTTACAATATCATGTTGTGGATGACTTTTTAGTCCTGGGTAAATAACTTTTTCGACAAGTGGATGTATTTCTAAAAACTCAGCTAGTTTGTGTGCTGTTTCGCTCTGCGATTGCATTCTCAAGGCTAGATCTTGAATACAAAGGCTATTGAGCCAGCTGTCAAAAGGTGATGGTGTAGGTCCGAAGTCTTTGTAGGCTAAAAATAGATCTGTACTTACAAATTCAAATGGCCCTAGAGCAACTCCTGCAATTGAACTTGAGTGTCCATTTACATATTTGGTCATAGAATGAATGACAATATCTGCCCCCAGTCTGAAGGGTTGTTGCAAGTATGGGGAACAGAAAGTGTTGTCTAAAATTAAAAGTGCTTCATTTGACTCTGTAATTTTAGAAATGGCCTCAATATCTGTTATTTCTAAGGTAGGGTTTACTGGAGTCTCTATTAAACAAGCAGCAATATTTGGATGCTGTTCAAATGCTTTTTTTACTGCATTAATATCTGTAGAGTCACAGAATATAATCTCAATCCCAAATCTTTCTTGCAGATAACGTACAAAAGAATCAGTGCATCCATATACATTTCCAATTATCAGTGCATCTCCGGGTTTGATAAAAGCCATGATAGTTGTTGAAATGGCAGCCATACCTGAGGCAAATACTAAAGAACCTATAGTGGGTTCTTGTTCATCTGCATCTAAAGCATTTTTAATGATATGGTCACATTCGAGTTGAAATATAATTTTCTCTAAATATTCAGTGTTTGGATTTCCTAGTCTTGTATATACTCTTGTAAATGGTTTCTCTCCACTAGGTGAAACTCCTAGAAATCTATCTGCTCCATCTTGAACATTCTTAAAGTTGAATGTTGATTTTTGATGGATATTAGGAAGTCCTGTACCTACACAAACTGCACTAAACTCATCTGCATCCATTTGTTTATTATTAGTCAATGCATATTTATGCTTTTTTTCAATCCAATTAGGCCACCATTCAAATCTATTTTTCATAACACATTATTTAATCAAAATCATATGTTGTAAAATAACAAAAAATTAATATAATATGCTAATTAAAAATATATAACTATATAAAAATTCTGTAAATATTGTGTTATGCAGATTATTATTTTGATTTAAAGGTCCATGTAAATAGAAAAGTGGCTACGATATCTCCTTTTTCATCTATTCCAGTACTTTTTACTTCAACCGTTTGTCCTTCTTTAGTCAATATAGCTTGATGAACAGCTTCTTTCATTAATTCACCATCATTACATTCGAATCTAATTTTCCCAATCGCTTTTTTAGTGAAATCTGCTCTCATAGACAATACAAGCATAGATACAGAAGGTTTTATTCCGTAGACATACATCATAGCTAATGCACCTGTACTTAATTCTGCGGCCATACCTAAGCAAGCAAAGTATATGGACTTAAACGGGTTTTGATTGAGCCATTTAAATCGAATTAAAGTATGGCAAGACTGCTCATTTAATTGATTAATACTAATTCCTGATAAAAAGGCCATTGGAAGTTTAAGCAGCATTAATAGCTTAATCTTTAAAGGGCTTAAGGCAATAGCTCTAAATTTTTCTACGTGTGTTAATTTTGGCATACAGATGATACGTAGCAATAACGAAAAAGTGCCACCTGCGTATCATAATCACCTATGACAGTTAAAACAGCACTTACAGATATTTTAAATATTGACTTTCCTATCATTATGGCTCCTATGTTTTTGGTGTCTAATCTGGCAATGTTAGAAGCGGGTATTGAATCTGGCATAGCTGCTGCTTTTCCTTCGCTTAATTATAGAAAGGATGGAGAGTTAGCTGCCTTATTGGATCAATTAAACAATAAATTAAGTGCAGATAGAAAAGGAACTTATGGCGTTAATCTTATTGTCCAAAAGTCTAATCCATTATACAGTAAACAATTAAAAGTTTGTGTGGAAAAGAAAGTGCCCTTCTATATTACATCTTTAGGTAATCCGAAAGAAGTTATTGATAAAGCGCATAGCTATGGAGCTAAAGTGTTCTGTGATGTAACTAATATAGAACATGCAAAGAAAGCAGCAAGTCTTGGTTGCGATGGTTTTATAGCGGTTGGACAAGGAGCTGGAGGACATGCTGGTCCATATCCTTTACAAATATTAATTGCCTCTTTAAAAAATAATTTTCCTGAAATTCCAGTAATCGCTGCAGGAGGAATTTCTTCTGGTTCGGCTTTGCTCTCTGTATTAGCTTCTGGCGCAGAAGGAGCATCTATTGGTACAAGGTTTATTGCTTGTAAAGAGGCAAGTGTAAGTGATGCTTATAAGAATGCAATTGTTGATGCGAAAATGTCTGATATTGTATTAACAGAAAAGTTGTCTGGTACTCCATGTACCATTATTAATACCTCATATGCTAAGAAAATAGGGACTAAGCAAAATTTCTTTGAGAGATTATTGTCGAATAATAAAACCACAAAGAAATATTTTAAAATGCTAGTGCAATTAAAAGGAATGAAGAACCTGGAAAAGTCCATTAAACCTGGATCCTATAAGACGCTATGGTGCGCTGGTCAATCTGTAGAGTTGATTGACGAAATTCAATCTTGTGCTTCAATTATAGAGATGTTAAAATCAGAATTACAGCATTCAAAAGAACAGCTAAACAATAAGTTCTAATATATCTAAGTGATTTGATTTAGATATAAAAACCATAGAACCTCAAATTACGATCAATGCTTTACTGAATCGACGGAAGTGGTATTTTAATATGATCAAGAACGAAGAAAAGATTTCTGATTTGTACCTAATTCAGAATAATTGTATTGTGCCCAAGGACTATTTCTGTAACTATATTAAAAATGATTTTTTGATGATTCCATAGGTGTTCTTGATACAGAGCACATACTTTACGATCTTAAAAATAATAAGGCTTAAATTGAAACCCATTTTTTCCGCTATAAGATAAAGTAGGCATTGGTGTTTTAAATATTCTAGTCAAAAACAAGAATTTATTCAATAATGGATATGGCGTTTTGATCTGCGATAGATCAAGATCTAAAGAAAGATACCACTCATGATATCGCTCACCCAGATTGTACTTTCCACCTAAAGAGTCTTGTTCTAACTGGGTAGTTTCTAGATACATTCCTCCAGCACCTTTACCAACTGCGATTCCTAATACCTTTTGCCAAGTTTTGGTTGGCTTTAGCCAATGATTAGCATTTAGTGTAAACCAATAAGTCTGACCATTATAGTTATGAAGCCATTCATTGGTCCAGC
>JBELBA010000155.1:0-5525 GCA_042095635.1 Chitinophagales bacterium
ATGCAGAAAAGTGTTCATCTGTCAAAGAACCATCAAACACAGAAGGAGTTTTTTCTATATCCTTATCCGCATCTGTATTATTATTTTCTGACAATACTTCTGTTTCTGTATTGTCATTATTTTCATTAGCACTTGAATCTTCTACCTCACTTTTTTCTTCTTCAGTATTATCAGTCTCATCACCTTTATAACTATTAGACCAATCAAATGACTCATTATCATCATCATCTTTACTATTTGTTACTTCAGCTGAATCTTCTGACGATTCATTTGTTGCAATTTCAGGAGTTTCTTCAGTATTATTTTCTACTGTTTCAACTATCCCACTACCGAATGCACTTGGGTCAAACTCTTTTGTTTCACCACTTACATCACCATCTTTTACTTCTTCTGACATATCTTATATGGTATTATGTTTAATACAAATATATAAATTTTTTATTACATTTCAGATGCTTCATTGTTTTCTTGCATTTCTTCACCAGAAGCCATTAACATAGCTTCATCTAATTTAGCCTTTCTTTCAGCACCTTGCATATCTTCTTTATGCTGACGTTCAGCATCACCAATTATACCATCTGCTTCATTTTTCATTCTCTGAACTTCAATATCAGCTTCAGCTTTAATTTGAGCAACTTTAACAGCAACAGAGGTTTTCTCAGCATTAATTTGATTAGTTTGTTCTTGTAAAGCCATTTGTTGTTGTTCCATATCAAGAGATGCAGCTTGAACTGCTTCAAGACCTTGAACTAATACTGATTCTACTTCAGTAGCATTATCTGCATTTACAGCTTTAATTGCCGCCATAGGATCTAAGTTACCTGACGAAGCATATCTATCCATTAAAGCTAACATAGATTGTTTACGTTGAACTTCTCTACCGCTATTTTCAACAAATATACCATACTCATCTAAAGCAATAGATTTATCAATTTTAAAAGTTTGCATACCCATATCTCCAAAGACATTAGCCATACGACCTTCCATTCCCCATGCTGGTTTCATTAAAGCACATAATCCTTGTAACACATCCCCAACAAGGCTATAATGTAAATCAAATAATGGAGCAGTAATTAATGTAGATTGCATTACATTTCTTTCTGTAACCCCTACTAAATCTCCTGACTTAGTTACCCCGGCACGAGCAGCTGATATTCCCGTAAGTTTATCAGCAGTATCTTCAAGCATTATTTTTAAGTTAGTCATTTGAGCAACTGATTGAGATAGCGTAAAATCAATAGATTGAAATTGATTAAAGTTACTCATACCTTCTTGACGAGAATTTATAAGAATAAGACCAGAGTTTTTAGCATGATACATTACATCTTCTAATGGAACATTCTTAGGTTTCTGAGAAACATCATATACAATAGCTTTAGAACCTGACCTTGCAAGTGCAAGTTCTATTTGATACATTACTATGTTATAAAGTATTTGTATATTTTTAAGAGAATCTACTACAGACAATGTTTGTCCATTAAAGTTATTTCTAATTGCACCAAAGAAATCTAATGAAGTATTAGAATAATTTTCTTCGTATCTTATTTGATTAGGCTTTCTACCCCATTTAATAAGAATATTATGACCAATTTTAACAGCTTGTCGAACATCATTAGTTACTTTAGTAACAATTTTCTCTCCTTTTTTAGCTTTATAATTATCTTTAACTCTTTTATGATAATCAATAGAAGGGTCATATTTATTTGGAGACACCTTATATTTAACAGACCTAAATGAACGCCATTGAACATCAACTACACGAACCTTCATTGACTCTCCATTAGCAAAAGTATAATTATCGTATTGAGAGTTTTGTTCTTGATACCATGCAGTATCTTGCTCTTCTAATTCTTCAATTTCATCAACTTGTTCTTTAGTTAAGTAAAGATTGTAAGTATCAAGTATTTCATTAACTGTGTACCAATTATCTACACCAGCATATTTAGAATCTTTAATATTTTCTTTATCTGAATCTATATCATAAAGCATTGACCTTGGGTCACAACGCTCTACATAAGGATCACCATTTTTTAACATTACTCTGTAAAACTCTTTACCGGTAATTCCTAAATCATAAAATCCTCTTTTAAACACTTGGTCTAATCCCCATTTTTGTGAGCAATACGAAAGACCTGTATGAACCATTTCTTCTACATTATCACGAAATTTCATTTTAGTATAAGCATCTACATCTTCAGGTATTTCAGCACCTAAATCTTCATCTGGAAGAGGCATACCTATTACCTTTTCTATTTCTCTACGAATAGGTTTTAGTATAACTTCAGCTGCAATTTGAGTTCGCTTTTCGTTTTTTCTACGAATAGCATTTCTGTTTACTACATTTACAGTGTATTGTAATGGCTGTGATATTAATTCACCAGCAAGTAAATCAAGCTTAGGAAGTATGATTGGATAATTTACTAATCTTGCAGGAGCTGTAATACCATACATGTCAGTAACATACTCAAACTGTTTGTTATCAAAGTCTCCATTTACAATTAGGTAATTCTCGTGGTCATTTTTTCTTGTTGACAAGTATCTCGTATTCTGTCTGCTTTGTGAAATAATAGCATCAACCGTATTCATGTGCCATTCCTCATCTTTTTGAGATTCGGGAATATTCTGTCTTGGAAACTCCATATATTAATATAATTTAATCATCACTAAAATCGTAATCAAAATTAGGACTTCTTCTTGACTTCTGCAAGTTACCGTCCGTATCTCTATGAATAGACACTATAGTGCCATCATTTTTTCTACCAAAATGAGGAATAAACATTTTTTCTGCTTCTTCATCTTCTTTTTCATCGTAAACCTTTCTTTCAGCATCCATAGAATGAATAAGAGCCATACCAAAAGACATTACCCTATCTGTGTTTTGTTTACCATATACTGCAAGTTCATTTAAAAGTTTCAAGAAGTAAATATCTTCATGATGTTTTTTAACATATTCATCTACAAGCTCTGTAAGTAGTTTCTTTTGAAATGATTTCATATGTACCCCATACTTGTTAGTAGCTTTACTATTTGGAGAATCAGCAGAACGTGGTCGCTCTTTTAGATATCTCTGCATCTTATTTTTAATAAAGTACTTTAAAAAACCATCATCATTGTATTCAACTAATATTCTTGAATCATAATAAATACACATCTTTAAACAGTTCTCGTAAAAAGCTTCTTTTGAATAAGGTCTATCTGTATAAAAAGCAACTGGTAGTTCACATACAGTATTAGTATCAACAAACCTTCTATATACACACATTGAACCTTTAGACTTATTATCAGCCTTACCACCTTTCTTCATTTCCTCTAACTCATCGTCAATATGATAAGGATCGACTGCAGCAACATGAGCATTTTTAATTCCGTCTAATGGTCTTTCAATTATCTCAAATGGAAACATTTCTTTATTAATATCATTAGCATCTAAGCTACCATCATCATCTACCCATATTGGCTTTCCTCCAAATACAGTTTTGCCATCTTTATTCTTTGGCCAATCTAATCTTCCCTTTTTAACAATATCAAAATTCTTATTAGTCATGATATTACCTATCTGACTATTAATCTTGGTTAAATCAAATGGAGTAGCTCCTGATTTAAAGAAAGCATGTTCTACTTCTAAAGGATTTTCTTGTAAGTAAGAATAGTAAGTTTGTAAATCACCTGATTCTTTCCTACGCTGAGCTTCAGCCATTACATATTCTTCAGCACCTCTAACATCAGACTTACCAGTACTCATATCAAAGAAACTACCAAACACCTTAGAAGCTTTAATAAATACAGGCTTTAAGTTATAGCGTTCAGCGTTATAAAACATCTCCATATAATCATCACTCTCAATCTCCATGTTATTAGAAGTTCCACCAATAATAGGTGTACCAAAAAATACATCACCTTCTTTAAAACAATCTTCAGAAGATTCAAAAGAACGTTTAAGCTTTAAAAACTCACCAGCTTCTTCAAATACCATAAAGTTAAGTGAAGTACCCCTAAAAGCATTTGGCTTTTCCATTACCCTAAAGTGAATCATAGACTTAGTTCCTCTCTCCATCCATATACCATTCTCCTTTTCCTTATATCCAGACATAAAGATTTCCTCATTGTTATGAAGTATCTTATTTCTAAACTGAGGTGGTAGCTCGTTATACGATAGTAACATCTTCTTTCTAAAATCTTGTACGTAATCTTCTTTCTGCGCTCCTAATCCATTTTCAGAATGAGGAAAGCAAGTCCATTCATGCAGAAGTATATTGGCATTCATAAAAGAAAATCCCTTACGCCTTGCTTTTAAAACAATAATTCCTCTACCGTTTTCTTTAGCATCATGAACCTCCTGATAATACTCATGGTCTTGGTCACGATATAATGGAGATATCATGCTCTTACGTTTTGCACCTGGATTTAATCCATGTATCTTAGAGAAGTTTAAATAAAAATAATAATTACCGGGAATCCAAACACCCCCATTAGGTTTGTAGCCATTTAGTATTCTATCCTTTTGAGTTCTCCAAAATTGTGAATACTCTATACTGTCTGTTCTAAAGCTTTCAAACTTATTAATACTTTTATCAAATAGTACTGGCGAATATTTTTGTGCTGATATCAATCTTCTAATCTTTGTTCGTTTTCAAATATTGAAAAATCATCTGAACCTGTACCTTTGATTTTAGAATCAGAGTCTTGGTCTTTAATAATCATTGCTTTAAGCTTTTCTCGTGCTTCTGCTGCTTTTTGCATTTTTACTTGCATATCATTTAAATCAGCTAAATTATCTTTAGAAGGTTTCATAGACTTAAATACTTGAGTCATAAGAAACATTTGCTCACTCATTGCATTGTACTGATCAACCATAGGGTCAAACTGTAACATTTTATATTCGTGCCTTGCCTCTGTAACAAGTTTTTCAGTAGTTCTTCTTAATGTTCTCTTTCCAAATATATTCATTGTCAATCTTTCAGAACGTTCTTCTTCAGGTAATCTACGAAATGGAGACTTGTAATCATCCATTGATATAATCCACCTTACCATTTTACTTCCACCATACTTGTCTTTATAGACAGCCCATAGTTTTGGCATTAAAGCAATAGAATCATCTTGAATAAATACATTACCTTCTTTATCTATTTCAATAAGCTCGTTAAACATTACTTTACTTTTCTCTTTTAATACCTAACTCAGCAAGTAGTCTTACTACTTTTCTATGCGCTAAGTTACGAAGATCATTTTCTTCTATATCTAAAAACTCTTGAACAGCTCTAAACTGATAATAAGTTATTTCTTCACCACTGGAAAATTCTAATCTTCCTTCATACAGTTCAGCTAATTCTCCGTCAATAGTAAACATTGTTTCTGATATTCTTTCTACAATCATTTTGTTTTTTCTTTTTTGCCAAAATAGGCATGGTTAAAATAATACTCAAACGATATATCTGATGTAGCAATAATATTATTATTTACTAAATCTTTAATACCATTAAAGAATGACTTCTCCTTCATATCACAATCAAACATAAATGCTTTCT
>JBELBA010000156.1:0-5559 GCA_042095635.1 Chitinophagales bacterium
GTGTTGAATACAGAGTGGCGAAGAATTCATTAATCAAGAAAGCTTTAGAGCAAATCGAAGGAACTAACGAAGACATTAACAGTGCTTTAGTTGGACCTACAGGAGTGTTCTTTAGCGAAGTAGCAAATTTACCAGGTAAAATATTAGCAGACTGGAGAAAAGAGTCTGATTTACCTGTTCTTAAAGCAGCTTCCATTAGTTCTGATATTTATGAAGGTGATGATCAAATCGCGGTGTTAAGTAAACTTAAATCACGTGATGAACTTGTTGCTGAAGTTATCGGATTACTTCAATCTCCAATCAAGAATGTTATTTCTGGTTTACAGGGATCAGCAGGACAGAAAATCGCAGGGCTTGTTAAGTCTTTAGAGGAGAGAGGATAGTCTATTATCAGGAACTAATCAATATATTTTTATTAAATGTGAATTGGGTTAAGAGCCCAGAAAAATTAGAAAAATGGCAGACGTAAAAGAATTAGCAGAAGCATTAGTTAGCTTAACAGTGAAAGAAGTAAGTGAATTAGCTAACATTTTAAAAGAAGAGCACGGTATCGAACCTGCTGCTGCAGCTGTAGCTGTTGCTGCTGGTGGTGGTGACGCTGCTGGAGGTGCTGAAGAGAAAACATCTTTTGATGTTATCTTAAAAGCTGCTGGAGGTCAAAAGCTTGCAGTAGTAAAAGCAGTTAAGGAATTAACTGGATTAGGATTAAAAGAAGCTAAAGAAATCGTTGATGGTGCGCCAAAAGCGATTAAAGAAGGTGTAGCAAAAGCTGAAGCTGAAGACTTAAAAGCTAAGTTAGAAGAAGCTGGAGCTGAAGTTGAATTAGCTTAATTTGAGCTTCGCTTTAAAAACACTTTAAAGCAAAAATTAGACCTGGTGGAGTTCCATCAGGTCTATTCCTATTTCTAAAAAAAAACCAACCATTTATATATGGGAACAACAACATTTGATCCAAAAAGAATTAATCTAGGTTCTATAGAACATGCACTAGATTATCCAGATTTCTTAGGATTGCAGTTAGATTCTTTCGAAAAGTTTTTCCAAATCGATACTCCTGATTATATGAAGGAGGACGAAGGTTTACATAAAGTATTCCAAAAAACTTTTCCGGTAACTGACGCAAGAGAAGTCTTCGAATTAAAGTTTATTGATTACTATATTGACCCACCAAGATATTCTATAGATGAGAGTATTGAGAGGGGATTAACTTATAGTGTTCCTTTGAAAGCTAAATTGAAGCTTTCTTGTAATGATGAGGATCACGTAGATTTCGAGACAATCGAACAAGATGTATTCCTAGGTAATGTTCCATATATGACACCAAGAGGTACATTCATTATAAATGGTGCTGAAAGGGTTATCGTTTCTCAGTTGCATAGAGCTCCTGGGGTTATATTCGGTCAATCTGTTCATCCTAATGGAACAAAAATATATTCTGCAAGAATTATTCCTTTCAAAGGAACTTGGATGGAATTCTCTACAGATATTCATAATGTATTACATGCTTATTTAGATAGAAAGAAGAAAGTTCCAGTAACTACACTTCTTAGAGCTATCGGATTTGGTACTGATAAAGAAATCCTAGATATCTTTGATTTAGCTGAAGAAGTTAAAGCAAACAAAACAAACTTAAAGAAAGCTGTAGGTAAGAAATTAGCTGCTAGAGTTCTTAAGTCTTGGATTGAAGATTTCGTTGATGAAGATACTGGTGAAGTTGTATCGATCGATAGGCATGAAGTAATCTTGGAAAGAGGTGTTACTATTGAAGCTGAAAACGTTGAGGATATTTTAGAATCTGGAGTTGATACAATCATCTTGCAGAAAGAGAATGTCGCAGGTGATTACGGATTAATCTATAACACTTTATTAAAAGATGCTACTAACTCTGAAATAGAGGCAGTAAATTATATCTATAGACAATTAAGATCTGCTGAGCCACCTGATGAGGAAACAGCTAGACAAGTAATCGACAGATTATTCTTCTCTGAGAAGAGATACGATCTAGGTAAAGTTGGTAGATATAAAGTCAACAAAAAATTAGAACTAGACATAGATGAAGATACCAGAGTATTAACTAACGAGGATATTACTTCGATAGTTAAATACCTAATTAACTTATTCAACTCAAGAGCTGAATTAGATGATATTGATCACTTATCAAATAGGAGAATTAGAACTGTTGGTGAGCAATTATTCGATCAGTTTGATGTTGGATTAAACAGAATGGTAAGAACTATAAGAGAGAAAATGAACGTTAGAGATAACGAAGTATTTACTCCTGTAGATCTTATTAATGCTAGAACATTAACTTCAGTGATTAATTCATTCTTCGGAACATCACAGTTATCTCAGTTCTTAGACCAAACTAATCCATTAGCAGAGACTACTCATAAGAGAAGAATTTCAGCTTTAGGACCTGGAGGTTTAACAAGAGAAAATGCTGGTTTCGAGGTAAGAGATGTACACTATTCTCACTATGGTAGATTATGTACTATTGAAACTCCTGAAGGACCAAATATTGGTTTGATTTCTACTTTAGCATGTCATGCTAAGATTAATCAATTAGGTTTCATTGAAACGCCGTATAGAACAGTAGAGAAAGGAAAGCCTACTAAGAATGTTGTTTATTTAGCTGCAGATGCTGAGGATGACAGAATCATTGCTCAGGCTAATGCTCAATTAGACAAGAAAGGAACATTTGTTGAGGATAAAGTGAAGTGTAGAGAAACTGGAGACTTTCCAATTCTTGAGCCAAACAAGATTGAGTTTATGGACGTTGCTCCTAATCAAATCTTAGGTGTAGCTGCATCTTTAATTCCATTTTTAGAGCATGATGATGCGAATAGAGCCTTAATGGGATCTAACATGCAGCGTCAAGCTGTACCATTATTAATGTCAGATTCTCCGATCGTAGGAACAGGTGTTGAAGCTCAGGTTGCTAGAGATTCTAGAATCTTAATTAATGCAGAAGGAAATGGAGTTGTTGAGTATGTTGATGCAAATGAAATTGTAATCAGATACGATAGAGATGATGAGACTAGATTAGTAAGTTTCGACGATGATAAAAAATCTTATAAACTGATCAAGTTTAGAAGAACTAACCAAAATTCTTGTATCAACTTAAAGCCAATCGTTAAGAAAGGTGATAAAGTGAAAAAAGGACAAGTTCTTTGTGAAGGTTTCGCTACACAAAATGGTGAAGCTGCACTAGGTAAGAATATGAAAGTTGCATTCATGCCTTGGAAAGGGTATAACTTTGAGGATGCTATTGTAATTTCTGAAAAAGTGGTTAAGAATGATGTCTTTACTTCAGTTCATATCGTAGAATATGAGTTAGAGGTTAGAGATACTAAATTAGGAGAAGAGGAATTAACTCCAGATATTCCAAACGTTTCTGAAGATGCAACTAGAGATCTTGACGAGCATGGAATTATTAGAGTAGGAGCAAGAGTTCTTGAAGGTGATATCATCATTGGTAAGATTACTCCAAAAGGGGAAACAGATCCTACTCCAGAAGAAAAATTATTAAGAGCTATTTTCGGTGATAAAGCTGGAGATGTTAAAGATGCTTCATTAAAAGCTGCTCCATCGATGAGAGGAGTTGTTATTAATAAGAAGTTATTTGGTCGTGCTAAAAAAGACAAGAGTTCTAAAGCGCTTGAAAAAGTTGCTGTTGAAAAATTGAATGACGGTCACTTGAAGATTTTAGCAGACAAGAAAGCTTTATTAATTGATAAGTTAACTGTAATCTGTAAGGATAAAACATCTAAAGGTGTATTTAATGAATTTAACGAGGAAGTAATTTCTAAAGGTTTAAAATTCACTATTAAGAACCTTAAAGATATTGACTTCATGACGATCACTGAATTTAAGTGGACGGCAGATGAAGAAGTTAATAACTTAGTTAGATCTACAATTCATAACTACAAGATTAAAGTCAATGAAGAGTTAGCTAGATTAAAGAGAGAGAAGTATGCCATCACTGTTGGTGATGAATTACCATCTGGAGTTTTAAAACTAGCTAAAGTATATATCGCTAAGAAAAGAAAGTTAAAGGTAGGAGATAAGTTAGCAGGTAGACATGGAAATAAAGGTGTTGTTGCTAAAATTGTAAGAGAGGAAGATATGCCTTTCTTAGATGATGGATCTCCTGTTGATATCGTTCTTAATCCATTAGGGGTACCATCAAGAATGAACTTAGGTCAAATTTATGAGACTGTTCTTGGATGGGCTGGATTGAAATTAGGATTGAAGTTCGGAACTCCTACATTTGATGGAGCATCAATGGAAAAAATTGATGGTTATATCAATGAGGCTGGTTTACCGGCACATGGAGCGACTTACTTATTCGATGGTGAGACTGGTGAGCGTTTTAAACAAAAAACGACAGTCGGTGTAATTTACATGTTGAAATTATCGCATATGGTTGATGATAAGATGCATGCAAGATCTATCGGACCATACTCTCTAATTACCCAACAACCATTAGGAGGTAAAGCTCAGTTTGGTGGTCAGCGTTTAGGAGAGATGGAAGTATGGGCATTTGAGGCTTACGGAGCAGCAAACGCACTTCAGGAAATGTTAACTGTAAAATCTGATGATATTATTGGTAGAGCGAAGACCTATGAGGCGATCGTTAAAGGTGAGAACTTACCTACACCAGGTATTCCAGAATCATTCAATGTTTTAGTGAATGAATTAAAAGGTTTAGCATTAGATTTAAAATTTCTTAAAAACTAATTTAAGGAGGAACAGAGATGGCTTTCAAAAAAGAGGCAAAAATAAAGAGTGATTTTTCTAAAGTAACTATCACTTTATCTTCACCAGATACGATCTTAGATCAGTCTTTTGGAGAGGTTACAAAACCAGAAACAATTAACTACAGATCTTATAAACCTGAATTCGGTGGTTTATTCTGTGAGCGTATTTTCGGTCCTGTAAAGGATTATGAGTGTGCTTGTGGAAAATACAAGAGAATCAGATATAAGGGTATCGTTTGTGATAGATGTGGTGTAGAAGTTACTGAGAAGAAAGTAAGAAGAGAACGTTTAGGTCATATCAAGTTAGTTGTACCAGTTGTGCACGTTTGGTATTTCAAATCACTTCCTAATAAAACAGGTTATCTATTAGGATTATCTTCTAAGAAATTAGAAACGATTATCTACTACGAAAGATATGTAGTAATCCAAGCTGGAGCAAAAGAAGCTGATGGAATCAACTTCATGGATCTATTAACTGAAGAAGAGTATCTAGAAATAATGGATAATCTTCCAAGAGAGAATAGAATGCTCAATGATGAAGATCCGAACAAATTCATCGCTAAAATGGGTGGTGAAGCTGTTAGAGACCTATTAGGAAGAGTGGATTTAGATGAATTGTCTTACCAATTAAGAGACAAAGCAGCTAATGAGACTTCTCAGCAAAGAAAAATGGAAGCTCTTAAGAGACTTAAGGTTGTTGAGGCTTTCAGAGATGGTAACACCAGAATAGAAAACAAACCTGAATGGATGGTTGTTTCTATATTACCAATTATTCCACCAGAATTAAGACCTTTAGTAC
>JBELBA010000157.1:0-5408 GCA_042095635.1 Chitinophagales bacterium
ATCTGTATTGAAATGAAGAAGAAAGTTTTCTCTAAGCAGAAGTTGATCAATTATATCAATGAAAACTATTATGCTGTATACTTAGATGCAGAGCGTCAAGACAAAATATACTTTAGAGGTAAAGAATTTACATGGTCTCCTAATAGGATGGGTGGCTATAATCAAATTGCTGATTACGTAACTGACAATAATACCAAGGCTTATCCTACTATTGTAATTATGGATAAATCATATAATGTAAAGTACGCTAAGCCAAAATACCATACAGTTAGTGATATGATGTATACTTTGAGTAAATACAATAAATAGGTTTATTTATAAAAATGATTTTATTACGTATTGGTTCTTAGCTAGATATTATGTTAGAATTCCAAGGACAATTGCGGTAAGTTCTGAAATAGATTTAAAACGTCAGCTTTAGAATTAGGAACAGTTGATTTTGTAGAAAAACGAGTAAATTTTAATGATTTACAATTTGCAATTGAGAAGTGTAGAAACATAGTTAATTAATCTGCAGCATAAGCGTTTAGCTTATCAAGCTCTGTTTTAATTAGTTTATTCCATTTAATCTGTTCATTGGTATTAACACTATGATCAGTCTCTCTGTCGTATTTAGATTGCATTTCTTTACTTTCCTTAAAGTATAAATTAAATAGTTCATCTACCTTCTTGATTATTTTTTTAGGAGTGGTTTTATCAAGTTTTGAAATAGCCTGTCTAATTTTTCGAGCATGTATTTCTGTAATATTAAAATGCATTTGTTCGTGTAACAATAAGTCCGCTGTTTCTTTACCTTTCTTTACCCAAGATTGATTAGGAGAAAATGTACAGATTACTTTAACAAAAAGCGCTTCTCCCTCATAATGACTGGATAATGAAATACCACTGTAAGTAAGCGCATAGTATGGAGATTCTTTATCTGGTTCACCTTTAAAATCTTCCCAAGTTAATGGTCTGTCATTCTGCCATTCAATTTCCAATGCCTTTTTCTTGAAATTCACATTGAAAAAGAATATTGATGTTAATAAAAAATACTTTAAAATAGTTTTTAACATATACTTAAGGATTAATTATCAATGGTTTATATATCCAAATTTTGTCTCAATAATTATCAACGTGAATAACTTCAAGCCCAAGTTTACGAATAAATATTTGGTAAGTAATTAATTTTGAAACAAGATTAGATAATAATAAAACGTTATAAGAATGGAGGCTCAGGAACAAGAAAATATGATCAATTTGTTAAATGAACAATTGCAAAAGGATTTAGCAGATGCAGATTCATCTTTTGAAATGAAGATGATACAAGGAGAGTATGATAAGAAATTACAGAAATTAAACGAAGGACAAAATATCTTCGAAGATAATAGCCCAGATGATTCTCATTACGAATGTATCGGATGCGGAGCATAAAATAATTTGGTAAATAAAGTAGTAGGACTAATTCTAGTGAATTAGTCTTTTTTTCGGTTGTTGGTTCAACTTTAACTATGGATGGTTCCTAATTTGAATAGGTTAATAGCCGTTTGAGAATTATAAGAAGGAATACATTGTCTTCTAATTCTATAGGCCTAGTGATGAGGTTATTATCTTCTTTGTAAAAGAATAGTCATCCAAGAATCCATTAATGCTTTCTCCTTTTTGATTGATTGTTCTTTTTATTTGACCATCTTCGGTTATAAATGCTTTGGTAATAAATTTAATTAAAGCTGATATTGAAGCATCTAAATCTTCATTTAGTGTTTTCTTATTCCATGTTTTCCAGTTTACTGGATTATTAGCATGTTGTTTAAGATATGGGCTAGATTCATAGATTAAGTAATTAGTATATAATGGATATTGATCAGTATTTTCAGTATTCATAATATTAATTGGCTGACATACATAGTAATAGCGTGGATGAAGCAATGAAATTTTTCATTTAAACGAATATACAAAACCCTATTCGATTAAGATCTGATAAAATCTATTTTGATAGTACTTCAAATCTACTGAAATTACTATATTTACTTAAAGTAAATAAATGCTTTCAAATGGATACTACTATTACTAAAGAAGAAATTATCAGTCAATTAGAAGCTTTTTCTAAAGAGACATATTCTAGAGATTTAAATCACAAAGTGGAAGATCTTAAAAGTGAATATTACAAAAGATCTAAAGAGACTTTTGATAGTTTATTAAATGCTTTTATTGAAGAAGGTGGTACTAGAGAAGAATTTGAAGCGCCAGTAGATGAGAAACTAGAAGCTTTTAAAGCTTTGATGGATAATCATAAACAAAGGAAGGAAGCTTTTAATCTTGCCTTAGAGAAGCGTTATAAAGAGAATAAAGAGAGAAAAAAATCTATTCTTACTCAGCTAAAAGCATTAACAGAACAAGCGGCTATTAACAAGGAAGTATTTGATGCTTTAAAAGAAATTCAGGACCAATGGAATGCGGTTAAGGATTTAAAAGCTACTGACGATAAAGAACTGTGGGGCGAATATAATTTCTTAAGAGATGTATTTTACAGTAATGTAAAGATCAATTCAGAATTAAGAGAGTTAGATTTTCAAAAGAACTTAGAAGCTAAGAAAGCTTTAATTGAGAAAGTAAATGCTTTAGCTGCTGAAGATGATATTAAAAAGATGAATGACAATCTTCAGTATTATCATGATGCTTGGAGAGAGGTAGGTCCAGTTAAGCGTGAAATTAGTGAAGACTTATGGCTAGAATTTTCTGAAGTGAGTAAAGTTGTACATAAGAAGCGTCAAGACCACTATGATAAAATTTATGAGCAAGAAGCTAGGAATTTAGAAGCAAAGCAAGCCTTGTGTGAGCAGCTTTCTGCTATACAGATAGATAGCTTAGATACTGTTAAAGCATGGACTACCTTAACGAATCAGTTAATCGAAATTCAGAATGAATTTAAGACTATTGGTTTTGCGGGGAAAAAAGGAAATCAAGAAGTTTGGGAAAAATACAGATCTATTTGTGATCAATTTTTTAATGCTAAATCAGTATTCTTTACAGCTTTAAAAGCAAAAGAAAGTGTTGCAAAAGGAAAGAAGGAAGCTTTAATTGAAAAAGTTGAAGCATTGAAGGATAGTGAAGATTGGGGAGGTACAACTAAGAAAATTATTGCTATTCAAAAGCAATGGAAACAGCAAGGTGATGCTGGTAAGGCTAATGACTTTAAACTTTGGAAGAGTTTTAGAACTGCTTGTGATCATTTCTTTAATAGAAAATCTGAATTCTTTGAAGGAAGGAAGTCTGAAGAAACTGAAAACTTAAAATCCAAAGAAGAGATTATTGAAGCAATGAAAGCTTTTAAGGTATCAGGTGATAAAAATAAAGACTTAGAATCTTTAAAGGAATTCTCTGCTAATTGGAATGCAATTGGACATGTTCCTTTTAAGTCTAAGGATAAAGTTTATGCTAATTATAAGAAGCTATTAGATGGCTTCTTCGATAAGCTTAAAATAGATGATACAGAGCGAATGCTAACTGAATTTAAATCTAATTTTGGTAGTGATGGAGCAGATCAAACTAATGAATCGTTAGTAAAGGAGAAGAAAAGAATTAGTCATCAATTGAATGAGCAAAAGAATGAATTAAAGCACATGGAAATGAACATGGCTTTAATTTCTAAGTCTAGAGGTGCTGATTTATTTAGAAAAGAAGTGGAGAAGAATAAATCCAAACTAGAAAGGAAAGTAAATGCTCTTCAAGAGAAAATGGATTTATTGAATCAATTAGAAAATGAATCTAAGGCGAAAGCTAAAGTTGAAGAAAATCCACAGAATCAGCAGTAACAGAAGGAGATACTTAGATTAAATCAACCAGAGCTTGATTGCTAGTCCTATTGTTATAAATAAGACTGCTCTTCTAACATATTGTTCAGGAATAATAAGCGAATATTTACCGGCTATATAGCCTCCAACACTGTTTCCTGCAGCTAGGATGAGGCCGTGCGTCCAACTAATTTGGTCGAAATAGATAAAGGTTCCTAATGCTATAACAGTATAGACTGCAACCACCACTACTTTTATGGAGTTAATTTTATGGATATTAAGTTGATTGATGATACTTAAACTTCCCATAATGATCAATCCTACACCAGCCTGAATAAATCCACCATAGATTCCAATAAAGAAGAAAACAATACAATTAAGTATTAGTTTGTTAGGCTTAATGTCTTCTATTAAGTTGTTGTACTTAGGCTTAAGGAGACTATAGATAATAAATAGTACAAGTAATATTGCTAATATTTTGTTAAAGAGACTATCATCTGTGTCTACTGCTAGCATGCTTCCTAATAAAGCACCAACAGCTGCACATAAACCAAGTATTATATGTGCTTTCTTAATTTTATAGCCATTAGACTTAAAGCCTTTAATAGCAAATATGTTTTGCGCAAGTATCGCAACTCTGTTAGACCCGTTTGCAACAGAAGATTCAATACCACTGCTAATTAACAGTGGTAAAGTTAGCATAGATCCACCACCTGCAATTACATTTATAAACCCTGCTGCTATCCCAGCTATAAAAACTAATACAAGAATGATCATAAACTTAGTTTTGCTAAATATTCGAAATGCTCACCTTTACTTACTAGCGCAACTTTATAACCAGCTTTTTCGCTGTACATTTTTAAAGTATCAAAATCTATAAATAACCATGGAAACCAATCACTAATTTCATGCTTAAATTTTACTTGATACTTTGTTTCTCCATAGTATTTAGAGATTGGTATTAGTAAAGAGCCATCTTCTTCTTCAAATAAGTATTTGATGTCGGAAGAATCAAGTAAGACCTCTCCTCCAGGAGCTAGGAGTGTTTTTAAATGTTCTAATAATATTTTTAAGCCATCAATAGATCCAGCAATACCTATTCCGTTCATTAAAAGAAGAATCGTATTAAATTTCTCTTTGGATTGAAATTCGAATATGCTTTGACAATAAGCATTCTCAAATTTCTCTTTCTTGATGTATTCAATTGCCCCTTCAGATACGTCAATAAGTGTGATTTTTTTACCATTATCCTTTAATATTTTAGAATGACAAGCAGCTGCAGCACCTACATCTAGTACTTTTTCCTTACATAGCTTTAAGGCATCCAATTCTAATTTTGGCATATCCTTTTTAGTTCTAAAAAGGTAATGTATTGGTATTAAATCTGGTTCAAAGTCTTCTTGTAGAACTTCTATTTGAAGGTCTTTATTCTTCGTATTGGCATAAGCTAAAATAGCTTTACCAAATGGATCGTTATTTTTTGATTTTGAATCCATTCTTGATAAACTTTATAAAGCTTTTGAATTCTTGATTATTAGTTAAAACATTTTTTATTACATTAGAGTAAGCTCTTTTAGAGGGGTTGTTGTTTTCAGGATTAATATCTATTGCGCCTTTAGGAGTTTCTAAGTTCGG
>JBELBA010000158.1:0-5384 GCA_042095635.1 Chitinophagales bacterium
GATCAAATATTGGTTCAAATAAATCCTAAATCGGATATAGATCAAGTCATCAAATCTTTCCAGGACTATCCTGTTTATTTACAAAAGACAGTTTCTAAGTCTATGGGGATTTACCTTTTGGAATTTAGGCAACCTCAGCGATCTATGGCATTAGCAGATCATGATATACTCAATAAGATGCGTTCTTTCGATCAAATTAAAGTAGCTCAATTTAATCATATCGTTGAAAACAGAGCTATACCAAATGACACGCTTTATTCCCAACAATGGTCTTTAAACAATACTGGACAGGATGGTGGAACGCCAGATATAGATATGTATGCAGAAATGGCATGGGAAATTACAACTGGCGGATTAACACTTGAAGGAGATAGTATTGTAGTGGCTGTAGTAGATAATGGATTTCATTTAAATCATCCAGACATTAACTTTTGGAAAAATATTTATGAGATACCAAACGACACCATCGATAATGATAGCAATGGATATGTAGATGATATTTATGGATGGAATGCTCTAAATGATGAAGCGGATATTAATACACCAGGAGATAATCATGGAACACATGTTGCTGGTATTATGGGTGCAAAAGGGAATAATGAAATAGGTATATCTGGTATTAGCTGGAATCAAAAAGTAATGGTTGTTTCTCGAGAAGAATCTACTTCAGAAGATGTTATCATTACAGCCTATGCTTATGTGCTTAAGCAAAGGCAAATATACAATGAGACATTGGGAGATAGTGGTACATTTGTGGTTTCATTAAATAGCTCATTTGGTGTAAATAACGCTAAACCTGAAGACTTACCTTTATGGTGTGCGATGTATGATAGCATGGGTAATGCAGGTATATTAAATGTTGCTGCAACAGTTAATTCTAATACAAATGTTGATGATGCAGGTGATATACCGACCACTTGCCCAAGCCCTTTCTTAATTGCTGTGACTAGGTCTAATCAACTTGGAGAAAAGACTTCTCGTGCAGGTTGGGGACCACAATCTATTGACCTTGCAGCACCTGGCTCTAAAATCTTATCGACTACAGGAAGTATAGGATATAACAACATGTCTGGCACAAGTATGTCTTGCCCGCAAGTTACGGGTGCAATTGGATTAATGTATGCCAATATTCCTAAAGAAAAGTTAGCATTAAAATATAGCCAACCAGACTCTTTAGCCAAACTAGTTAAACATGCTTTACTAGTTAGTGTAGACACCAATTCTACCTTAGAGGCTAAAACGGTAACAGGCGGTATATTAAACCTTTATCGTGCATTAGTTTATGTAGAGACAGATACCTTAGTAGACATTTCTATTAATGATGTTCTTGCTACTGATTTTGTCGTTTACCCTAATCCTAGTTCGGATTATATAGTAATTGCGAATCAATCTAATTTTAATTCTATTGAGATCTACGATTTATTAGGCCATTGTCATTTTCATAAAGTGTACACTGGATATGAAAATAAAGACTTGATTCATATCAACCATTTCCCTATTGGTTTGTATTTTATTCGTCTGGAAGACCAATTTGGAAAGGTTAATCTGCAAAGGATACAGAAGTATTAATCATCAATATACTTCTTAACTCTGTCTAAAAGATTTGCAATAAACTCATCTTTCTCAGCCAACTTATTTTCAATTTTCACCATTAAGATTCTTATAAATCTTTGAACCAAAGGCGTAAATAAATCTGGCTGTTTTAATATTACGGCCATAAAATTAATCATCGACTCGGTATACAACTCTTTTTGATAAGACTGGTAAGCACTTAGTAATTCCTTAGCACTCTGACTTCTTAATAATTCCTTATCAATTAATAGCTTATTATTGGTATTCATCATAAACTGAACCACCCTATCATTGATAATAATGTCTCTGGCAGCAACAGGTGTCTTTACAGTCATTCCTTCTAAAGATCGGCATCTACTTAGTGCTACATAAGTTTGTCCTGCAGCAAAAGCTCCACCTTGCATATCGATATAAACCTTTTCAAAAGTTAATCCTTGAGATTTATGAATAGTAATAGCCCAAGCTAATTTAATAGGATATTGAATAAAAGAACCTACCTCATCTTCGATAATTTTATCTTGTTCATTATCATATCGATATCTAATATTGGACCACTTCTCCTCTTCTATATTTACAATTAATCCGTCCTCTAGTTCAATAGTGATCTCTTTACCATCTATTTCTATGAGTTTACCAATTGTTCCATTATACCATCGCTTCTCTAAATCATTTTTAATGAATATAACCTGAGAACCTAACTTCAATTTTAATAACTCATCTGTAGGTAAATTATTCTGGTTAAATTCTCCTTCAACCTTTCCCTTAAACTCAAATTCTTTACCTTCTAATAGACCTAGTCTTCGTTGATTAGTAAAATCTACACTGTCTCGTCTAGTTGAAAGTTGAATAACATAATCCTCCTCTGTAAAATGATCAGGATCAATCATTCTGCTATTAATCACTCCAATAGCTTCCTTTAAGTTAATACCTCCTCTAATATTATCTAGTACTTGTATAAAGCTATTATCATCTTGTCTATATACCTTCTTTAATTCTACAGGAATTAAATTGAGATGTTTAAAAGCTAAGGCATCAAAGAAATAGGGACTATTATAAAACTGACTTAAAATTCTTTTCTGATCAGATTTAACAACAGGTTCTAATTGAAATAAATCTCCGACTAATAACAGCTGTTTCCCACCAAATGGTAAATTACGATTACAATAAGCCCTTAGTATTTTGTCTACTGCATCTATAATATCTACTCTAACCATAGATATTTCATCAATAATGATAATCTCTGTTTTCTGTATTAACCTTTGTTTTTCTTTAGAATATTTAAGCGCCTCATAGATTTTACCACCTTTAACCTGAAACTCTGGATCATTGGGTAATATTGGCCTAAATGGAAGCTTAAAGAAAGAATGCAAAGTAACTCCCTTAACATTTACAGCGGCAATTCCTGTTGGAGCTAATACCACAAATTTCTTTCTCAATTTAGCAGTAATATACTTCAAAAAAGTAGACTTACCCGTACCTGCTTTACCTGTAAGAAAAATTGGATTATTAGTTTCATGCATCAACTTCCAAAGTGTCTGGAATTCAGCATTATCTAAATCGATATTTTTTAATGATTCATCCATAGGGAATTCTTACAAAAATACTTTAATTTGAAACTCATTATACCTTCTAAAGGTATTAATTTATAGGCATGAATAAGTTTTTTTCCTTTTTACTAATGATTTCTGTTTCAATGTGCGCTTTTAACAGCACCATTGACTCACTTTATCAAGTAACTCAAGAAGGAAAAGACGAAGAAAAAGCTAAAGCATTTTACCAACTTTGTATTGAATTAAATAACAAGCAACCTACAAAGGCTATTAATTATGCCAATAAAGGATTGTCCCTTGCTTACCAGACTAACCAGATAGAACTTCAGGCTAAATTACATTATCAAATAGGATACAGTTATATGCTTATCCCAGATTATACTAGAGCTCTTGTAGATCTAAAAAAGGGAATAGCTATTACAGAAGATATTAATGATATAGCCTTATGTGGTCAATTTGCCTATCAATTAGGTAAGATTAATTATAATATTAAGGAGCAAGAACAAGCAGTTGAATACACCCAAAAATCGATTAAGTGTTTTCAATCGATCGAAAGTTTAAATGACTTAGCTAATAGTTATAATTTACTAGCACTCATCTATAATTCAATGCATCAAAACTCTAAAGGACTAGAGTTCTTAGTGAAGGCTGTAGATATTGCAGAGAAATCTGGTAACAATAAAAGTTTGGCTAATATCTATGTCAATATTGGTAACTCTTTCTCTAAACAAGGGAAATATGATAAAGCTCTAGAACACCATCAAAAGGCTTTGGAAATTGCGGAAGAAGCAAATTACCCTAAAGCTATTTCTGTTGCTTTAAATAACATTGGAGACATCTACATTACACAACAAGAATACAGTTTGGCTAAAGCTTTCTTTACTAGATCCATAGAAATGGATAAAACTCCTCATAAACGAAGTTCTTCGGCTGCTTACAATAATATCGGGGAAGTATATTTAAAGTTAGAACAACCCCATCTAGCACAAGAGTATTACCAGAAATCAATAGAAATCTCAACGAGGAATTTCGACGAAAATGGGAAAGCTACATCGCATATCAATCTAGGTAAGATGTACTTTAAAATGAATAACTATAGTCAATCCATTCAACATCTTGATAAGAGTTTAAAAATTGGGAATGCTATTAATGATATCTTTATTTTACAAGATGCTAATGAATATTTAGCTAAAAACTATGAAGCTAAATTGAACTATAAAAAATCTTACAATTACTTTAAAACCTTTCATGCCATTAATGATAGCATAGATCAACTAAGGCAACAAAATAAGATTGATGAATTACAATTAAAATACGACATCAAACAAAAAGAAAAAACGATTGATGCATTAATGAAAAAGCGAACCATCGATAAGCTTAAAATGCTTAACGATAAGAATATAAATACCATATACACATTTGTTATAATAGGTGTTATAGCTTTATTAATTTTCTTATTTTTTGCAGCATATCTATTGTATAGTAGATATACAGAGAGTAAAAGAGTAAATGAAAAACTTACTGAACAAAATACTACAATTGATGATCAAAGAAACAAGATCTTAGGTTCTATCAACTATGCTAAGCGTATTCAAAATTCTATACTAATACCAGAAGATGATATTAAACATATCATCCCTAAATCTTTTGTCTTCTACGAACCAAGAGATATTGTATCTGGAGACTTATATTGGATTAAAAGATTAGATCAGAAAATTGTTGTTGCTGCTATTGACTGCACTGGTCATGGTGTACCGGGTGCTTTCTTAACTTTAATAGCGAATATGCTATTAAAAAGGATAGTAGAAGAAAGAAAAGTGACTAATCCATCAGAAATTCTAACTGCTTTAGATGAAGGAATGATTAGTACCTTGAAGCAAGATCAAGGAACTACATCTACGTCAGATGGAATGGATATTAGTATCTGTGTTATAGATGAGTCTAGTCGAACTATTGAGTACGCTGGAGCAATGAACCCCGTTTTCGTTGTTCAAAGTCATCAATTAACGGCCTTACAGCCAAATATTGCTTCTATTGGAGGTAAAGCAATGCGTCCTGGTACGAATGAAAACAAGACCTTTAAAACGCATAAGATCTCCTATACTAATGATACCAGTATCTATATGCTATCTGATGGTTACGTGGACCAATTTGGAGGCCCTAAAAACTCTAAATTTAATACCAATCGATTTAAAGAGATGATCCTTAATAATTACCAAAAAGACATGTCAGAACAAAAAGAACTTGTGAGAAAGACTTTAT
>JBELBA010000159.1:0-5321 GCA_042095635.1 Chitinophagales bacterium
AGCATTACATAAGTAAGACTTTTCTCCTGTAGTAACAACTCCAGCAGTTCCGTTAACACCAGGTACTGTATCACCACTTATTTCAGCAACTGAAGTTAAATATCCTTCAAAATCTACTTGAGAATATTCAAAAGTTTTAGAATAAAGATCTTTAGTAGATGCATTTAATGTCGCATCAGTAAAAGTAGCACCATCATTTTTGTACATTGAGATTAATGTTTCTGCATTTAATTGAACACCAGCAGTATTTCCTGTTTTCATCATAGTAACAATCTCGCCTAACATTCCTAGTCTTGCAGTTTGTCCTCCATAACTTACATTATCAAAGTTATATGAATCAGGTGTAACAACAGAAGTCTCTTCAGTAGTTGTATCCGTATCTCCTCCAGTATTAGTTGATGTTGTGTCAGTTGTGTCGTCCGCAACGATATCCGTGTCGTCTTTGTCGCAAGAAAGAATCGCAAAAGAAAGAATTCCTGCTAAACAAAATGTAAATAGTTTTTTCATTTTTCTATATTTGGTCTTATAATAATAATTTTGGCCAATTCTAAATATGGCTCAAAGTTAGGCCAAGCGAAAACGGAGAACAATACCTAAGAATAGGTATATTACATCACTAACCATAAGTATTTAGACATTGATTACAATAATTGCAGATAGCGGATCAACTAAGACAGATTGGTTAATACATACTGATAATGAAGAGCTTACAATCACTACCAGTGGTATTAGCCCTATCTTTATGGATAGTGATGAGGTCTATACCATCTTTAAAGAAGTATTAAACCAAATTGATACCAATAAATCTATTAAGCTATTCTATTATGGAGCCAGCTGCTCTAGTGAAAACAGAAAGAAGATTGTTTTAGATGCTTTAAGTAAAGATCTCCCTCAATCAGACATATTTGTAGATCATGATCTTATCGGAGCAGCAAAAGCATCCTGCGGAAAAAATATGGGCATTACTTGTATCTTAGGAACAGGATCAAACTCTTGCTTATATGATGGTACAAATATCGTAAACGCTATTGGTGGACATGGTTTTATACTAGGTGATGAAGGAAGTGGCGCTGATATTGGTAAAAGATTAGTTCAACTATTTATGGAAGATGAGCTTGCAACTGAAATAGCTAATATTATTAAGAATGATTATCACTTAGACCGAAATGCTATTATTGAAAGGGTTTACAAGGATACTAAACCTAATCAATTTTTAGCAAGTTTGGCGCCGATTGTCGCCAATAACCAATCCTTACATTTCATTGCAAAAGATAGTATTGATCTATTTATCCAAAAACATATACTAAAGTACAAGGCTAGATCTCCAATCTATTTCGTTGGATCTATAGCTTATTACTTTCAAGACATCATTAAAACACTTTTTATACAATACAATCTAACATTGGGTGGGATTACAGCCAAACCAATTGAAGGGTTAAAAAACTATCATATTACAAATGAGCTTCATTAAAACAACAGAAGAACCCTCTAATTATAGACACTTAGAACAAATGTCTACTAATGAACTGTTGACTAATATTAATCAGGAAGATCAAAAAGTAGCGATTGCAGTACAAAAGTGTATCCCTGCTATCGAAACGTTAGTGGATCAAATAAGTGATAGAATGCTTTCGGGTGGTCGATTGTTTTATTTAGGCGCAGGTACAAGTGGTAGACTTGGTGTAGTAGATGCTTCAGAATGCCCTCCAACTTTTGGCGTCGATCATGGATTGGTAAATGGTATAATGGCTGGTGGTGATGGAGCCATGAGAAAAGCAGTCGAATTTGCAGAAGACGATCCTCAACAAGGTTGGAAAGACCTTGAGATTTATAATATTAAAGAAAAAGATTCAGTAATAGGTATTGCAGCCTCAGGTACAACACCTTATGTAATTAATGCGTTACAAAAATGCAACCTAAAAAACATACTAACTGGCGCTATTACCTGCAATTTAAATAGCCCTTTACATGAGGTTGCTAGGCATCCAATAGTTGCTGTAGTAGGACCAGAATTCGTTACTGGATCTACTAGAATGAAATCTGGAACAGCACAGAAACTAATCCTTAATATGATTAGTACAAGCGTAATGATTAAACTTGGTAGAGTTAAAGATAACCGAATGGTAGATATGCAGCTATCCAATGATAAACTTGTAGACAGAGGAACTAAGATGGTAATGCAAGAGCTACCCATCGAATATGAAGCGGCCAAAACATTATTATTAGAACATGGTTCTGTTAGAGCAGCTGTAATAGCCTATAAAAGCTAATTTGATCAGTTATAAAAGAGCATTTATCGATGAAAATTGATTATTTAACTAATCCATAAACTTTTGATTTACAAGGCCGTATATAATAAAAACGCTAATTATGCATAATTTAGAACCCTTCTATAACTGGCGCGATTATTATATTGCAGAAGAAGATCCAAAGAGTCCTTTCTTTGGCAGATCGTATTCAGAATTTACGTATTCAGATAAAATATACAATCACTACATACATCCACAATGGGATGATATCAACTCTCCTACCCTTTACATCAAGCTAATATTTGCAGACTACCTGCATGGCTTTGCTATTATTGAGTTCATTGGAGAATGGAACGATGCTATAAATAACGACATCATGACGCTAAAACGTGATATTATAGATCACTTATCTTTAGAAGGTATTCATAAGTACATTCTAATTGGAGAAAACATACTTAACATACATACTTCTGACGACTGTTATTATGAAGAATGGCATGAAGACGCGCTAGATAACGATGGTTGGGTTTGCTTGATTAACTTTAGAGATCATATCCTCAAAGAGATGGATACTTTACATTTAAAGAACTATCTCCATTACCCAGAAGAACTACAAGAATTTCATTGGAGAAAATATAAACCTTTACAATTATTTAATTCCATAGAAAACATATTATTTAGTGAAGAAGTTATTGACTTACAAGAATATATACTCATTAATTAAAGTAATAAACAACTACTTAATAGCTATCTGGTAGATAGTCATAAAGACTAATTTAATATCTAAATACAGGTTTGATCTCTTGATATAATCAATACCTAATCTAACTTTCTCTGGTAATATATCCTCAATATATTTTCGCTCAGGATCATCACTTTCTCTAAGTATCTCACTTTCATTAACATACTTCAATGAAGCAAAATCGGTTAAACCTGGTCTTACACTTAGCATTTCCAATTGATCTTTATCTAAAAGATCTATAAACTGCCTTACCTCAGGTCTAGGTCCTACAAAACTCATCTCTCCTTTTAATATGTTGATCAACTGAGGCAATTCATCCAATTTATACTTCCTTAAGAAATAACCCACTTTGGTAATTCTTGCGTCTTTATCTCCTACTGTTAAGTATCCTTTAAGATCCGCTCCTACATACATAGATCTAAACTTAATGATCTTGAAATTGGCATTAAATTTACCTACCCTAATCTGGGTATAGAATGTACCTCCTGTAGTTTCCAGATTA
Source organism: Chitinophagales bacterium (assembly GCA_042095635.1). Lineage (GTDB taxonomy): Bacteria > Bacteroidota > Bacteroidia > Chitinophagales > CAJXBJ01 > JBELBA01. Next base: position 3,494 of record JBELBA010000159.1, read on the forward strand.
ATCAAGAATATTATGATCAGAAATAATGGAAGCAATGCTATTAACAATGAAATAGAAAATATGATATCTAAAATTCTTTTTAACATATTGTATCTAATCAATAAACCTTTGAATAAGACTTAAAAGAGTATTTTTAAGCGCATTTAAAGCAAATTACCACAATTATCACATTAAGACTGATAATCGGCAATTATATGGTCTGTAATTAATTTTGAAGCTTTACCACCTCCATATAATTCTTTCTCAAAATCAAATGATTTAGTTTTATAGGCTTGATAAGTATCAATAATTAACAACTTATCTGCGCCAACTAGTGTATTCACTCCTAACTCTATTAGCTCTACCCATTCCGTTTCATCTCTCATCGTAATGCAAGGACGTTTGAAGAAGTATGCTTCTTTTTGCAGTCCCCCACTATCCGTTAATACTAGATCACTAGTCTTGATCAATTCAATCATATCTAAGTATCCTACAGGCTCAATAGTTGTAAACTCCACATTTAAACCATTATTATCCAACACCTTTTTAGTTCTTGGATGCAATGGGCATACTACTTTCAAAGTAGTATTAATCTCATTTAACGCTTCAACAATTGAAGTTAATCTAGTTATATCGTCCGTGTTCTCAGCTCTATGAATAGTGCATAATGCAAAAGGATCATGTCCTATCTCTTGTTTAACAGTAGCAAACTCAGAAGAAATATCTGAGAACATTAAACTTGCATCTTGCATTACATCTCCAGAAAGAATGACTTTAGTGTCTATATTATCGTAACCTTCAGATTTCAGATTATTTACTGCCGTCTGTGTTGGGCACAATAATAAATCTGAGATTCTATCTGTTAAAATACGATTAACCTCTTCTGGCATCCTCATATTGTAACTTCTAAGACCAGCTTCCACATGAATAAGCTTAATATGCTTCTTCTTAGCTACAATTGCACCTGCCAAAGTAGTATTTGTATCACCATAAACTAAAATATAGTTTGGCTGCTCTACTTTTAATAATTCCTCTAACTCAATCATCATTCTCCCCGTCATCTGGCCATGATCCCCACCATTAATATCCAATTGATATTTAGGTTGAGTAATTTTCATTTCATCAAAGAAGATAGAAGACATATTATCATCATAATGCTGACCAGTATGCACTATCACTTCTTCAATCTGCCCAGAAGCTTCAAATGCTCTGCTCAATGCAGCAGCCTTGATTATTTGTGGTCTGGCACCAATAATGGTTAATACTCTAATTGACTTAATCATAGGGTGTTAATTTCAATTACGCTAATATATCAAAATTCGGTGGGTGAATAAAAAAAAAGATGTCTTAAGCCAACTTAGCTTAAGACATCTTTTTTTTTATTATAATTACCGTAAACTACTGAGCGCTTACTTCATTAATTCTTTCAATCATCTCTACTACTTTTAATCCTTCTAAAGCATTTGTACTAATGGTAGACTTACCAGTCAATACGTTTATTACGTTTTCAATAACATAATGATGATTAGCAGCACTACCTTTATAATCTCCATAATCATTTGGTGGATTAGCAGGTGGTAATTCTGGCATTTCATAACCATCAACATGACAGTAACTTACTTTATCCATGTACTGACCACTTACTTTAACACTTCCTTTCTCTCCAATAATAGCAATACTCGATTCCATGTTTTGACCCCAGATAGATGTACTATAGTTGATAGAGCCCATTCCGCCGTTTATAAAATCGAACCCTACCATACCAGTATCATTAAACTCTGTACTGTCTTGGTGATTAAAGTTAGTTGCTCTACCTCTGATGTTTTTAATATCTCCACACAACCAGTAC
>JBELBA010000160.1:0-5248 GCA_042095635.1 Chitinophagales bacterium
GTTTCTTTTCCATATATATGTAAATTGAAACCATCAACTGCCATGCACTCATCCAAACCAACGTACTTAGCAGGACCTGCATAACCAGAACTACCTAATATGTTAATCATCACTGAAGGACACTTTATTGCTGTACTTCCTAGAGGTAATCCTAATATTGCTCTTAAATGCTGCTCGTATTGAGAAGTATGAATACTTTCAATAGTATGATGACCACTATTATGAGGTCTTGGTGCAACTTCATTAACTAACACATTACCTTCTTTATCTAGGAATAATTCGACAGCTAATATTCCTGTCATATTATAGGCTTCAATAACTTGCTTTGCCATTGCCTGAGCAACTTGCTCAACTTCATCAGAAATAGCTGCAGGACAAACTAAGAATTCTACCAAGTTAGCAGTAGGATTAAATTCCATCTCTACGGTAGGATAAGCAATTGTTTCTCCTTTTGAGTTTCTAGCAACAATTACTGCTAACTCTTTAAAAATTTCAACTTTTTCTTCAACAAGACAAGGCGCTTCAATTAAACTATCCAAGTCTTTTACTTCGTTTACAACATGCACTCCTTTACCATCATATCCATCTTTTCTACTCTTTTGTACAAAAGGATAATTAAGCTCTCCATTAGCTACAGCAGTTCTTATTTCATCTGCATTAGCATAAATAGTAAATGGAGAACTTGGTATATTATGTTGCTGATAAAACTGCTTTTGTAAGCCTTTATCCTGAATTTGTTGAATAACAGACGGCTCGGGATAAATAGTTACTCCATCTTTCTCTAGGTCTAGAAGCGCTTCAATATTTACTTTTTCAATTTCTATTGTAAGGATATTCTTATCCTTGCCGAAATTATATAAATCATCATATTTAGTGAAGTCTCCTTGTTGAACATGATGAACAACAGGTGCAGCACAGCAATCAACTGCAGGATCAATAATGTATGTAAGTACATCCCAATTACTTGCTGCAAGACTTAACATCTTTCCTAATTGACCGCCGCCAATTACACCAAGTTTTAATTTTGAAATACTTAAATCTTTCATGGTTTAAATTTTAATTAAGACTTTTTTGCTAGCCTATATTTAATGATAACTGAGTAATACAATCCATCTTATCACTAAACTTAAATATTTCGCCTTGCAAAGATAATTCAAATTTAGAGCTTTTCTAATATCAAAGTAAAGATGTTTATAACTATCTAGAAATGACTCAAATATTGAAGCTAATTAGCATAATTTGTTTTTAAATTTTGAATAATAATTTCAATAATGAAACCAAAAACATCTTTTTGTTTAACTTTTGTGTACATTTATTAAACAAAATAAAACCGACAGCAATGATGGACGCGTTAAGATCAATTTCAACACTACTATTATTATTATTAACAATCCAATTTTCCTATGCTCAGACAAGTACCATAAAAGGAAGGGTCTATAATGACATTAATAATGAGCCTTTGGCATTTGCAACAATAATAGTTGATAGTACTTCTAAAGGTACTGTTACAGATATTGATGGTAACTACCTATTAGAAAATTTAAAACCTGGTAATTATAATTTAACCTGCTCATATTTTGGTTTCAAATCAAAATCAGCATTAGAAATTAGAGTAACAAGTACTCGACCAACACAAGTCGATTTCGCAATGGTTGAAGATACTAAGGTTATGGGAGAGGTCGTGGTTAAGGCTTCTCCTTTTAGTAAAACAGAAGAAAGTCCTGTTAGTTTAAGAACAATTAATGCTTCAGAAATATTTAGGAATCCTGGTGGTAACAGAGATATATCCAAAGTTATTCAAATACTTCCTGGTGTCGCTTCTTCTGCATCTTTTAGAAACGATATTATTGTTAGAGGAGGCGCCCCTAATGAAAACAGGTTTTATTTAGATGGTATTGAAGTACCTAATATTAATCACTTCGCAACACAAGGATCTTCTGGAGGTCCCGTAGGAATGATCAATGTTAACTTTATAAAAGAAGTTGACTTTTATGCAGGTGCGTTCCCAGCTAATAGAGGTAATGCATTGAGTTCTGTGATGGACTTTAGTTTGATAGAAGGTAATGATGAAAGAATGGCTGGTTCTTTCATGCTAGGCTCTAGTGATATTGGATTAACATTAGATGGCCCTATGGGAAAAAAATCTACTTATATATTATCAGTTAGAAGATCTTATTTACAATTCTTGTTTCAAGCACTTGGGCTACCCTTTTTACCCACTTATAATGACTTTCAATACAAGCAAACAATTAAGTTAGACAAGAAGAATAAGATTAACATCATTGGACTTGGAGCCATTGATGACTTTGAATTAAACCAAGGTGTGAATGATAATATTACTGATGCAGAAACAATAGAAAGAAACAATTACATTCTAGGAAATTTGCCGGTAAACACACAATGGAATTATACTGTAGGAGCTAATTGGAAGCATTTCTCCGATAATAGTTATCAGAATGTTGTAATTAGCAGAAATCACTTAAACAACGCATCTACTAAATACACCAATAACATTAATACTCCTGAGAACTTGTTATTAGATTATAATTCTCAAGAAATTGAAAACAAATTAAGAATTGAAAGCACAACAAGGAAAAATGGTTGGAAATGGAACGTTGGTATTGCATACGAACATGCATTATATACTAATTCTACTTACAACTTAATTAATATTCAAGGCGTAGTTAATACGATTGATTTCGATTCGGAATTAAGGATGAATAAATTCGCAGGATATACCCAAATCAGTAAGAATGTCTTAGATAATAGAATGGTTCTTTCAGCGGGTCTTAGAACAGATATTAATGATTACTCTTCCGATATGTGGAACCCACTAGATCAATTTTCTCCAAGATTTTCTTTAGCCTATAATCTTACAGATAAATTATCTTTCAATTTTAATACTGGAAGATATTTTCAACTACCTTCATACACCGTTCTTGGGTACAGAGATGGTAATAATAATTTAGTTAATAAAGACAATGCACTTAAATACATAAGATCTGATCACTTTATCGCAGGGCTTGAATTTAACCCAGGTAAATCTTCTAAAATTACATTAGAAGGTTTTTACAAAGACTATGCTAACTACCCTTTCTTGTTAAGGGATAGTATTTCTTTAGCTAATCTTGGTGGAGATTTTGGTGTTATTGGTAATGAGCCCGCTACGTCTGTATCTGATGGTAGAAGTTATGGCTTGGAATTATTGATTCAACAAAAGTTAACGAGTTCTATTTATGGAATCTTCTCAGCTACCTTTGTTAAGAGCGAATTTGAAGATAAAAATGAAAACTTAATCGCATCAGCCTGGGATAACAGATTAGTAATGAATCTTACAGCTGGGAAAAAATTAAAGAAAGATTGGGAAATTGGATTTAAGTTTAGATACCTAGGTGGTTCTCCTTATACCCCTTATGATTTAGAGCAAAGTGCTATTAGACAAGTATGGGACATTAGACAGCAAGGTGTTATTGATTGGGATAGATTAAATGAAAGTAGAAATGCTTCTGCACATGGGCTGGATGTTAGAATTGATAAAAAATGGTTCTTTAAACAATGGGCACTTAATGCTTATATAGATGTACAAAATGTCTATAACTTCCAAGCTGAAGGTCAATCCTTTGTTAATGTGTTAAAAGACAATGCTGGCAATCCTTTAGTAGATGAAAACCTTCCTAACTCCTATCAAATATATGAGATTGAGAATGCGAATGGAACGCTTCTACCTTCAATAGGAATGATGATAGAATTTTAAGATTCAGATTTATATTCTTATCATGTTTATGTCTTCCATAACATATAGAAAAAAGCACCCAATCTTTACACAGTTAGAAACTGGAAATTTGGCGGTTATAAGAATTAATAGAGATTAGCCTTATCTTTATTTTATGAAAGCACTAATTTTAGGTTGGGTATGGCCAGAACCTGCATCTTCTGCTGCTGGCTCTAGAATACTATCACTTATAGAAGTATTACAATATATAGGGTATCAAATCCATTTTGCAAGTGCTGCTAATAAAACAGATTATTCTTTTGAGTTCTCCAATGAAGTTATAGAACATAAAGTTAATTTAAACGATAGCAGCTTTGATGATTGGCTAAAAGAGCTTGACCCAAAGCTTGTGCTTTTCGATAGAATTAACTGTGAAGAATATTTTGGATGGAGAGTAAACAAATACTGCCCCGATGCTATTAGAGTTTTAGATTGTGAAGATCTGCAGTGCTTAAGAATAGCTAGAGAAAAAGCGCTTAAGAAAAATATTGAATTCCATTACGAGGATTTAATCAATGAACCTGTATCACTTAGAGAAATTGCTTGTATTAGAAGAAGTGACTTGAGTATTATCATATCAAAAGTTGAAATTCAAATCTTGCAAGACATTTTTAAAGTCCATCCTTCTAAAATTCATTACACGCCTCTATTAATTGAAACACCTAAGAACTTTAAGAACTTTGAAGAGAGAAGTAACTTTGTGAGTATTGGCAATTTTAAACATCCGCCTAATCTGGATGCTGTTAAATATCTAAAGTCGAATATCTGGCCTATTATTAGAAAACTAAAACCAGATGCCGAAATTGATATTTATGGCTCTTATTGTACAGATAAAGTATTACAATTTAACGACATCAAAAATGGTTTCCATATTCATGGTAGAGCTAACAATGCTATTGAGGTAATAAGCAATGCAAAAGTACTTTTAGCACCAATAAGATTTGGTGCTGGCCAAAAAGGAAAACTTCTAGAAGCCATGTATTCCGGTACGCCTAGTATTACTTCTAGTATAGGAGCTGAATCTATGTTAACTGATCATCATTGGGGAGGTTTTGTAAGCAATGATGATCAAAGCTTTGCTAAAAATGCTATCAAACTTTTAGATTCGAAAACTGAATGGGAAACCGCTAAACAAAATGGATTAGCTATATTAAAAAAGCACTTTGATAAAATAGAACATCAATCTCAATTAAAGCATCGATTATCTACATTAAATGTAATTGAGTCCAGAGCTAATCAAGACTTTAATGATAAGTTAACGATACATCACAGCTTCAAGAATGCAGAATTCATGAGCAAATGGATTGAAATCAAACAGGGGTAAAAGAAAGCCCCATCCGAAGATGAGGCCACAATCAAATTAAACCATTAAAATAGTACTATTCTACTATTACTTTTCTGTTCAAACTTCCAACTTTTATTGTATAAATACCCTTAGGTAATTGACTTGTTTGAACAATATTTTTATTCATAGGA
>JBELBA010000161.1:0-5210 GCA_042095635.1 Chitinophagales bacterium
TGTTTCAATAATTGGTAAAGCAGTTAAAGAACCACCTCCTTTTACAATATTTGCTTCAGATAAAGATTTTGGAAGATCATTCATTGTTCTTGCAATCTCATCGTTGTTGATCACTTTTGCAGCTCTCTCTAATAATCTTGAGTGCAAGTAGAATACATCTCCTGGATATGCTTCTCTTCCTGGAGGTCTTTTTAATAATAATGACACCTCTCTATATGCAACTGCTTGCTTAGATAAATCATCATAACAAATTAAAGCTGGTCTTCCAGTATCTCTAAAGAACTCACCAATAGCAGCTCCAGAGAAGGCAGCGTAGAACTGCAAAGGGGCAGGATCAGACGCGTTAGCAGCTACAACAGTAGTATATTCCATTGCTCCAGCTTCCTCTAAAGTCTTAACGATATTTGCTACAGTGGAAGCTTTTTGACCCATTGCAACATAAATACAATAAACAGTTTCTCCTCTATCGTGAAATTCTTTCTGATTAATGATTGTATCTAAAGCGATTGTAGTCTTACCAGTTTGTCTATCTCCAATAATTAACTCTCTTTGCCCTCTTCCAACAGGAATCATAGCATCGATTGCTTTAATACCAGTTTGCATTGGCTCTGCAACAGGCTCTCTATAAAGAACACCAGGGGCTTTTCTTTCTATAGGCATTGAAAAAGTAGTTCCTTCGATTGGACCTTTTCCGTCCATAGGCTCACCCATTGTATTAATAACTCTTCCTACAATTCCTTCACCAACTTGTATAGAAGCAATCTCTTGAGTTCTTCTGACAACATCACCTTCTTTTACGGCTGAAGCAGAGAACAATACAACACCAACGTTGTCTTCTTCTAAGTTCATCACTACTCCTTTAGCTCCATTCTCAAATGCAACAAGCTCACCAGCCTGTACAGAAGTTAATCCGTATACTCTTGCGATACCATCAGAGATTTGTAATACTGTTCCAATCTCTTCTAATTCCTTTTCACTTTTGTGATCCGATAACTGCTCTTTTAAAATAGCAGAGATTTCATCTGGTTTAACCTGAATCATAATTATATAATTTTAATAAATTCGTTTTTTGAAAATTTGTTTCTAATCTGATTTAATTGATGTGTCACAGAAGCATCTAACAATTTGTTATCATACTCTAAAATGTAACCACCAATTATATCCTTATCTATTTGCTCTGTAAACTCAACTGTTTTCTTAGTCTCGTTTTCAACCTGAACTTTAATTTTATTTCTTAGAGCGCTATCTATATTAACTGCAGTAGTTAATGTTGCTCTAACAATACCTTTGAAGTTATGATACTCGTTAATAAACTCTTTAGCGATATCAATTAGAATTCCTTCTCGCTTCTTAGCTAATGTTAATTGAAAAAACTTTGATGTTAATTCATCCACTTTACCTCCGTAGATAGCATTTAAACTTGCTGATTTCTTATCACTCGAAATAATCGGTGATTTTAATAACATTTTTAAATCCCTATTTTCTTCAGTATGAGTAACAATAGATTGCATATCTTTAAAGATAGTATCTAGCTTGTTTTGCTCATTTGCCATTTCTAATAATGAAACAGCATACCTTTTAGATAATCTAAATACAGACATCTCTTAATTATTTAACTTCTTCTAATAAAGATTCAATGTGCTTCTCTTGAGCTTCTTGAGTAGCTAATTGCTCTCTTAAAATCTTTTCAGCAACTTCTAAAGATAAATGAGCAACTTGATTTTTAACATCAATTAAAGCAGCGTTCTTTTGATTGTTAATTTCAATTTTAGCTCCTTCAATCATTTTCTCTGCTTCAACCTTAGCTTTATCTTTAGCTTCAGTAATGATTGTTTCTTTGACGTTGTTAGCTTCTTTGATAATTAATGTTCTTTCAGCTCTAGCTTCATTTAATATTTGCTCATTCTCCGTTTTAAGATTAGCCATCTCGCTTCTAGCAGACTCAGCAGACTTTAAAGCATCAGTAATAGAATCTTCTCTATCTTTTAATGCCTTAACTACTGGCTTCCATGCTGTAGCTCTTAAAACGATTAATAATGTAACAAAAATTATTCCTGTCCAAAAAATCAATCCAACGCTTGGTGTTAATAATTCCATTGTCTGTTGTTTTTATTGTTGATTTAACTCTTTAATGTTTTCTTCTAATTCTTCTTGAAGTAATTAAAAGATACCATCCACCAACCGTGGATAGTATCTTTAAGTTTTAACTTAGCTTATTTGTTAACAGCTAAGAAAGCGATTACAGCTCCGAAAAGTGCAACACCCTCGATTAACGCCGCAGCGATAATCATACCTGTTTGGATAGATGACGCAGCTTCTGGCTGTCTTGCCATACCTTCCATTGCAGAAGAACCGATTTTACCAATTCCCATACCTGCTCCAATTGCAACAACTCCTGCAGCTAATGCTCCAGCTCCTGCGTTTCCGATTAATGCTTCTAATAACATCTTCAAAAAATTTATAAATAATTAAAAAAAAAACAAATTAATGGTGCTCATGATCAGCAACTGCTTGACCAATAAATAAAGCACTTAACATAGTGAAAATGAAAGCTTGTAAAAACGCCACTAACAATTCCATTAAGTTCATTACCAATGTAAATATCCCTACTAGCGGAGAAACTCCCCACCCAATAGCTTCACTTCCTTGCCCCGCAATGAAGATCAAACTTACAATACTTAAAATAATAATATGTCCTGCTGAGATATTCGCGAATAACCTTATCATTAATGCGATAGGCTTAACGAACATTCCAATGATTTCGATTGGTGTTAAGATTACTAAAGTCCATTTAGGTACTCCAGGCAATGCGAAAATATGCGTCCAATATGCTTTGTTACCACTGATCGTTGTTACTATAAAAGTAACGAACGCTAATGTTAATGTAAATGCAATGTTCCCTGTTAAGTTAGCTCCACCTGGTACCAGACCTAATAAGTTGTTAATCCAAATAAAGAAGAATACCGTTAATAAGAATGGCATGAATCTCGCATAATTATTACCGATCATTAATTTTGCGATATCATCTCTTACAAAAACGATAACCGGCTCTAACCATGATTGTAATCCTTTAGGCGCTTTACCTTCGTTTTTCTTATACCCTTTAGCAACAGTAGTAAAGATTAATAATAAGATAATTGCTGAAATTAACATAGAAGCAACATTCTTAGTAATAGAGAAATCCATGATAATCGCCTGATTAGTTGGATGGCCTTCTGCATCGAAGTTTAATACCCCGTTTTCTAATTTGTAAATATGCTCATGGAATAAAGCATAATCTCCTTTAACACCATAATGATGACCATCAACTTCTTTAATGTCGTGATAAAAATCTGAAGAAGATCCTAAAAATTTGAATCCTTCATCAATGATCATAACTGGTAAATAAACTGCGAAATCACCTCCAAAATGCCACTCGTGAGCATCTGAAATGTGGTGCATAATTACTTCTGATGGATTAAATCCTCCTTCTGCTTCTCCAGCCTGACCTCCTGCGATAACCGAATTAGTTAATCCTAAAAATATCGCGATTGCAAGTAATAATTTTTTCATGGTCTGTTTCCTAAAATGTGTTAAGAACCTTATTTTGACTGCAAAGTTACGGCAAATGCATGAATTAAAAAAGGAATACGGTAGTTAATTTCTAAATAATGAGGGCATTTATTGTTTAGTAATAATTGATGTTTAAAACGCTTGTCAATAGTGAAACACAACAGATTAAAATCTTATATAATATTTAAAAAACGGTTTTTTTACCGCTTTTCATTATTTCAATATCTGATTGGTATGATCTTTAGTTTTCACTTTCATAATTACTTCTTCAATAATCCCCTCCTCATCAATTAAGAATGTAGTTCTATGTATTCCATCAAACTCTCTTCCCATGAATTTCTTTAAACCCCAAACTCCATAAGCTTGGATAATGGTTTTATCCTCATCCATTAATAGATCAAATGGTATAGATTGCTTTTCAATAAATCGTTTATGTAATTTCTCTGTATCTGCACTAACACCTAGCACTATATAATTTGCTTTTTGTAAAGCTTCATAATTATCTCTTAGGTTACATGCCTGCATAGTGCACCCAGGTGTAGAATCTTTTGGATAGAAATATAATACTACCTTCTTCCCTTTTAAGCCATCTAAGCTTATTTCTTTACCATCTTGATTGGTTGTCTTGAAACCTGGAGCCTTATCACCGGCCTTTAAAGTTGTTATGCTCATGATTTGTCTTTTTAATTCAGACAAATCTAATAACATTAACTGACTATTTGAAGCTTAATATAAGACTCATTGCCTTTTTCATCCGATGCAACGATTCTTATCTGATGTTGACCAGGTGTTAGATATTCATCTATAATATACCTTAGTCTATTCTTTTTAGCATCATAATCTAGCAATATCCATTGATCGTCTAAAGTACCTTCAAAATAATCGATACCTGTAAAATCATCAATTACTTCAAAGTCGATATAACGCTGACCTCTAACATTTTTTCCTTCATAAACATTTACAGGTTTAATAATTGGTGCTATACTATCTACTACAACTGTAAATTTACCAAGCACTCTTGTTTTTGTGTATACAAAACCATCAATAAATGTTCCTCCTTCAGACTCAAAATTCCCATCCTTATCAATACTAGCAATCAAATATTTGTCCTTTAATCGTTCTTCATATTTAGTAGGTTTAATCTTCAACTCGTAATATCTATGAACAGGTACAGATGGCTCATCTAATTTATGTATTGGAGAATAACATGCTTGCTTATCATTTGGCTCAATATTCTCGTGCTTAAAGAAGAAAGACTTATAAAAAGAGTACTTAGGAAACTTAGCGTAAATGTCAGACTTTTCTAATTCATTAATAGTATTGTAAAAATACATTTCTTTATCAACAGCGTGATCTCTATCAAATAGGAAAAACTCTTCTGAAACTTGAACTTTGAATTTTAGAACACTAGTATTGTTAGCGATATCTTTTACTACAATAACAATATCTTTCTCATCTTTCTCATCTCCAAAATTATAAATTCCCTTGTCCTGCATATCCTTATACAATGACAATTTATTACCCGGTAATCTATATGTTCTTGATATGACTTTATTATTATTGTATTTCTCTTCAAAGTCAATTAAAGAATTAACATATCTACTTTCCTTAAAACTAAACTTATCCGATTTAAAATAACTGATTCTTTTCCCGTCTAC
>JBELBA010000162.1:0-5186 GCA_042095635.1 Chitinophagales bacterium
TTCAGACTGTGCTCTTCCGATCTGATGCCAAAAGACACCCCCGCATTATATAGTTTAATGAACTATTCTGGATTAAAACAAGGTACTTTTTATCCTATGGGAGGATTTGCTAAAGTGCAGGAAGCTATCGCAAAAGTTGCAAAGGAACATGGGGTAGATTTTAGAACATCTGATACAGTAAAAGAGATAGAGGTTACTAATGATAAGGTAAGTGCTATTCATTCGATTAGTGGCAAGTTTGATTTAGATGCAGTTATAGGTGCGGCAGATTATCAGCATATAGAGTCTAAACTATTACCAGATCAATACAGGAATTATTCAGAAGGTTATTGGGATAAGAAAACATTTGCGCCTTCTTGTTTGTTGTTTTATATTGGGATAGATCAAAAAGTGCCTAACTTAGATCATCATAACTTATTTTTTGATGAAGACTATGAAGTGCATGGTAAAGAGATTTATGAAGATAAACAATGGCCAACACAGCCTTTGTTTTACGTTTGTGCACCTTCCAAGACCGATCCATTTGTAGCACCTGAAGGAAAAGAAAACCTATTTATACTTATGCCTATAGCTCCAGGAGTAGAGGATACTAAAGATTTAAGAGCAGAATACTATAGTTTATTAATGTCTAGGTTATCTAAGTATACTAAGTTTAATATTGAGGACCATGTTATTACAAAACGGTCTTATTGTATAAATGATTTTGAGTATGATTATAATGCTTATAAGGGTAATGCTTATGGATTAGCAAATACTTTAATGCAAACAGCTCACTTAAAGCCAAAGATTAGAAATAAGAAAATATCAAATCTCTTTTATGCAGGACAATTAACTGTGCCTGGTCCAGGAGTGCCACCTTCCATAATTTCGGGAGAAATAGCGGCCAATCAATTAGTAAAAAGCTTTAAAAAATAAATATGAAATCATTATTTGATCAAATATCCTACGCATCTAGTAAAATGGTAACGAAAGCCTACAGTACTAGTTTTTCTTTAGGTATTCTTTTTTTAGACAAAGAAATAAGAAAACCTATTTATAATATATATGGCTTTGTGAGGTTTGCAGATGAAATTGTAGATTCTTTTCAGGGTTATGATAAAGAAAATCTACTTGCTAGGTTTAAGGCTGATACTATTACAGCTATTGAAGAGAAAATAAGCCTAAATCCTATCTTAAATAGCTTCCAGGAAGCTGTTCATCAATATAATATACCATGGGAGTTGATTGATTGCTTTTTACATAGCATGGAAATGGATTTAAAACAAACAGCACATGATTCTTCTTCCTACTCTGAGTATATCTATGGTTCTGCAGAAGTTGTAGGGTTAATGTGTTTAAAGGTTTTTGTAAATGGAGATCAGCAGAATTATGATGCGCTTGTGCCTTATGCAAAACGTTTAGGTGCCGCTTTCCAAAAAGTTAATTTTTTAAGAGATGTGCAAGATGATTATGTAGCACTTGGGAGGACTTATTTTCCTGGTGTAAATATGGCTAACTTTACCAAAGAAGATAAAGCGAAAGTTGAAGAAGATATAGCTATTGATTTTAAAATGGCGTTAGAAGGAATCCTAAAATTACCGATGACTTCCAGGAAAGGGGTTTATTTAGCCTACTTCTATTATTTAAGATTGTTTAAAAAGATTAAACGAATGCCTGCTACAAAGGTATTAGAAGAACGTGTTAGAATACCTAATTCTCAGAAGATTGTATTAATGTTTAATTCTTTGGTTCGTCATCAATTAAACTGTTTATAATGAGAAAGGGACTTGCATTATATCTGATGGTTTATGTGCTAAACATTTTTGCTTCAAATGATATAGAGTCTGTTAGAGAAATGTACTATCGCTCTATAGAGGATGATAAAGTTGCCAATAGCTTTCTTAATTATTTCGATACAGTTGATGTGAATAATAATGCTACATTAATGGGTTATAATGCAGTTGCTAATTTTTTACAGTCTAAACATTCTTGGAATCCATATACTAAGTTGGAGCATTTTAATGCAGGAAAAGTGCAATTAGAATATGCAATTAACCAAGAGGATGCAAATTTAGAATTAAGGTTTCTAAGATTAAGCATTCAAGAGAACCTACCATTATTCCTTGGTTATAGTAGTCAAATCAAAGCGGACAAATCTTTTCTTATACATCATTTAGATCAAATTTCGGATGAAGATCTAAAAGCTAAAATTTCTGCCTATTTAAAAACGCTAAAAGCTATATAATGGAACAAGTAATATTAGTCAATGATTTAGATCAGCAAATTGGTTTAATGGAGAAGTTAAAAGCACATGAAAAGGGCTTAAAACATAGAGCATTTTCTGTTTTTGTTTTTAACTCTAAAGGGGAAATGTTAATTCAAAGAAGAGCAACTCATAAATATCATTCTGGAGGATTATGGTCTAATGCTTGTTGTAGTCATCCTAGAAATGGAGAAAAAACCATTAATGCTGCTAATAGAAGGCTATTTGAAGAAATGGGTATGAAGTCATTTTTAGCTTTCTCTTTTAAATTTAGTTACGAGGCAGTATTCTCTAATGGTTTGATAGAACATGAGTTAGATCATGTGTTTATTGGTTATTCTGATGAAGCACCATTAATTAATCTTGAAGAGGTATGTGATTGGAAATACATTTCTAAACAGTCGTTGTTGGAGGATATGGAAAAACACCCTTACAATTATACAGAGTGGTTTAAAATTTGTTTGGGCGAACTTTATAGCAGAATAGATTTCTCAGCGGAAAATAATGTTAATCATGCTTAGTTTATTGATAGTTTTAGCAACATTTGTGTTTATGGAAGGGGTTGCTTGGTTTTCTCATAAATATATCATGCATGGTTTATTGTGGTTTTTACATAAAGACCATCATACCAGGGAGACAAAAGGAGTCTTAGAGAAGAATGACTACTTTTTTTTACTATTTGCAGCACCAGGGATTATATGTATTGTTTTGGGATTAGAAGATTTTAGTTACTTGTACTATATAGGTCTAGGTATTACGCTCTATGGCTTTGCATATTTCTTTATCCATGATCTATTCATTCATCAGAGAATTAAGGTATTAAGAAAAACAAAGTCTAAATATTTTTTAGCGATTAGAAGGGCGCATAAAATACACCATAAAAATAGAGGTAGATTAAATGGAGAGTGTTTTGGAATGCTGTGGATACCAATGAAGTATTTCAGATCATGATCTGGATTTACTATTAAATCTCGGAGCTTTTAGTATTTTTCTATATAGCATGAGAGGTTTTGGGCTTTAATCCAGATTACTTCTTAGGTTATAATTCTTATGGCTGGCCATGGGAATAAATATTGTTTTTGTTTGAATACTGCGTGCATGTGTGTTTACATGTTATTATTTTAAAATTTTCTATAATGAAGAAAAATTAACCCAAATAGTTATTTAGGCAAATCTTGTTCTTAGCCTTAAAGATCTAATAGGTTTAAAAAGAAAAACCCCATCTGGCGCAATTAGCAGATGGGGTTTTTGCGTGTGTGTTTACAATAATTTTATTTGACCAAATTATCTTTTCCTTCGCGCGACTTTGAATAGCTAGAAATTGACTAAACTGGTTTGATTAACAATTATTGTTTTGAATTAAACTGATACAAAAGTATATTATATTGTTATAAACAACAAGTATTTGATGATTATTTTATATTTTGTTAATTATTCGGAATAAAGTTTTGTTTAATGGTGTTGTGAACGGGTTTTTCAAAATTATTCAGGTAATTTTTCAGTTAAGATTTTTCTGATTAATGATTATAAATAGTAATAATTGCTATATTTTATCTTTTTTATAAATTTACAATATTGTTAATTTTTAGTATATTATTTTGATTATATTTTAATTTAGTGATATATGTAATTATTTTTTTACGATATTGTTAATTGTATTTTTAAAGATAATCCAATTTATGGATGTTTTTTTGCTTTTGTTTTTGAATTTATTAGTGCTAATATTGCAATGCGACTTTGAAATTTTCAATTATGAATAATGTACAAGTTTTACACTTTAGCGATTGTTATTTTAAGTGTCGCATCATCGATTGGTCAATCAGTTTATACCAATTCAAAACAGTCTAAATTAACTGCTGATTACCAAGAGCCTTTTAGACAAGCTTCAATAATAAATAATCCTTCATCAAGAGCAACTTTAGAAGATGAATATGTCAACTTTAGTTATGCATTAACTTTAGCAACTGATTCTATTCCTTTAAATGGTTGGGTTTATTTATTCCCAGATACTATGCCTAGAATTGAATATGCTGGAACAGATTATAGTTTTTACAGATTTACAGATAGATATCACTCTGCAGGAGATGTATTAGATTTATCATCAAGTGTATTTAATGCTATTACAGAAAATGCATTCGATTCTACTAAATCTTATCGTGTAGATTCTGCACTTATAGAATATTACTATGCTAGAAATATCGATAATGCTAATGATACTATTAGAATTTATATTTCTGTAGAGGATGGAGAGACTTTGAAAGAAGGATCTAATGCTGAGCCTTATCCAGTATTAACATATGATCAAGCCACTAAAGCTCCTGCAGAATATGTAAAAACAATGGATGTTATTTTAGGTGCAGATGATACAGCTTGGTATGATTCTAAATTCTTAGAATTAGCTTTAGATATAGAATTAGAAGCTAATCAATTAATGAGTGTAGTAATTGATTATTTACCTGGATATGATTATTCTGATACATCTAGTTATTTTAATGATCTAAATCCTTTCATCCTTTCTTGTACAAAAGAAAGACAGTCTAAGCAGACACATATGGTTTCTTTAGGTATGGATGAAGTATTAACTTTTAATCAGGGTATATTCTCAGACTTTTATCAAGTATATGGTCTGAATTTTGGAGATTTTTCTTTCTGGAATACACAGTATGCAAATGTTTATGCAAATGAATATTGGACAAAGTTTGATGGAGAGAATATCAATACAAGATATAATCACTTAGATATTTGGTATTTAGTTTCTACTACAGATGAGGGTGATGTGATTGTTGAAGAGGAAGAAGAGGAAGAAGAGGAAGATAATACAAGTGTTGGTATTGAAGACATCGTGGACATTGATATTCTTGTTTATCCAAATCCTGTAAAGGATCAATTAACAATTACATTATCTAATACTAATTTAAAAATTGAGATGTATGATATCATTGGG
>JBELBA010000163.1:0-5117 GCA_042095635.1 Chitinophagales bacterium
GCATGCTTATACTGCAGACCAAAACTTACAAGACGCCCCACATAAAAAAGATATGAGAAGAGCAAGAGCAGCAGCCTACTCTATCATCCCTACCACTACAGGTGCAGCAGCAGCAGTAGGAAAAGTGTTACCTCACTTAGATGGTAAATTTGAAGCTATGGCTATGCGAGTGCCAGTGCCGGACGGTTCTTTAATTGACTTATCACTGCAATTGAATAAGTCTGTTACTGCAGAAGAATTAAATGCAGCTATTAAAGCTGAAGCAGAAGGTGCTCTAAAAGGAATAGTTGAATATACAGAAGACCCAATTGTATCCATAGACATCATAGGTAATCCTCACTCTGCTATATTTGATGCATCCTTAACAAAAGCAATGGGTAATTTTGTAAAAGTAATCGCTTGGTATGACAATGAAGCTGGTTATGCTAATAGAGTTGCCGACTTAATAAAAAAAATAAATAAGTAAATACAAGATGAAAACTTTAGAAAACTTCAACTTTAAAGGAGAAAAAGCATTGATAAGAGTAGATTTCAATGTTCCTTTAAATGATCAATTTGAAATTACTGATGATGCTAGAATACAGGCTGCATTGCCTACTATCCAAAAGATATTAGCTGATGGTGGATCTTGCATTTTAATGTCTCACTTAGGAAGACCAAAAAATGGTCCTGAGGATAAGTTTTCTCTAAAACATATTATAGCTCATTTATCTAAGTTAACAAATACTGATGTACAATTTGCTAATGATTGCATAGGTGAAGAAGCCATTAATAAAGCCGCTGTATTAGCAGAAGGGCAGGTACTATTATTAGAAAATGTTAGATTCTATAAAGAAGAAACTGCTGGTGATGAAGCATTCGCAGAAAAGCTTTCTAAATTAGGTTCTGTATATGTAAATGATGCTTTTGGTACGGCCCATAGAGCACATGCTTCTACAACTATTGCTGCTAAATTCTTTAGTAATAACCAAAGAATGTTTGGTTACTTAATGGGTAAAGAAGTAGCTAATGCAGATAAAGTAATGAATAAAGCAGCTAAGCCATTTACTGCAATTGTAGGCGGAGCTAAAGTATCAGACAAAATCTTAATTATTGAGAACTTAATTAATACTGCTGACAACATCATTATCGGTGGAGGAATGGCATATACGTTCTTTAAAGCTAAAGGTGGTAACATTGGTAACTCTTTAGTAGAAGATGATAAATTAGACTTAGCTAATGAGATTATGGCTAAAGCGATTGCTAAAGGTGTAAAGATTCTTTTACCAGAAGACTCTATCGTTGCAGATAGCTTCTCTAATGATGCGAATACTAATACAGCAGAAAACACTTCGATTGAAGATGGATGGATGGGCTTAGACATTGGACCAAAAGCAGTTGATTACTTTACAGATACGATTAAGAATTCTAAGACTGTTCTTTGGAATGGACCAATGGGTGTATTTGAAATGAGTAAGTTTGAAAACGGAACTAAATCTGTAGCCGCTTCACTGGCAGATGCAACTTCTAATGGTGCATTTACTTTAATTGGTGGTGGAGATTCTGCAGCAGCAATTAAGAAATTTAATTATAAAGATCAAGTAAGCTATGTTTCTACAGGTGGTGGAGCATTACTAGAATACTTCGAAGGCAAAGAACTTCCTGGTATTGCAGCGATCAGTAAATAATAAAAATAAATTTAATTTGTTCGATTCCAACCAGAAATACATTCCGCTATCCGAAAGACTTAGGCCAAGAAAATTAAGCGAGGTTATTGGACAAAAGCATTTACTTGGAGAAAATGGACCACTTCGTCAAATTATTGAAAACCAGCGCATCAGTTCTATTCTATTCTGGGGCCCTCCAGGTGTGGGAAAAACTACTCTATCAAAGATTATTGCAGAAGAACTAGATCTACCTCATTATCAACTAAGTGCCATAGATGCTGGTGTGAAAGAGGTAAGAAACATTATAGAAGCTGCAAAAAGACAAGGCGGAGCTATCTTATTTATTGACGAGATTCATCGTTTTAATAAATCTCAACAAGATGCTTTATTAGGCGCAGTTGAAAAAGGAGTAATTACTTTAATTGGAGCAACTACAGAAAATCCTTCGTTTGAAGTTAACAGTGCACTATTATCTAGAAGTCAAGTATACAGACTTGAAAGTTTGGAGAAAGATGATCTATTATTATTGGTTAATAAAGTGATCAATGAAGAAGAACAAATCAAAAAAAAGAAAATACAATTAGAAGAAACCGATGCACTAATCAACTTCTCTGGAGGAGATGCAAGACGTTTAATTAATATACTAGAACTAATTATTAATTCCTTTGGAGTAAATGATATAATCATCAATAATAAGGAAGTAGAGCGAATAGTTCAGACTAAAGCGGCCAAATTCGATAAGAAAGGAGAAAACCATTATGATATAGCTTCTGCAATGATTAAATCTATAAGAGGAACAGATCCTAATGCAGCTGTTTATTATTTAGCCAGAATGTTGGAAGGCGGAGAAGATCCAAAATTCATTGCTAGAAGATTAATCATTAGTGCTGCTGAAGATATTGGAAATGCTAATCCTAATGCATTATTATTAGCAACTACTACTTTCGATGCAGTTAGTAAGGTAGGAATGCCAGAATCTAGGATCATTCTCTCTCAATGTGTAACCTATTTGGCCAGTTCTCCAAAATCTAATGCGGCTTATATGGCCATTAATAACGCCATGTCTATTGTAAAACAAACTGGAGATTTAGATATCCCATTGCATCTAAGAAATGCACCTACATCTTTAATGAAGGATATGGATTATGGCAAGAACTATAAATACAGTCATGACTTTCCTAGTAACTTTATAGACCAAGAATATCTACCTAAAGAATTGACTGGTAATAAGTTATATGATCCTGGAAACAATCCAGCAGAGAATAAAAGTAGAGCACATTTAAAAGCACTTTGGAAAAAGAAATATGAATATTAGTTTAATCGCTCTTTTATTAAAGCCAATAACTTCTTTTTGGTTTTAGCGCTTAAAACTTCTATTCTAACAAATGGTAATTACCCTTTTACTTCTTCATAATGTGACCAGATCTTCCTTTTCTAAAAACATGGTTACCATGCTCTACACCTTGTCTGATCTTCTTTTGCTCTTCTTCTGGTAAATGAATAATCTCTTTACACTCATTAGAACAACACCCTTCCATTTCGGCATTACATTTATCACATTGAATAAACAATAAATGACAAGCTTTATTTCGACAGTTAACGTGTGTATCTGCAGGTTCTCCGCATTGATGGCACTGTGCAATTACATCATCTGATATTCGCTCTGCTCTTCGTTCATCAAATACAAAGTTTTTACCAATGAATTTATTTTCTAAACCTTGCGCTTGCACTTGATTAGTATATTCAATAATACCGCCTTCTAACTGATAGACATGCTTAAAACCTTTATGCTTGTAGTAGGCACTTGCTTTTTCGCATCTAATACCTCCAGTACAATACATCACTAAGTTCTTATCTTCTTTATGGTCCTTTAGATCTTCTTCAATAATAGGTAAAGACTGCTTAAAAGTATCTACATCAGGTGTAATAGCCCCTTTAAAATGACCAATTTCCGTTTCGTAATGATTTCTCATATCAATAAGAACAGTGTTCTCATCTTCAATAATCTCATTAAAATCTTGGGCTTTTAAGTGCACACCTATATCAGTTACATCAAAGCTCTCATCTTCTAAACCATCGGCTACAATCTTGTCTCTAACTTTAATCTTTAATTTAAGAAAAGACATATTGTCTTGCTCTATTGCTACATTTAATCGAATATCGTTCAATGCATCAACTATACTATAAAGATGTGTTCTAAAATTTTCGAGCTGAGGAGCTGGTAACGATATCTGACTATTGATTCCTTCGTTAGCCACATAGGTTCTTCCTAGTACACCTAATTTGTCCCATACTCTATAGAGTTCATCTCTAAAAGCTTTAGGATCTTCAATTTTAAAATACTGATAAAAAGATAATGTAAGCCGATCTTCCCCTGCTTCTTCTAGCAATGCTTTCTGCTGATCGTTACTTAATTGATTGTACAGTTTCATGCTATACCTCGTTTAAGTTATTAATAAGAAAGCACAAATTTAATATAAAATTCAAACAAATGCTCGCATAAGTAAGATAACTGATGAAAATCAATTTTTGATCCAAATTGAATAAATCGTACCTTTAAGCCTCAATATTAAGCGCTTATGTACAAATTAATTATCCGTCCTATACTGTATTCTTTTCAACCAGAAAAAGCTCATCATATAGCTACAGGACTTTTAAAGTTTATTTGTGCTATCCCAGGTGTTTCTTTTTTTATTAGAGCAATACATAAAGTAGAAGGCGCTAAATTAAATACAAAAGTATTTGGTATGGACTTCCCTAACCCAGTTGGTTTAGCTGCAGGATTTGATAAAGAAGCTAAATTCTACAAGGAATTAGCAAACTTTGGATTTGGATTTATTGAAATCGGAACTATTACACCGGTTGGTCAACCTGGTAATCCTCAACCAAGATTATTCCGAATCACAGATGACGAAGGACTAATTAATAGAATGGGATTTAATAATGAAGGAATTGAAAGTGCAATAAAAAGATTGAAGTCTAGACCAGAAAACTTAATCATTGGTGGTAATATTGGAAAAAACAAAGTAACACCTAATGAAGAAGCGGTATTAGATTACGAAAAGTGCTTCTTAGGATTATTTGATTATGTTGATTATTTCGTGGTAAATGTTTCTTCTCCTAACACACCAAATTTGAGAGCATTACAAGATAAAGAGCCGTTAAAGAAAATCTTAAATCACCTGATGGATCTTAATGCAAAGCAATTGACTCAGAAACCTATCTTATTAAAAATTGCTCCGGATTTAACCAACGAACAATTAGATGATATCATTGAGATAGTGCAAGAAACTAAAATTGATGGTGTTGTTGCAACTAATACAACTATTGATAGAAGCCAATTAAAAACACCGAGCGCAAAAGTAGAAAGCATTGGTAACGGTGGCGTTAGTGGTAAGCCGGTTAAAAGTAGATCTACGGAAGTGATTAAATATTTATATCAAGAATCTAATGGTGCCTTCCCTATTATAG
>JBELBA010000164.1:0-5154 GCA_042095635.1 Chitinophagales bacterium
GGTAGCTTCCATCTTTTTTATTCATTTAGTCATTAATATAGGAATGACCATTGGATTAGTACCGGTGATAGGAATTCCTTTGCCCTTCTTTAGTTACGGAGGTTCTAGCTTATTAGCCTTTACTATATTGTTGTTCATTTTTATTAAACTGGACTCAGAGCGACTCTTCTTAATTAGATAAATAATTATATTAGGCCATGAAAGATCTAAAAGGGAGGCTTATAAACAATGCTTCTTTGGAAAGTTATAAAAACTAAAAAACCCTATCATCGCCAATAATAGGGTTTTTTAAACCAACCAAAACCATGAAAAATTATTCTTATTTAAACTTTTTAAATATGTTAATCAAACCATATTTTATGTGCTTTTTTGATAACATATACTTCTTATACCCTATTCAATTTGGAAAGGTTGCGAGAATTCTTTAAAAAGTTGGTTTTAATCGGAATCGGTCTTATTTAAGTACTTGATCTAATTCTGATTTAACAAAGCTCATTAAATCTTTGATATAGGCTTCTGAAAAGTCAAATTTTATTCCACCAGCCTCAAATATTTCAGGAATCGTTTTAGTATATCCCAGTTTTAAAGCAGCCTTATAATTGGCCAAGCCGTGCTTTGGGTCTTCTTTATATTGTTTCCACATAGCTATTGCGCCTAATTGTGCCATTGCATATTCTACATAATAGAAGGGTACTTCAAAAATGTGTAATTGCTTTTGCCAGTGTTTAGCGCTGTATTTTTCCAAACCACTTCCATCTATGATGTTAGATGAGAATCTTTTAGAAATATCCATCCAAGTTGCTGTTCTTTCATCCGTGCTATGATTTGGATGTTCGTATATCCAATGTTGGAAAGCATCTACAGTTGCTACCCAAGGTAATACCGTAATCACTCTTTCAAACTGTGCTAATTTAGCTCTTCTTAATTCTTCTTTAACAGTAAAGAAGTGATGCCAATGTTCCATAGACATTAATTCCATAGACATAGATGCTAATTCTGCCACTTCGGAAGGTGTTTCTTTAAAGGCATTTAATGCTAAGTCTCTAGTTAAGAAAGAATGAATAGCATGCCCACCTTCATGTACCATAGTAATTACATCATCTACGGTCCCAGCTGCATTCATAAAGATGAAAGGGATACCAATTTCATTTAATGGGTAATTATAACCTCCTGGCGCTTTCCCTTTTCTAGATTCTAAATCTAAATGACCTAAGGTTTTCATTGTTTTTATACAATCAGAAAAGTATGGATCTATTTCATCAAAGCAAGCGATGGTTTTATTTACTAATTCTTCCTGGCCATTAAATGGTTTTAACGGTTCTGCTAAAAACAGGTCGCAAGCTAAGTCCCATGGTCTTAGCCTATCAACTTCTAAATGTTGCTTTCTTAAAGTCATTAATTCATCTACAATGGGTAGAACTACTTCTTGTATCGCATGATGAAAACTGAAACAATCTTCTTTGGTATAATCGAACCTACCAAGTTCATCAAATTTATAATCTCGATAATTATCGTAACCTGCATTAACTGCGATTTGCTGACGTAATTTTACCATTTTATTAAAGAGTTTATCCAAGACATTTTGATCTTGTAACCTTCGGTCAGCAATGCTTTGCCACATTGACTTTCTGACATCTCTTTGTTTGCTTTCCAAATGACTAAATGCAACCGGTAACGGAAGTTCTTCTCCTTCCCATTCTACAGTCATTGCTCCGGCAATTTCTCCATATTCTTTTTCTAGTAATTGTTCTTCCGTTTTTAATGCCACATTCTCTTCTCTAAAGATTTCTACTTCTTTTTCTATACCTCTAAACATTACTGCATAGGCAGAAATAGCTTTCAGTTCTTCTTTGGAAGGGTTGGCCAATAATAATTTGTTGAGTTCATTAGAAATCGTAGTTAAAGAAGGCATTATCTTTTCTACAAACTCAGCATAAGCATTTACCAAATTCTCATCACTTGTATCGCAAGTCATCTTGATATATCTCCAAGCCATGTGCTCATCCAAGAAAGCGTCTAATTCAGACCATTTTTTTAACCAAACCTTTAATTCGTCATTACTACTTTCCAGATCATTGAAATAACCTTTGATACTATCCCAATCTGTTAGTTTAAAGTCTTTTGGTAAATAAGTACGCTTGTCCTTAAATGATTGTATTGCTTTAATGTCCATGTTACTAAAATAAAAAAAGCCCCGACAATGTCGGAGCTTTCTAATTTATATAAGTTTTTGAAGAAGTCTTAAGCTTGTGCTTCTTGACCTTCTTGTGCTTCCATTTTCTTAACTACTGCTGCGAAGTCAATTTTTATGCCGCTTAAAGATGCATGCCATTTAATGATCTTCTTGATGTCAGAAACATAAACCCTTTCTTCATCATAATCTGGTAAGATGTCTGTGAAGTAAGCTTTTAAGTTGTTTGCAGATTCACTGGCTTTAGGAATAGCTAATTCTTCCGCTCTTTCTGTCATTGTTAAAAAGATCTGAGCTAAAGGAATTGCATCATCAGTTGTATAGATGGAAATATTATCTAGAGATGCTACTCTATTAGATATATCAGTTATAAATCTAACTTTTCCATTTCCTAATTCCTCTACAAAGAAACCATTCTTATTAGAAGACTTCATAGAATGTAATCCTCCTAAACCACTTATTGATAATATTTTGTCGAAATCCATAGTATTGCCGTTGTTTATAGCTACTAAAGTAGCGAAAATAGTGCTAACTTTAAAAGATGGACTTTAAGATAATATCAGACTATACTCCTGCAGGAGATCAACCCAAAGCAATTAAGGAATTGGTAGATGGACTCAATAATGGAGATGAGGCACAAGTATTATTAGGTGTTACTGGATCTGGTAAGACTTTTACAATGGCTAATGTGATTCAAGATGTCCAAAGACCTACTTTGGTATTAACACATAACAAGACTTTGGTAGCGCAGTTGTATGGAGAATTTAAACAGTTCTTTCCTAATAATGCGGTAGAGTATTTCGTTTCTTACTATGACTATTACCAACCAGAAGCATTTATAAGTGCTACTAATACCTACATCGAAAAAGAGGTTTCTATCAATGAAGAAATTGAGAAATTAAGATTAAGAGCAACGACTTCATTATTATCTGGAAGGAGAGATGTGATATTAGTATCATCCGTTTCTTGTATATATGGTATGGGTAATCCGGATGAATTTAGAAAAGGGATTATTAGATTATCGGTTGGAGATGAAATTGTAAGAGAAGATTTATTACACCGATTAGTAGGAAGTTTTTATTCTAGAATTCAACACCATCTTAATCCAGGTACTTTTAGAGTTAGTGGAGACACGGTTGATGTGCACATTCCGTATTTAAAGTTTGCTTATAGAATTGTCTTTTTCGGAGATGAAATTGAAGAAATTAGTTCGATTGATCCAGATAGTGGTAAGACTATAGCAGAATTTAAAGATGTAGCAATTTTCCCAGCAACGATCTATGTTGCACCGAAAGATCAAATGGAAACTATCCAAGAAGAGATCAAGACGGATATGGAAAAGCAAGTGGAGTATTTGAAATTGATTGGACAACATTTGGAGGCTAAACGATTGGAAGAGAAGACCATTTTTGATTTAGAAATGATGAAAGAAATTGGTTATTGTTCTGGTATTGAGAACTACTCTAGATATTTTGATAGAAGAGAACCAGGCGAAAGACCATTCTCCTTATTAGACTATTTCCCGGATGATTATCTACTAATGGTAGATGAAAGTCATGTATCGATTCCTCAGATTAGAGGAATGTACGAGGGAGATAGAGCTAGAAAGAAGTCCTTAGTAGATAATGGATTTAGATTGCCTTCTGCTTTAGATAATAGACCTTTAAAGTTTGATGAGTTTTATGACATCGTTAATCAATCGATATATGTATCTGCAACACCTGCTGCATTTGAATTAGAACAAAGTGGTGGAGTCGTTGTAGAGCAAATTATTAGACCAACTGGTTTATTAGATCCAGAGATTGAAGTGAAGCCTTGTAAGAATCAGATTGATGATTTACTAGAGCAAATCGATGAAAGAATTAAAGCTGACGAAAGGGTTTTAGTGACTACACTAACCAAAAGAATGTCTGAAGAGTTAACGAAGTATTTGTTAGACTTAAAAATCAAATCGAAATATATACACTCAGAGATTCATACTTTAGAAAGAGTAGAGATCTTAAGAGACTTAAGACTAGGAGAATTTGATGTCTTAGTTGGTGTTAACCTTTTAAGAGAGGGGTTAGATTTACCAGAGGTTTCTTTAGTAGCGATATTGGATGCAGATAAGGAAGGATTCTTAAGAAGTGAAAGGTCATTAACGCAGGTTTCTGGTAGAGCAGCAAGGAATATTAATGGTAAAGTAATTATGTATGCAGACAAGATTACAGATTCTATGAGGAAGACCATTGATGAAACCAACAGAAGGAGAGTAATTCAAAATAAATATAACGAGGATCATGGAACTGTTCCAATCCAATTAAAGAAGACCAAGGAACAAATTATGGGTCAGACATCTGTACTTAATATCAGAGCAGAAAAAGAATATTATGTAGAGTCAGATGAAGCTTATAGTGTTGCATCAGACCCAGTAGCGGATTACTTCAATGAAGATCAATTGAATAAATTGATAGATGAAACCAAGAAGAAGATGAAGCAAGCAGCTAAGGATATGGACTTCTTAGAAGCAGCTCGTCTTAGAGATGAGATGTTCGACTATGAAAATCGTTTGAAGGAGTTTAAATAATTGTCCCATATTCTTTTATTGTAAAGGAATATCTTTGTTTTATAATATCAATAAAACCAAATTACTTCTGTGTCGTAGAACGTAAATACTTCTTTTTATATTTGTGAATAATTTAAGTTTTGATTTAATATTTTAAAGAATATTCAACTTAAGCCTATATTCCTTATTTAAAAAACAAAATTTATTTAAAAATTTTTAAAAAACTTGTAATCAGCTAGCGTCAAGGGTTTTGGCTGAAATATACTTCTTTATTTTGGATTAATATTATATAAAAAAAGACTTAAATTTTTGTTAATGTAACAATAATAGTAAGTTTACACACAAAATATTTTTATTTTTTACACTTAAATATGCAAATATGGCAAAATTTTACAGCATCGGTTTAGGGCTATTGGCA
>JBELBA010000165.1:0-5038 GCA_042095635.1 Chitinophagales bacterium
ATATCATATTAGCCCAATATCTTAATGTGATGTATATACCAGGTACAGGAGAGTTGATGATCTTTTCGGCAGCATTTATTGGGGCGTGTGTTGGTTTCTTATGGTATAATGCTTTCCCAGCTCAAGTGTTTATGGGAGATACTGGGTCTTTAGCCTTAGGAGGTATTATAGCATGTTTGGCCATTATCATTAGAAAAGAATTATTGATTCCAGTTATGTGCGGAATCTTCTTGGTAGAGAATTTGTCTGTGATGATACAGGTAGGCTACTTTAAGTATACAAAACGAAAATTTGGTGAGGGTCGAAGAGTCTTTAAAATGGCTCCGTTGCACCATCATTATCAAAAATTAGGATTTCACGAATCAAAGATAGTTTCAAGGTTTTGGGTGATAGGAATGATTTTGGCGATCGTCTCTGTAGTAACACTTAAGCTGAGGTAGTTTGAAAATGGTATTGGATTTTGGTAAAAGATAGAGTTGTCATATTAGGAGGAGGTGAAAGTGGTGTTGGTGCTGCTTTCCTAGCTAAGCGAAAAGGATACGATGTATTCCTTTCGGATAAAGGCGTCTTGTCTGATAAATATAAAGCTATGCTAGTTAAAGAAGGTGTAGACTTTGAAGAAGGGCAACATACTTCAGACAAAATTTTCAATGCAACAACTGTGATTAAAAGTCCTGGTATTCCGGATCATATAGGTATGATTATAGAATTAAAGGAAAAAGGAATCGAAGTTGTTTCTGAGATAGAATGGGCATCTAGATTTACAGATGGAACTATTATTGGAATTACTGGAAGTAATGGAAAAACAACAACCACTGCATGGATAGGACACATGATGCATAAAGCAGAATTGGATGTCGCAGTAGTAGGAAATATTGGTAAAAGTTTCGCAATGCAGGTGGCGGAGCAGGACAAGGCATATTATGTGATTGAGTTAAGTAGCTTTCAGTTAGATGGGATTACTTCTTTCAGACCAGATGTGGCCATTCTATTAAATATTACACCTGATCATTTAGATAGATATAACAACGATTTTAATCAGTATATCGATTCTAAATTTAGAATTGCAATGAATCAAACAGCAGAGGATTATTTCATCTATTGCTATGATGATGAGGCAATTCAACAAAGTATTGGTAGGCATAATGTCAAGGCAATGACACTTCCGTTTTCAGATCACGAGCCGTTTGAAAATGGAGCTTGGGTAGACGCCGGACAGATTTTTATTCATTTAAACAAAATGGTATTTGGTATGAGTATTTCAGAATTAGGATTACACGGTAAACATAACGTTTACAATTCTATGGCTTCTTCAATTGTAGGAAGAATTTTTGACCTTAAAAAAGAGATAATCAGAGAAAGTATGACAGACTTTAAAAGTCTTGAACACAGATTAGAGTTTGTAGCTAAGATTAAGGGATTAGAGTTTATTAATGACTCAAAAGCAACTAATGTGAATTCTACATGGTATGCATTAGAATCTATGTCTAAACCAACTGTATGGATTGTTGGAGGAGTAGATAAAGGTAATGACTACGATGCTTTAATAGAGCTAGTAGATGAAAAAGTAAAAGCAATTGTTTGTTTAGGGCAAGACAATCTAAAGATTCACTCTGCATTCTCTAAATATGTAGACTTAATAGTTAACACAGCAAGTATGGAAGAAGCAGTTAACTTATCTCACCACTTGGGTGCAGATGGTGATGCAATATTATTATCTCCTGCATGTGCTAGTTTCGATATGTTCGAGAGTTATGAAGATAGAGGTAGACAATTTAAAGGAGCAGTAAGAGCTATTTAATGAGTAGGTTTGCAAATAGCATAAAAGGAGATCGAATCATTTGGTTGATTATCATTCTATTGTCGTTTTTTTCCATTTTGGCGGTATATAGTTCTACAACCACATTGGCTTATAAATATAAAGCCGGTAATACTGAGTTTTATCTGTTTCGACATTTCTTTTTGATGGCATCTGGTCTGGTGATAATGTATTTTGTGCATCAGCTAGATTATCGGATGTTTTCCAAGTTTGCAAATGCTGGCCTTTGGGTCACTATTCCATTATTACTAGTGACTTTATTGTTTGGTGAAAATATTAATGATGCGGATAGATGGTTAAGGATACCAGTTATTGGTCTAACTTTCCAGACATCAGATTTAGCTAAATTGACTTTAACGGTTTATTTAGCTAAGACCTTATCTAAGAATCAGCATGAAGAGCATAGCTTCGTAGATGTATTTGTGGTAAGGCAAATGTTACCAATTGTTGTAATATGTGCTTTGATTGCCAAAGCGGATTTGTCTACAGCAATTATGATTTTTATGACATCGGTATTGTTGCTTTTTATAGGAAGAGTAAAGATGTCTTATTTGATTAGGTTAGCAGGCGTAATGGTGATTTTTGTGACCATGTTTTTAACAGCGGTCTTAAATTATAAATCACTAGGATTGGATATATGGCGTATTCCTACATGGAATGCTAGGATAGTAAGTTTTGTGGAAGGAGATCCTGAGGGTAAAGGTAATTATCAAGCAAAGCAAGCCAAGATAGCTATCGGTACAAGTGGCTTATTTGGTAAAGGGCCAAATGATAGCACGCAAAAGGAATTCTTACCGCACCCATATTCAGATTTTATCTATGCTATAATTATTGAGGAGTATGGATTACTGGGAGGGGCATTTTTAATGATTCTCTACTTGGCATTTTTACTTCGTTGTATAAAAATAGTAGTGCTTTCCCCTAAAGCATTTGGGGCATTATTGGCAGTAGGCTTAAGTGTTAACCTTGTTATACAAGCACTTTTAAATATGGCAGTAACTGTTAATTTATTACCTGTTACCGGATTACCATTACCAATGGTAAGTTGGGGTGGGACATCGATATGGTTTACATCTATATCGATTGGATTGATATTGAGTGTGTCTAGAAGTATTGAGAAAAGAGAATTAGAAAGAGTAAATGGATAATAAGGCTTTAAGAGTAATCATAAGTGGTGGAGGAACTGGTGGGCACATCTATCCTGCAATAGCTATCGCCAATGAATTAAAAGCTAGAAATAAGGATACAGAAATTCTTTTTGTGGGTGCCCATGATAGAATGGAGATGGAGAAAGTTCCTAAGGCTGGATACAAAATTGAAGGTTTATGGATAAGTGGCATACAGAGAAAGTTAAGTCTTAAGAACTTAATGTTTCCAATAAAGTTGATTCAAAGTTTATTAAAAGCATCAAGTATTATAAAGCATTTTAATCCTGATGTAGTAATTGGTGTTGGTGGTTACGCTAGTGGACCTACTTTATATGCTGGTGTAAAAAAGAAAGTGCCAGCTTTAGTACAAGAACAAAATTCTTATGCAGGTATCACTAATAAGCTTTTAGCAAAAAAGGTACAGCGAGTATGTGTAGCTTATGATAAAATGGAAAGATATTTTCCTAAAGAAGTAATCGTTCATACTGGCAATCCGGTAAGAAAGGATATCTCTAAACTAGATGAAGGTTTAAGAGCAAAGGCTTTTAGTTATTTTGGATTAGATGCAAATAAAAAGACTGTACTAGTTATAGGTGGTAGCTTAGGAGCGTTATCTATTAATGAAAGTATCAGTAATCATATTGATCAATTAATTGATTCTGGTTATCAATTAATCTGGCAAACAGGAAAGTATTTCTTTCCTAAAGCCAAAGAAGTATTAAAAGATAAATCTCAAGCAGTCATTTTTTGTAGTGAATTTATATATGAAATGGACATGGCTTATGCTGCTGCGGATGTAGTATTATCAAGAGCAGGTGCATTGTCAATTTCAGAATTATGCATTGTTGGTAGGCCTGTTATTTTGGTGCCTTATCCATATGCAGCAGAAGATCATCAGACAAAGAATGCAAATGCTTTGGTTGATAAAGATGCAGCAATAATGATTTCGGATAAGGATGCTAGGGCAGCATTAATTCCTGCTTTATTCGATTTGTTAAAAGATGAAGCTAAGCAATCAGCTTTAAAAGAGAATATTAAAGTATTGGGTATCAGTGATGCTGATATTAGAATTGTAGACGAAGTATATAAATTGGTAGATTGAATTTAAAGAACATAAATAGCGTTTTCTTTGTAGGGATTGGTGGGATTGGGATGTCTGCTTTGGCTAGATACTTTGCAAGTCAAAATATTACAGTACATGGCTATGATAAAACCAATTCACATGTTACGGATAGTTTAGAGGAGGATGGAATAAAAGTTGTCTTTAAAGATGAGCTTGATATCATTGATGCAGACTATGATTTAATTGTCTACACTCCCGCTATTCCAAATAGCAACAAATTACTTAATCATTTTAAGTCTCAAGAATTTGAGATGATGAAAAGAGCAGAGGTGCTAGGATTAATCAGTAAGGATAAATATACAATTGCAATTGCAGGGACACATGGTAAGACTTCTGTTAGTGCTCAGGTAGCGCATTTATTGAAAGAAGAAGGTTATGATTGTACTGGATTTGTAGGTGGGATTTGCCGTAATTATGATTCTAATTATATAGAAGGTAGAAAAGATGTTGTAGTGATCGAAGCAGATGAGTTCGATCGTTCGTTTCTGCATTTAAGTCCAGATGTATTAGTAATAACAAGTTTAGATCCAGATCATTTAGATATCTATGGGGATTTTGAAGAGATGAAAAAGACTTTTTTGAAGTTGATTTCTAAAGTTAAACCTAATGGAAAAGTCTTGTTGCATGATCATGTAAAAGCTGTTCTAAATCAAGGAGCTATTTCTAGATTTAAAGATCTTGATATATATACTTATGCTTCAGAATCAAGTGATTATTATGCAAAAGACACTAGAGTTGTAACAGATGAAAATGGTGAAAGGAAATTTGAGTTCGATTTAATCCTTGAAAGTGAGGATATGAACACTGTCCAGATAAATATACCTGGTATACATAATGTTGACAACACCGTGGCGGCAATATCCGTAACTCAGCTTATAGGACTAGATCTAGAATTGGTAAAAAAAGGAGTGCAGAGCTTCGAAGGTATTAAGAGAAGATTCGATTATC